>NZ_KB904066.1 GCF_000379985.1 Streptococcus caballi DSM 19004 | reverse complement strand
GTTGAACAAAGGCAGATTGAGTGACAGGCAAATCTAAATCAAGTAGCTCTTTGGCTAAGGTATTACCACCCATGGTCAGTATAGCTTGAATCATGGTTTCCATCGTTAGCTGACTTTTCCGACTAAAATCTTTTTCAGGATGAAGCACAAACTGGTTTGCGGTGGAAACGATGTCGTTAATACTATCAAGTAAATGAGCTTTAATCTGGTCTAGCATGATTTTTCCCCTTTTATTTTTAGTGTAACATAAAAAACTAACCTACCACAAAACGTGATAGGTTAGTTAGCTTAATGACATTGGGTGCAAACCCGCCTTTTCTAAAAATATTTGCTGTTTGTGCTCCCACAAACTTTCTCATAAGGAGTCAGTCTGTCGGATTTTTATCTCCATTTTTATAGCGATTCAAATTCATTTTTAGCATAAGCTTATACCTCCACTAACAACTTTTATCACTATTTACATCGGCAACACTCCTTTAGCTATATTTTGCAACAGCTAAGTTATCACCATTCTTGTACCGAGCAACGTTCATAAGATACCTCCAATGTTACTTGAAAATCTTTATTGCAAGGTCTCCCTCGTCACAGCGAGTGACGCTCCGCTGTGATCTTTACAGGTCTCCATTACTGTACCTGTTGACATTTATCATTAGCATAATCTTTACCTCCGATAACCTTCAAACATGCACATAACTAGCGACTATTTTCTACCCCAATGGCCATTGAGTGCTGAATCTAGCAAATTAACTAGACTGGTGTAAAGTTGACGTTTGCCTACCGAATCTGGAGACTAGTCTCCATTTTTGTACCTCGAAATGTTAAACATCACCATGGATAAACCTCCTTGATGCATCTCATCTTCTTTACACTTATATTATATTGCAAACGCTTACTTTTGTCAATGTTTTTATTTTAAAAATTAACTTTTTTTGAAATATTTTTTCAGTCTGCTACAATAGATTTATGTTAGATTTAAACGATTACGGTATCAAAATGTGGGATTCTGAAAAGATTGCCTCTTTTCGCCGCACGCTTCTAGCTTGGTATGATCAAGAAAAGCGTGATCTACCTTGGCGCCGCACTAAGAACCCTTACCACATCTGGGTCTCCGAAATCATGTTGCAACAGACACAGGTTGTCACTGTCATCCCCTACTATGAACGCTTTTTAGACTGGTTCCCAACGATTGATCAACTGGCTCAAGCTTCCGAAGAAAAATTACTCAAGGCCTGGGAGGGACTAGGCTACTACTCCCGCGTCCGCAACATGCAAAAGGCTGCCCAACAAATCATTGCTGACTTTGCTGGCAAGTTTCCTTCAAGCTACGACGACGTTGCTAGTCTTAAAGGCATCGGTCCTTACACCGCTGGTGCGATTTGCTCCATTGCCTTTGACTTACCTGAACCCGCTGTCGATGGCAATGTTATGCGGGTTATAGCCAGACTTTTCGAGGTTAATTACGATATTGGAGAGCCTAAGAATCGCAAGATTTTTCAGGCTATTATGGAAGAACTCATTGATCCCGATCGTCCTGGAGATTTCAACCAAGCACTGATGGACTTGGGCTCCGACATCGAATCAGCTAAGAATCCTCGGCCTGAAGAAAGCCCTATCCGATTTTTCAGCGCAGCCTATTTACACGGAACCATGGACAAGTATCCCATCAAAGAGCCAAAGAAAAAACCTCGGCCTGTGCAGATTCAAGCCTTTGTCATCCGCAATGAGAAAGGCGAATTTCTCTTGGAAAAGAATACTGCTGACCGTTTGCTAGCTGGCTTCTGGTCCTTCCCCATCATGGAAACGGACTTTATTGGCCAACAGCTGGATTTATTTGATGAAGGAACGCCTCAGATAAAGGAAACAGTCTCTCAAAAAGCTCTTTTTAAGCAGGATTACCTGCTGGACGTGACTTGGTCCGAGCAATCATTTGAGAAAGTCAGCCATACCTTTAGCCATCAAAAGTGGACTATCCAGATGACTGAGGGCTTTATCAAAAAGGCAGCGCTGCCTAACTCGCATGAGCTCTGCTGGGTAGCTGCGGCTGATTTTGACAACTATCCCATGGCTGCGCCTCAGAAAAAAATGCTGGCCCAATACCTAAAAACAAGAAAGGAAGCCAAGTTATGATTACAAGCTCTGCTTATTCAGTCAAGTGACCTACCAAGCCCATAAATCACTTAGTCCTCTTGTCTTTTCTTTTTGCCAAAAGGCTAGCGCTACTGCCTTTTCTAGCAATGCTCTGGTAGCCAGTCAAGACTTTAAGATTCTGACTGGCCAAGACAGCCTAGTCACTTACCAATCCTCTCCTGACAAGCTCCGCTATTATTGTTCACACTGACACAGCCAAGTCTACCACACCAAGGATGATACACCTGATAAAATCACCCTCAAACTAGGCACCATTGACCACTGCGACCAAGTTTTGACAGCTATGGAGCGTAAACACATCTTCAATGACCAAACCTTCCCTTGGTTGGCAGATAAATAATACAAAAAAGTTGAGCTTAATCACTCAACTTTTTATGCTTTTTTGATCAGATCAAGCACTGCTAGACCAACTGCGGCTGCTGATTGTGGATTTTGTCCAGTGACCAGACGTCCGTCTGTCACGACAAAGCTTGAAAATGGCTGTGCTTCTTGGTAAAGCCCTCCCTTGGCAATGAGTTCATCCTGAGTTAGGAAAGGCACCGCATCACTGGTGCCGTTGGCCGCTTCTTCGGCATTTGAAAAGCCTGCTACCCTTTTGCCAGCAATAAGTGGAGTACCCACTTGGTCTACAATGGCTAACAGCCCCGCTGCTCCATAACAAACTGAAGAAATAATACCGCCTTTTTGGTAAATCGAGCGAGCAAGTTTGGCCAGCTCTGCATTGTCCGCAAAATCCCACATGGTGCCGTGACCGCCCGTGTAATAGATGATATCATAATCGTCTGCCTTGACCTGACTTGGCTTGAGACTATTAGCCAGCGCTTGGTTTCTGAAGTCTTCGTCTTTGTAATAAGCCCAGTCGCTCTCTGTCATGAAGGCCAAACTGTGCGGGTCAAGAGGCACATAGCCGCCCTTAGGACTGACAAAGTCAACCGCAATATTTTCCCTAATCATGACATCGTAAAAATGGGTTAGTTCTCCAAACCAGAGCCCTGTGGCACGGTCAATCTTCTCGTATTGTTCCACATTGGTCAGTACAATAAGTGCTTTTGTCATTTTATTCTCCTTTTCTTGTCTGAAATCAATAAAGGCTATTATACGACGGGCAGCTCTTCCAAGCAAATATTTTGTTTGCGAGCCATTCCCAAGTTAATCTGAAAATAGCCGTCAATTAGGAGGAATACTCTACTACCGCTTGGATAATAGCTGTCAACTCTTGTTGATGACTTGATGAAAGTTGAACAGCTCTTAGCAAAAATCTTTGATAGCTTGCAATTTCTTAGGTAATAAACTTCAGCAAGTACCTGCTAATTTTTTTCGTCTTTTGAAGCACAAAATGGTATCATAATAAGAGATATAAAAACACAGTTGCAGTTAGGTAGTCTGCAAGCACCTATTGGTGTCAGTAACCTTCCCCTCCGGGTTGTCCTTTATCGCTAAACAGTCAAAAAGGAGGGAACTGTATGGAAATAACAGTTTATTTTGATGGGACTTTTTGGGCGGCTTTGTTAGAATGGCAAAGCAGAGGAGCTTACTATGCCTGTCCTTATGTTTTTGGTAAAGAACCAAAAGATGCCGACATCTGGGACTTTATCCACAGAGATTTGCAAGGGCTTGTGAGAAAACAAGAGCGTCTGCTAGAGCAAACAAACAGCTCTGCCATTTTCCCAAAGGAAAAGAGAAGAAAAACCAACCCTAAGCGTATGCAGCGGGATATAGCCAAGGCTAAGAAAAAGCCTGTGCTGTCAACCAAGGCCCAGTTGGAGATGCAAAAAGCGCATAAGCTCTTGAAACTTGAACGCAAAAAGGCGAGAAAAGACAAGCGAGAAAAAGAAAAGGCATCTCAGTTCGCCATTCGCCAAGAAAAGCGCCATCAAAAACACAAAGGTCACTAACCTAAAAAAGAGTAGGACGCTCGGCCGAAGTAAAAATTCGACCAGCTCCTGCTCTTTTAACGTTAAAAGCCTATCGCAAAACTAATTTTCGATGTTTTCTTATGCTAGGTAGTGCAGACATTAGCAACCGACCTCCTCGTTTCATGACTTATTTTGGGCCTAAGCTCCAAAAGTCCCCTTCCCAGTCGTTACCAACCATACTAGGGCAAAGATAGCTTCTTTGGCTCACTTCATCATGCTTACTGCAGCAAACATTTCCATGTTAGTAAGGTAATCGATGATAAACCGAATGGCTATGTTAAATGATAATCATGGACTTGATAGTCTTGCGGGTTTCCATGTCCTTATAGGCTTGGTCAATGTCATCCAGTTTGTAAGATCTAGTAAAGACCTTACCTGGGTTAATGTCGCCATCAAGGACTGCCTTGAGGAGCACTTGCTTGTCATAGGTTGTGACAGAAGCTGAACCACCTGCGATGGCAATATTTTGTGCAAAAGTAGAGCCAATACGATGGTCCCCGTAGTGAGGGACACCAACAGCACCGATACGACCGCCATTATGAAGAACACCTAGGGCTTGCTCAAGTGCAGCTTCTGTCCCAACACATTCAAGGGCCACATCAGCACCACCACCTAAGATGTCACGCACTTTAGCAATACCTTCTTCACCGCGTTCGGCAACAACTGCCGTAGCACCAGAAGACAAGGCCATTTGTTGACGGTCTTCATGACGGCTCATCATGATAATTTGTGACGCACCACGCATTTTAGCTGCAATGACAGCACATTGACCAACAGCGCCATCACCGATGACAACGACCTTGTCACCACGTTCAACATTAGCCACACGTGCAGCATGATAGCCAGTTGGCATAACATCTGCTAGGCTCAGCAATGATTTCAACATGCCTTCTGTATAATCAGACGGCTGTCCAGGAACTTTGACCAAAGCCCAGTTGGCATAGTGGAAACGCAAGTATTCTGCTTGGTAGCCATTACCCCAATTAGTTGGAATAACATGATTGTCACAAGTCCCATCAAAACCAGCGCGGCAGGCATCACACTCGCCACACCCATGCGTAAATGGCACAATAACAAAATCACCTGGTTTAACAGTGGTAATAGCAGAGCCCACTTCTTCAACTATCCCCAGCGCTTCATGTCCACTATTTGCTGAATGAGCTGCTTTTTCATCCCCGTTCGAATAAGACCAGAGATCAGAACCACAGACACAGGCACGCACAATCTTGATGATAGCATCATCATCAGCTTGCAAACAAGGTTTTTCAACTTCTTCAACTGTCATAAGACCGGCTTTTTCAAAAATAGCTGTTTTCATTGTAAAATACCTAGAGCCCTCCACCGTTAGATTAAGAACGCTCTATCCTTTCTTTAATTAAATAATTAAATCAATTATAACACTTAGACTGAACTCCAAGTCAAGGATTTTTCTTAGTAAAATAGGATGGAGAAAATCAGGATAAACACGGTGGCCAGCTAATAGAACTAGAAGACTTAAAAAGGGATAACTTTCATTCACACAATCCAAAAATCTGACTAATGATTAGGCAAGCTGACCAGAAACTATTAGGGAGTTATTTGAAAAACAATGTCGCGGCCAGATACTTTTTGAGTCATTGTTTCATTTTTCTCTAAATTGAGTGGCTTCAGCCTTACCTGTCTCCAACTCCAGCACAGCATCGCTAGATAAGAGAAAAAGAGCCGGACTTCTACCCTAGCTCTTGTGCGTAATTCTAGAAAAATGAAATAGAGCTAGCAAATCTAGTTTCCCTTACTGTTCATCTGCTTGATATAGGCCAGCTTTTGTTGTCTAGTTTTTTGTTTGAAGTAGCTTTCGGCACTCATGGCAGCTTGCTTGCTATCGAAAGTCTCAAAATAGAGGAGCTCGACTGGCAGGCGAGCACGGGTGTACTTGGCTCCCTTACCAGCGTTGTGGGTTTTAAGGCGGTGCTCAAGATTTGTTGTGTAGCCTGTGTAGAGCGTCCCATCTGAACATTCCAAGACATACATATAGGCCTTTTTATCTTTCATCTGCTCTGCCATTTTTCCCGAAATAAATCTCAAAAATCTCGTCAGTGTAATCGCCATTAACCTTGTGGACAAAAAGTGGCGGTAGAATCTTCATGCCATCCGTTGAGCCATCCTTGATGGCTTCGATAAGGAGCATGTTGGCTTCGCGGCCTGCCTTAGGATAGACGAACTGGATACGCTTAGGCGCGAGGTTGTAACTGCGCATGGTGTCGATAATGTCAAGGAAGCGGTCAGGACGGTGAACCATGGCTAAGCGGCCATTGGATTTGAGGGCATGGCGGGCGACTTGACAGATTTCTTCCAAATTGGTTGTGATTTCATGCCGCGCTAGTAAATAATGCTCGGACAGATTTTTCTTGGAAGTCTCTGTAGCCTTGAAATAGGGCGGATTGCATAGCATGAGGTCAACTTGCGAGCGGGGGACGTAGTCCAGTAGATTTTTCAAATCATCATTGACCATCCGCACTTGGTCTTGTAGGTCGTTGAGTCGGATAGACCGCTCTGCCATGTCCGCCAAACGCTCTTGCAATTCAACTAGGGTGATGGGAGCTGAAGTCGTAGTGCTAGCAAAGAGGCCAACAGCACCATTGCCCGAGCAGAGGTCAACGATCAAGCCTTTTTTAGGGATTTTTGGAAAGCGTGACAACAGAACACTGTCAATAGAGTAGCTAAAGACGTCCTTGTTTTGGATAATTTTGACGTCAGTAGAGAAGAGTTGGTCAATACGCTCTCCCTCTTTTAAAATCGGATTTGTCATAGTCTTCATTATAGCAGAAAAAGTGACAATTGAGTTAGAGGAATGACTTTTTTGCCAGCCATTTTGAGAATTGCTTGCCAAACGTGAGTGCTAAAATTAGATTAACACCGACAATGAGACAGCCAATGATAGAAAAAACAAGCAGCTCCGCCCAACGAACCTGCAACAGCAGACTAACTTTTCCAATAATCCAGCAACTGATAGGAAGGCAGATAAGAGACGTCGCTAGCGAGGGAATGTACTGTCTGAGAAAGAGTGCCTGAAAGATGTGAACCAGTAGGTGGAGGGCATAGGCGATGAAGCCACCTAACCAGATGAGGTAGAGGATTCTATGATGGCCGATAAGAGCGACCAGTGAAAATATTAAGACGATTATCAGTTCCTCAAAAACAGCTAGTGCAAAACCTTCTGTTGAAAGGCCGTCATGAAGTCTCAGAAAAATCGGAGCCTTCTCTTGGAGCAGCTGTTTGTACTTGCTTATCCAAGGCATGAAGCCAATAATTTCTTCCATATCATGACAGATAAAAAGTAGGGGAAAAAGCCAGATGTAAGTTACCATATACCGTACCTCCTCTGTTCATTATAGCATGTTTAAAAATGAGTTTCTTCTTTCGTAAATACCCCAATCGTGATACAATGGGAAAGAAGATTTTAAAAAGGAGTAAACTTGTGTTTTATACTTACCTAAGAGGCTTGGTTGTTTTCCTACTTTGGATCATCAACGGCAATGCCCACTATCACAATGAAAATAAAATTTTAGACAAGAACGAAAATTACATTTTGGTAGCCCCTCACCGTACCTGGTGGGATCCCATTTACATGGCCTTTGCAGCGCGACCTAAGCAGTTCATCTTCATGGCTAAGAAAGAACTCTTCAATAATCGCATCTTTGGTTGGTGGATTCGCATGTGCGGTGCCTTTCCTATTGACCGTGACAATCCTGGTCAACAAGCCATTAAATACCCTGTCAGTATGCTCAAGAAGAGTAATCGTTCCTTAGTCATGTTCCCAAGTGGTAGCCGTCATTCAAGTGATGTTAAGGGCGGTGTTGCTGTCATTGCCAAGATGGCCAAGGTCAAAATCATGCCAGTTGTCTATGCAGGGCCAATGGAAATTAAGGGGCTTCTGACAGGTGAGCGCGTGGATATGAACTTTGGAGATCCGATTGATGTGTCTGATATTCGTCGCATGAATGACGAAGGTATTGAAGAAGTGGCAAACCGCATTCAGACAGAATTTGACCGTCTGGATGCTGAAAATGCGACCTACCACACGCTTAAAAAACCAAATCCGCTGACTTATATTTACCGTGTGCCGCTCGGCTTGATTGCCATCATTGTGGTTATCTTGACTCTGATTTTTAGTTACATTGCTAGCTTTGTCTGGGATCCTGATAAGCACCGTAAACTAAACTAAGACAAAAAACTCGTCATTTTGGCGAGTTTTTTCGTATAGTTAAGGTGAGGTGATAAAATGTTAGAAGTTTACATGGAAAAATGTCGTGACCTTATTGCTAAAAACAAGCTGGTAGCAGGATTGTTGGGGAGTTTGCTGGTATTGGTTTTGGGCTTTGTGATTTGGACACATTTTCTCAATCCATCCCAACCTGTCTCTGCAAACATAACTCTGCTAAGCACTTCGCAGTCTACAGACAGCAGTCAGACAGCAATCCATCCAGAACAATCAGCAGCGTCAGCTTCATCTGCCAATGCCCATTACATGGTTGATGTCAAGGGCGCTGTTAACAAAGAGGGCGTCTATAGCCTGCCAGCTGATAGTCGTGTGACGGATGCCATCAAGGCCGCTGGCGGTTTTAACGGTCAAGCTGACAAGAAATCTGTCAATCTCGCCCAGAAAATCAGTGATGAGCAGGTCATTTACGTTGCCAGCCAGGGTGAAGCTGTCAGTGTGATCAGCAGCCCATCTGCTAGTTCCGAATCAACTTTAACAGGCAGCAGCGCAGATAAAATCAACCTAAACACTGCCACCTTGGCTGACCTACAGACCATCTCTGGTATCGGGGCGAAGCGGGCTCAGGACATCTTGGACTACCGCGATAGCAATGGTGGTTTCAAGTCTGTGGACGACCTAAAAAATGTTTCAGGTATCGGCGACAAGACCCTCGAAAAGCTCAAAGTGGAGGTGACTATTGATTAGATATCTTCCCATCAAGCCAATTCATTTGGCTTTTTTGCTAGTCTTGCTTTATTTTCTGGTCTTTTCTTGGACAATAGCAGGGCTGGTCTTGATGATTCTTGCCTTTTTATTCCTGTGTCGGCATTACGGCAGAACTCAGGTTACCAAGACACTTTGCTTCTTAGCGGGATTCGGTCTGTATTTTGCCGTGCTTAATTACCAGCATCAACAGCATCAGCAAAATCAGCCAGCTAGCCTGCAGCAGCTAAAAGTCATTCCTGATAGCATCGCAATCAACGGAGATCTCTTATCTTTTCGAGGCCAATCAAATGGGCAGACCTATCAGGCATTCTATAGACTACAGTCACAAGCAGAGCAGCGCTTTTTTCGAGACTTAGACAAGACCATCCAGCTGGATTTGGTCGCCAAAACTGAGGTCCCTACTCCCCAACGTAATTTCTCTGGTTTTAACTACCAAGCCTATTTGAAAACACAAGGAATTTATCGCTTGGCGAAGATTGAAAAAATTAAGTCTGTTCATTTAGCCAAGCCAGCCGGTATTACAGGATATTTACAGGAGTGGCGTAGGAAGGCTATTGTATCAATCCAGACTAACTTTCCAACGCCCATGCGCCATTACATGACAGGGCTGCTCTTTGGACACTTGGACAAGTCCTTTGGCGAGATGAGCGACCTTTACAGCAGCTTAGGGATTATCCATCTTTTTGCCTTGTCTGGCATGCAGGTTGGCTTTTTTCTGGGTATTTTTCGCTATCTTTTTCTAAGAATGGGCTGGTGCAGGGGCTACGTGGACTTCTTGCAAATTCCTTTTTCAATCTGCTATGCAGGATTGACAGGTTTTTCAATTTCAGTTATCAGAAGTCTTCTGCAATCCAGTCTAGCCAATCTAGGATTCAAGCAATTGGACAATCTAGCCTTGACCATCATATTTAGCTTCTTTATCATGCCCAATTTTTTGCTCACAACAGGTGGCATATTAAGTTTTGCCTATGCATTCATCCTGTCCTTGACAGATTTTGACGATCTCAGTAAGTATCGCAAAATCATAGCAGAAACCTTGACCATCTCGCTAGGAATTTTACCAATTTTGATCTATTATTTTTCAACCTTTCAACCAATGTCCATCGTACTGACAGCCGTCTTCTCCCTGGCCTTTGACTTGATCATGCTGCCTATGCTAAGCATCATTTTTCTCTTGTCACCCCTGGTTAAAATCACTTTTGCCAACAGCTTCTTTAGCCTCTTAGAATCGCTAGTGAGCTGGGCTGGAAAAATTTTCTCCCGTCCTTTAGTTTTCGGAAAGCCTGACATTTTACTCTTATTAGCTTCACTAATTTTGTTGGGCTGCCTTTATGACTTTTACAGGAGAAAAAGGTTGGCGCTACTATTGAGCTTAGTCATTGCTCTGCTATTTTTTCTCAGTAAACACCCGCTGCAAAACGAGGTGACGGTGGTGGATGTCGGACAGGGTGATAGTATTTTTTTGCGTGATGTCAGAGGGAAGACGGTGCTGATTGATGTCGGAGGGAAGGTGGCTTTTGAAAACAAGCAAGAATGGCAAAAACGGGACATGGATAGTAATGCCGAACGTACGCTGATTCCTTATCTGAACAGTCGCGGAGTCAGCCGCATTGACCAGCTGGTGCTGACCCATACCGATACCGACCACATTGGCGATATGGAGGAAGTCGCTAAACATTTTGATATAGGTGAGGTCTTAGTTAGTCCTGGAAGTCTTACAGTGCCAAATTTTGTAGAGCGACTCAAGGTGATGAGGACCAAGGTGCGCGTGGTCAAAGCAGGGGATAGTTTGCCCATTATGGGTAGTCACTTGCAGGTACTTTATCCCAATCAGACTGGCGATGGAGGCAACAATGATTCTCTGGTGCTCTATGGCAAGCTGCTGGACAAGACCTTTCTCTTCACTGGTGACCTGGAAGAAGCTGGTGAGGCTGAATTGTTGGCTAGCTATCCGCCGTTTTCAATTGATGTGCTAAAGGCAGGCCACCACGGTTCTAAGGGCAGTTCTAGTCCAGAATTTCTAGCCCAACTCCAACCCAAGATTGCCCTCATCTCAGCAGGACAAAACAATCGTTATAAACATCCCCATCAAGAAACGCTGGACAGACTGAAAAAGATTAACAGTCAGGTTTACCGCACCGACCAGCAGGGAGCCATCCGTTTTATCGGCCTGAAAAAATGGATGACTGAGACTGTAAGGTGAAAGAAACTTTTTAGTAAAAAGTGCATTTTCGACAATATTCGACTATTTCCTTCGTTTAGTGCTACAGTACGGCTGAGAAATTAAAAATATTAACTTTTGATAAAAAATAGAGATAATATTGATAAAAAGTTAGAAAAAATATTTCATTCATAGCACTGGGATACCCTCAGGCTTCCTTGTTAAACAGTTTTCTAGACTTCTAGGATAACCCTTACAGCCTTAGCTGCTTTAAGTTGAACTTCTCTCTTCTTGCTAGCTCATAGTCTCTCATATACGACAGTATCTTTTAATTTGGCTAAGCTATAGAAAGTAGGACATCCTGAACAAAGACTTGGTTCAGAAAAACATTAGACATTTGAATTGGGCAGGTATCCATTTTGCTGTCGTTCTGGCAGACTTGCTAATCGTCTTATCAGTGGTTAGAAAAACGGTTTCTGGCAATATCTGCATGTTTTTAACTGTTCTAATTGCATTATTTTTGAGCTTTTCTCTTTTTGCATGGCTGACCATGTCGGTCTATGCATTTGCTTTTGCCATAAAGTATAAGGATTGGGTCTGCTTGGCTACACCTATCCACTTGTTTTTTCTACCGTTGCTTTAATTTTTTATTTTCTACGTGTTTGGTGAACTTAACCACCAAGCCTTTCTTTTCCCTGCTGAAATGCTACAAGCATGGTATAATAAGGCTATGATTACAATCGAACAAATTGATAATTTAAGCAAAGACAACCTATCACCCCTTACTCTTTTAGCTGGAGAAGATTTAGGGCAATACATTCAGCTCAAGGAACACCTGCTGGAAAAGGTGGGATTTGACAAGGATGACTTGACCTACTCTTATTTTGATATGGCTGAGAACAACTATCAAGATGCAGAGATGGACCTTGAGAGCCTACCTTTTTTCGCAGACAGCAAGGTTGTTATCTTTGACAACCTTTTAGATATCACAACGGATAAAAGGGCTTATCTAGATGAAACAGAACTCAAGCGCTTCGAAGCTTATCTGGAAAATCCCGTGGAGACAACCAAGCTCATCATCTGTGCCCCTGGAAAATTGGATGGCAAACGTCGTTTGGTCAAGTTGCTCAAACGCGACGCTCAGGTTTTTGAGGCTTCTACTTTGAAGGAAGCTGAGCTGCGCACCTATTTTCAAAAACAAGCTCACAAAGACAATCTAGTTTTCGACTCGGGCGTCTTTGAGGCCCTGCTCATCAAATCTAATTTCGATTTCAGTGAGATTCTGAAAAATCTGGCCTTTCTCAAATCCTACAAAAAATCTGGCAAAATCAGTCAGGCTGATATTGACGAAGCCATCCCTAAAACCTTGCAGGATAATATCTTTGACTTGACCCAACACATCCTGACTGGTAAGATTGATGCAGCTCGGGAGTTAGTTCGTGACCTGCGTCTACAAGGAGAAGACGAAATCAAGCTCATCGCTGTCATGCTAGGACAATTTCGCACCTTCCTACAAGTTAAAATCTTGGCCATCCAAAACAAAGCCGAGCAACAAATTGTAGCGGAGTTATCAGACTATCTAGGCCGCCGCGTCAATCCCTATCAAGTCAAGTTTGCCCTACGTGATTCAAGAACACTACCTATTCCTTTCTTGAAAAAAGCTATCGTGACCCTCATTGACTGCGATTATGCTATCAAACAAGGCAAATTTGACAAAGACTATCTCTTTGACATTGCTCTGCTGAAGATAGCGAAAGAGAGACAGCTGAGAAGAAACGACCAACAAAACTAGCTCGGCAAGATTTACTTAAGCTAAGTTGCCAACCTGCTTCCTCAAGGAGTTAGTTTTTCTGATCTAGAATTCCCAAGCAAATTAGTTGAAAGCTCTGCTATTTTCCTATAAAATGAAGCTATCAAAAAGAAATGAGGACACTGACATGGCAATTATCCTACCAGAACTACCTTACGCTTACGACGCTTTGGAACCATATATCGACGCTGAAACAATGACCCTTCACCATGACAAGCACCACGCTACTTACGTGGCCAATGCTAACGCTGCACTTGAAAAACACCCTGAAATCGGTGAGGACCTTGTAGCTCTCTTGTCAGATGTGGAATCAATTCCAGCTGACATCCGCCAAGCTCTCATCAATAACGGTGGTGGACACCTTAACCACGCGCTTTTCTGGGAACTGCTATCTCCAGAAAAAACTCAAGTAACTGAAGAAGTCGCAGCAGCTATCAATGAAGCTTTCGGTTCGTTTGATGCGTTCAAAGACGCCTTCACAGCAGCCGCAACTACTCGTTTCGGCTCAGGTTGGGCTTGGCTTGTAGTCAACAAAGAAGGCAAACTTGAAGTCGTCTCAACAGCCAATCAAGATACCCCAATCTCACAAGGATTACAACCAATCTTAGCGCTTGATGTTTGGGAACATGCCTACTACCTTAACTACCGTAACGTTCGTCCAAACTATATCAAAGCCTTCTTTGAAATCATCAACTGGAACAAGGTTGCTGAACTCTACGCTGCAGCTAAATAAGAACAGACAAAAAGCTGATGCCATTCGTACTCAGCTTTTTTGCTGCTCTCTCTTTGCTAGTTCAACTTGTCTAATCTGAAAGAAAATGTTTATTTTCCCCTTGTTTAGCAAACATCGCTCTAAACAGAAACTTTTTACCCTTTGCATAAAAGAATCTGCTGAGGAGGTCTGCTCCAAGTAAACTAGCACGTTTATCTTGCCAAACAAGGGGTGCTGCTTTGCTATTTGACAGCAAAAAACTCTCCGCCTCCCGCCGATGACATAGAGTTCAACGGTAGGAAGGGAGAGTTTACTTTTAGTCTACTAGGACTTTTTAGGCGCTCAAATCAGCTACGATAGCTTTAAGTTGATCTTTGGTGTGAACACCTGCAACTTGCTTAACCACTTGACCATCTTTTTTGAACATGAGGGTTGGGATTGACATGATCCCAAATTTTTGAGCTGTTTCTGGGTTTTCATCAACATCAATCTTGACGATTTTAAGGTCATCCTCAGACAATTCTTCGCCCAGTTGGTCAAGGATTGGCGCTTGCATGAGACATGGACCACACCAAGTTGCCCAGAAGTCAATAAGGACAAGTCCTTGTGCTGTTTCTTCTTCAAATGTTTTATCAGTAACGATATGTGCCATAAGATTTCTCCGTTTCTTTTCGTTTATGCTTTCATTTTACGGTAAAAGTAGGACTTTTACAAGAAATTGCTACGAAAAATGATGACGCTAGCATTTTTTGTAAATTCACACAGAAGATAAGGAATTTTCACGATATTTACAAACAATTCTTTTTTTGTTATAATTAAAGTCATTATTTTTAGGAGGATTTTTTAATGAATCGTGCTGCTATTAAAGAAACCGCAAAAGAAAAGTTAGTTGGAAACTGGGGTTGGGGTGTTCTCACTATTCTCATCGTTGCCTTAGTTAGTATCTTCCTTGGCCTATTGACATCTGGAGTTGGTACTGTTGTTGAAGGTCTCGTTGCGGCTGGTGGTAGTCTTGCCTTTCTTCACTTGGTTGATAATCGCAAAGATAATAATGTCTTCACTGCTGCTTTCTCAGCTTTCACTGAAGGGCGTGCCTTGCCAATCTTTTTAACTTGGCTATTGGAATCCATCTTCCTTTTCCTGTGGGCACTTCTTCTCATTGTTCCTGGCATTGTCAAATCATACTCTTACGCGATGTCATTTTATATCGTTGACGACTTGAAGCGCCAAGGCAAGGAAATCTCACCAACGGAAGCTATCACTAAATCTCGTCAGCTTATGGACGGTCATAAGTTTGAGCTCTTTGTCTTTGACCTCAGCTTCCTTGGCTGGTTTATTCTAGGGATGGTTCCATTTGGAATTGGTACCCTTTGGGTGAACGTTTATTACCGCACAGCTAAAGCTGAATTCTACCGTCAGCTGGTTACTAAAAATGCAGAGGTTCTTGAAGAAACTGTAGACTAACCTTGATGTATATACCACAAAAACCCAGAAGCATAACTTCTGGGTTTTTAGCTTATTTAAAAGTTACAATCGTACAGCCTGACCCGCCTGCATTCTGCGGAGCATAGGCAAAGCTTTTGACATGCTTGTTACGGCGCAGATATTTAGTGACAGCTTCACGAATAACACCTGTTCCAATGCCATGAATGATATCTACTTGAGCCATATTATTGAGCAAGGCTTGGTCAATAAAGCCATCCAGCTCCTGCATAGCTTCTTCATAACGTTTGCCGCGAAGATCCAGACGTGCACGTGGTCCACTGCCAGACTTGATTTTCTTGACAACATTGACTTGTTTTTTCTTAGGCTTTTGTGCTTCTTCCTGCACCTTGACCAGACTAAACTCATCTTCCCTCAAAGTCATCTTAATCAGACCAATCTGTGCTTCCCACTTACCATCTTTGAATTGGCTGGTTAGCGTACCATGTTGACCATAGGCTGTGACAACGATGTCATCACCCACGCGCGGCGCACGAAGTTTCTTGGCTTTTTTAAGCACCTTGTTTTTAGACAAATCAACCTGAGGCGCCAACTTCTTGAGCTTGCCTTTGGCTTCGATGATTTCGTGAGGCTTAAGTTCGGCTTTTTCATGCAAGTTTTTGAGAATGGCTTCACTTTCTGCTAGAGCCGTGTCTACAATTTCCCGAGCCTGACTGCGAACCTTATCCATTTCCTTATCACGCTCATGTGAAAATTCATTGTAAAGTTTCTTGACCGCTCGGTTAAACTTGAAATTTTCTTGTTCCACTTCCTTGATGTGGTCAAGTCGCTTACGCGTTTCCAAGGTCTGATGTTCTAACTGCTCAATGATACGATTAACATCACCGTCACGATTGGTCATCTGCTCTGCTTCATGGACAATGACCTCCGCCAAACCTAATCGACGCGCAATTTCAAAGGCGTTGGAGCGGCCGGGAACCCCCTGCATGAAGTGATAGGTTGGGCTCAGTGTTTCCGTGTCAAACTCCATGCTAGCATTTTCTACAAAGTCCGTCTCAATCCCGTAGGCCTTGAGTTCAGGGTAGTGGGTCGTCGCCATGGTCTTGATTTGCATCAGGCGTAAGTGATCTAGGATGGCCATAGCCAAGCTAGCACCTTCCTGAGGATCCGTTCCAGCTCCCAGCTCATCAAAGAGTACCAGACTGTCACTGTCTGCCACTTCCAAAATCTCCACGATATGGGTCATATGGCTAGAAAAGGTTGACAAGCTCTGCTCGATGGACTGTTCATCGCCAATGTCCGCAAAAATTTGGTTGAAAATAGTTACCTTGCTGCCTTCATCCGCCAAAATAGGCAGGCCAGACTGGGCCATAATCTGAGCTAAGCCCAACGTTTTTAGCATGATGGTCTTACCACCTGTATTTGGACCTGTGATAACAATGGCTGTCAAGTCGTGTCCAAAATGCAAATCATTGGGAACTGGATTGGTCAACAAAGGATGGCGGACACTAAGTAGCTGAATCGTCTTATCTGCTGAAATAGCTGGTAGACAGGCCCCAAAATCACGCATGAAGAAATACTTAGCTCGCACAAAATCAAGATGGCCCAGCAGCCAAGAATTGTTGCGCAGGGCAGCAGTATGCGGACGCAGCATATTGGACAATTCGTGTAGAATCCGCGTCAACTCATGACGTTCATCAGCCTGCAGCTGAGTAATGTCCTCGTTGAGGTTAACCACTGCACGAGGTTCAATATAAACTGTATTACCAGAAGCAGAAATGTCATGCACCACTCCCGCCAAGCGATTGCGGTAGGTGTTTTTAACAGGAAGAACACTGCGGCCGTTACGGCTGGCAATGAGGTGTTCAGCTAGATAATCCGATTTATTTTTCAGAATGTCCTGCAAAATTTGACGAACCTGATGCTCGTTGCTAGTGATCTTACGACGAATTCGTTCCAATTCAGAGCTGGCAAAATTCTCGATAAAGCCACCGTCATTGATAGCCTGTAAGCTGCCCTGCAAGTTTGGAAATGATTCTATCTTTTCAAAAATACGATTGAGAGCAGGCAACTCTACATTCTCCAAATTAGCATAAAAGCGCTGCATGTCGACAGAGATCTGAAGGACCCTTTTTAAATCCAACATTTCAACAATATTGAGGTCAGCTGACAACTCCAAGCGGCGCAGGCTGGCCGACACATCACGCAGAGCTCCCATTCCAAAACTATGATTTTCTAAAAAGATAGCCTCCATGTCTGCAATTTCAGCAAAGCTATTTTCAATTCTTTCCTTATCAGACATAGGTCCCAGCTCATTGAGCTCCATCTGACCCTGCTCTGTTTGTAGGTAAGTGTCAAGCAGAGACTTTACCTTATCAAATTCTAACTGTTCTAAAATTCTGTTGTTCATAATATCTATTATACCAAAAAGAAAGAAGCAAGGCTTAACCTTACTTCAAAATGTTGATAACCCACCAATTCTCCAAAAGATTGGAGAAGATAGGCAAGTGATTGACGAGAAAAGCCACCACGCCGCTGCTCTTTAAAAGATTTTGAACACTTGGCATAGGGACCGTTGCTAAGACGGTGAAAATCATGCTCAGAAAGATAAGCGTGACAAAAAGGGCTAGGACGCCACTAACCAAGTTGAACTTGACATCGTCCAACAAATCAATAGGAGCAAAATGAAGGAAGATACCCAGCAATCTAAGAACTAGATAAACTACACTGTAGACAGCAACAAAAGCAAGTCCTGCATAATAAACCTTATCCAATTCAAAGATGTTGACACTCTTAAAGAAGGCCATGGCCGCATCTTCTGTCGGATTAGAGTAGGGTAGCCAGAGCGTAATCTTCTGCCCCAGTTCTTGATAATAGTGTTGAGCGACTGCCAGCGAGATCAAGCAAGCTAGAGAATAATAAGCCTGCAAAATGATGCCGCGATTATAGCCGATGTAAAAATTCCAAGCTAGAATGACTAAAACAAGGAGCGAGATCATAACTATTCCTCACTGGTTTCTTCTTGGCTAACTTTTTCCTTGATATCAACGATGGCCACAGACCTGAGTTGGGATAATTCTTTTTCCATCTTCTCCATCTCAATTTCTCGACTCAATTGAAGAGACAAAGAATTGATAGCCATTAAAATAGCAATAGTTTCATCGTCCGCGGCAGGTAATTTTTCTTTGATAGCCTGATACTTTTCTTGTGCCACACGCTCAACCTCTTCCATAAAGAGATTGTCTTTGTCAGTCGTTAAGGTAAGTGGCTTTTCTCCAAATACAAATTTATAACGATTTTTACTTTTCATTCTAATACCTCTTTCTAGCATTATACCGTAAAATAAAGATTTCGTAAAATCACAATTCTAATATATTGTTTGACATCTGCCACCCCTAGGATAAGAAAAGAATCGTTTTTTCAATGAGCATGTTGATAGGTTTTATGATAGAATATTAGCTATGAGTACGATTGTCATGAAAATGGGCGAAGGCAGAACAGACAAACTTATTACTGAACTGGCCAACCAGCAAATCAGTAACAATAATCCTTACGTCAGCTTTGCGGCCAAGGTCCAGGGTGTTACTATTCTTCTTTACCGTTCAGGAAAACTCGTTTTCCAAGGTAGCGCTGCTGAGCAGGTGGCTAGTCAATTTGGCTACCAGCCCGAGCCAGCCGTTTTACAGAGCGGACAAGATCTTCCTTTGATTGGATCAGACGAGGTGGGCAATGGTTCTTATTTTGGAGGGTTAGCTGTTGTGGCAAGCTATGTCGAACCTAGCCATCATAGTTTTCTCAAGAGCCTTGGCGTTGATGATTCCAAAAATCTTACCGACCTCAAAATTCGACAAATCGCTCCGCTTTTAGAAAAAAAAATCGCCCACAAAGCGCTACTCCTGTCCCCCAAAAAATACAATGAGGTCGTTGGACAAGGTAAGCGTCACAATGCGGTCTCTGTTAAAGTAGCCCTACACAATCAAGCTATTTTTCTGCTACTGCAAGACGGCCTGAGACCAGAAAAGATTGTCATTGATGCCTTCACCAGTCAGAAAAATTATGAAAAATACTTGAAAACAGAGAAAAATCATTTTTCCAATCCCTTAACTTTTGAAGAGAAAGCTGAAGGAAAATACTTGGCTGTCGCGGTCAGCTCAATCATCGCTCGCAATCTCTTTCTAGAAAATTTAGAAAAACTGGGGCAAGATTTGGGCTACAATCTACCAAGCGGAGCAGGAAATAAATCAGACAAGGTCGCTAGCCAGATTTTAGCTGCTTATGGTATGCCTGGTTTAGAGCACTGCGCTAAACTGCATTTTGCCAACACACAGAAGGCAATCAAGCTATTAAAGAAATGAGGATAAAACATGAAAAACTTTATCAAAGAATGGGGACTCTTTTCTCTCTTCATTATTCTTTTTTTCCTATCTCGCCTCTTTTTGTGGCAAGCAGTCAAGGTTGATGGGCACTCAATGGATCCGACTTTAGCTAATAAGGAACGCCTCATTGTTTTTAACAAAGCTAAGATTGACCGTTTTGATATTGTGGTAGCTTCAGAGGTGGAAGATGGCAGTAAGAAAGTCATTGTCAAGCGCGTTATTGGTATGCCTGGCGACACCATCACCTATAAAAATGACCAACTTTATGTCAATGGTAAAAAAACAGCTGAAAACTACCTCAAAGATTACCAAGCCAAATTCAAAAAAGATAAATTGCAGTCAACCTACTCTTACAATTCCCTTTTCCAACAACTGGCTGATAGCTCAACTGCCTTTACGACTGACACTAACGGTAAGGCAACATTCACTGTAACCGTTCCAAAGGGAGAATATTTCTTGCTAGGCGATGACCGCATCGTCTCTAAAGATAGCCGTGAAGTTGGTACTTTCAAGAAAAAGGCCATTGTTGGTCAAGTCGCCTTTCGCTTCTGGCCTTTTTCTCGTATCGGCAGCGTTAAATAATATAGTTGTTTAGTTTTCCTCTAAATATGAGGCAACGAGGCCCTGGCTATACTTGAGTGAGGCAAACCGAGTAAACGAATTAATCAAAGATAAGCTAAATGACTATAACAGCACAGTATAAAGGTTGACCCTGGTCAGCCTTTTCTTACTAAATAATTAAAGGAAAGGAAGCTATGGAAGTCTATTTTTCAGGCAACATTGACCGTGTGATCTTTGAAAATGCCAGCAATTTCTTCAAGATTATCTTACTGGAAATTGAGGACAGTGATAGTGATTTTGAGGATTTTGAAATTATTGTCACTGGTACTATTGCTGATGTTATTGAGGGGGAGCGCTACACTTTCTGGGGGGAGCTGACCCAGCACCCAAAATACGGAGAACAGCTCAAGGTCAGTCGTTATGAGCGCGCTAAACCAACCTCGTCAGGTTTAGTCAAATACTTTTCTAGCGAGCATTTCAGGGGGATTGGTAAAAAGACAGCTGAAAAGATTGTTCAGCTTTATGGTGACAATACCATTGATAACATTTTAGAGGATCCTAGCAAACTAGACAATATTTCTGGTCTGTCTAAGGTCAACAAAGAAGCCTTTATCAATAAGCTCAAAATTAATTATGGCACCGAGCAGATTCTTGCAAAGTTATCGGAGTACGGCCTGACCAACCGCGTTGCTTTCCAAATCTTTGATCACTACAAGGAAGACAGTCTTGAAATTATTCAGGAAAACCCCTATCAGCTGGTTGAAGATATTCAGGGAATTGGCTTTAAGATGGCGGATCAGCTGGCTCAACAACTGGGTGTAGAAAGCGACTCACCGCAACGTTTTCGCGCGGCCCTTGTCCACACCCTTTTCGAGACTTCTGTTGAACAAGGTGACACCTACCTTGAAGCAAGAAATTTACTAGAAAACGCTATCAACCTGCTAGAAAGTTCACGACAAGTAGAGCTCAATCCAGAAGCTGTTGCTCAAGAATTGAGCAACCTCATTGCCGAAGATAAAGTGCAAAATATCGAAACTAAGATTTTTGATAACACCCTTTTCCATGCCGAAGCTGGCATCAAAAAGCATCTGACTCGCATTCTAGATACACCTCTGGATATCGATTACAAACCTGACCAACTAGAAGCAACAATTAAAGCCGTAGAAGACAAATTTAACATTAGCTATGATGCTACACAAAAAAGTGCTATTGCAGAAGCTCTCAACAGCAAGGTCTTTATTCTAACAGGCGGCCCTGGAACAGGAAAAACTACCGTTATCAACGGGCTCATTGAAGTCTATGCCAGTCTCCACAAGATTGACCTTAACAAGGGTGATCTTCCCATCATTTTAGCTGCTCCAACGGGACGAGCTGCCAGACGCATGAATGAATTGACTGGCCTTCCAAGTGCCACAATCCATCGCCATCTGGGGCTCAACGGTGACAATGATTATCAGACCATTGAGGATTATTTGGACTGTGACCTCATCATCATCGACGAGTTTTCCATGGTTGACACCTGGCTAGCCAATCAACTTTTTAGCGCCATCTCTTCCAACACTCAGGTTATTATTGTTGGCGATAGCGACCAGCTACCATCCGTAGGTCCGGGGCAGGTTTTAGCAGATCTTTTGAAAATAGAAGAGTTGCCTCAGGTTGCCCTTCGCAAAATTTTCCGTCAGTCTGACGACTCAACCATTGTTACCCTAGCCAGCCAAATGAGACAAGGACAGTTGCCTGCTGATTTCACTCAGAAAAAACCTGATCGCTCCTACTTTGAAGCACAGGCTCAGCACATTCCTATGATGGTAGAGAAAATTGTCAGCTCAGCTCTCAAAAGTGGCATCGAAGCTCAGGAAATTCAAATTCTAGCTCCTATGTACCGAGGGCAGGCAGGTATTAACAACCTCAATCTTCTCATGCAAAACCTCCTTAATCCACTTGCCGATCAGCTTGAGTTTACCTTTAACGACCTAAGTTTCCGCAAGAACGACAAGGTGCTTCATCTGGTTAATGATGCCGAACTTAATGTTTTTAACGGTGACATTGGCTATATCACCGACCTCATCCCAGCAAAATACACTGAGTCCAAGCAGGATGAAATTCACATGGTTTTCGACGGGACAGAGGTTATTTACCCACGCAATGAATGGAACAAAATCACTTTGGCTTACGCCATGTCTATTCACAAATCTCAGGGAAGTGAGTTTCAAGTTGTTATCCTTCCTATCACGCGCCAAAGCGGCCGCATGCTGCAACGCAACCTCATCTATACAGCCATCACCCGCTCAAAAAGTAAACTGGTCATGTTGGGGGAATTATCCGCCTTTGACTATGCAGTTAAAAATGAAGGAGCTAAGCGCCAAACCTATCTTGTTCAACGCTTCACCTCATCCCTTCCTAAGGATACAATTAGTCAGCTCACTCAGAAAATCAGTCTAAGCGAAGAACAATCAAGTACAAGCAAAAGAAAACAAGAATCGCTCTACGCCGAACAAATCTGTCTGGACTTGGATGAGTCAGAAGTAGAAATTACAGCTGATGAAAGAAGAGAAGAGAACTTCCGACTAACTGAAGATAACCTCAGGTTTATTGACCCTATGATTGGTATCCGGCAGGAAGATATTGACGCTTTTTTTAAATAATGATGACATTTGATTTACGCTATTTTCTTTCATGAGAAATTATGATAGACTTATTGTGTTATCTTTTTAGTACAGAAGTAACTTTTGATAAACAAAGGAGATTTTTATGGTATCTTATGAAAAAATTCGTCAATCACTGCGGTCATTTACCGTCTTACTACAAGTCATTTATTTCTTGACAGCTATATTTGGTGTCCTGAGTGTCATTGGTGTCTTCCTCTTAAAAGCCAATATCAATTCAGAAGCCTATACTTCTCAATATTCTTCCCAACAGCTGGAGATCTTACGTCAAAGTATCACTCCTTTTGCAATTTTCTTACTTTGTGTCAGCCTAGCTGCCAGCATTCTTATCATTGTTTTCAACTTTATTAACCTATCCAAGATAAAGAAAAAAGATGAGATTAGTTATCTTCCCTTCTACTTGGGAGCCGTGCTCGCACTGATCAATATTGTTAGCAACCTACTGACGGCCAAAGCTCAGGCCATCGGATTATTGATACAAATTGCTATTTTGGCCATTAATTTCTACGCTTTTACACGAGCAAAAATGTTGAATGAGCATGATGATTAGCAAAAAAAGATGAATTGGAACACCCAGTTCATCTTTTTTAGATGTCTAATTGAATGCTATTCTCCTTGTCTTCTAACCCTGTCACAGTAACGCCAAGAAGCCGAATCCCAGAAGCTCTTTCCTCCAAACTGTCAAAAATAGTTTTAGCTACTTGATCAATCTTATCAAAGTCAGCAGTCGCCTTGTCTAGCGTCATTCGCTTAGTTAGCGTAGAAAAATCAGCATAGCGAACCTTGATAACAACAATTTTCCCAACCTTCTGATTTTTTCCTAAAGTAGTCGCCACCCGTCTGGCATTATTTGAAATTTCTGCTTTAATGTCGCTGTCATCATAGAGCAGTTTGGCATAGGTTCTCTCGCTACCGATAGATTTACGAATGCGATTATTTTTGACTGGCGAATTGGAAATACCCCTAGCCTTGCGGTATAAATCAAAACCAAAACGACCGAAGGCATCAATCAGAGTCGTCTCAGAAATAGTTAATAAATCAGCACCTATGTAAACGCCCATCTCGTGTAAACGTTCCACAGACTTCTTACCAACTCCATGAAATTTTTCAATAGGAAGTTTTTCCAAAAAGGCTTGCGCATCTTCAGGTAAAACTAGAGTTAAGCCTCGTGGTTTTTCAAAATCCGAAGCCAACTTAGCTAGAAATTTATTATAGGAAACTCCTGCTGAACAGGTCAAGTGAACTTCCTGCCAAATATCGTGCTGAATGAGTTTAGCTATCTTAACAGCTGACTTGATACCTAGTTTATTTTCAGTCACATCAAGGTAAGCTTCATCAATGGACATGGGTTCAACCAAGTCTGTGTAGCGTTTGAAAATTTCCCTAATCTGATAACCTACCTCGCGGTACTTGGCATAATTACCTGAAATAAAAATGGCTTGCGGACATCGTTCATAGGCTTCTTTAGAAGACATAGCCGAATGAACACCAAACTTTCTAGCCTCATAATTACAGGTAGAAACTACACCACGACCGCCTGTTTTTCTAGGATCTGAGCCAATAATAACTGGCTTCCCAACCAGATTAGGATTGTTCCGTTCCTCCACTGATGCAAAAAAGGCATCCATGTCAATATGGATGATTTTCCGACTAGTATCATTTAAAAGGGGAAAAATTAACATATTGCCTCCTTTCCAACTATTATACCCTTTCTCTTATTTTCTGCCAAATGCAGAGTTTCTATTATTTATAATACAGTTAAGTTATTTTTTAGAATCTGTATTATAAAAGAATATGATATAGATTAAAGTTTTTCACTTTAGAAAACGCTTCCTGTATGATAAACTATACTTGTAAATGTAACAGATGTGTTGTTACTAGATTTAAGGAGAACAAATAAATGGCAACTGTAAAAACTAACACAGATGTTTTCGAAAAAGCTTGGGAAGGCTTCAAAGGAACCGACTGGAAAGAAAAAGCAAGCGTAGCGCGCTTTGTTCAAGCTAACTACACACCTTATGATGGTGATGAAAGTTTCTTAGCTGGCGTTACTGAACGTTCACTTAAAATTAAAAAAATTGTAGAAGAAACTAAGGCTGGCTACGAAGAAGCAGGACGTTTCCCAATGGATACACGCCCAACTTCAATCGCTGATATCCCTGCTGGTTACATTGACAAAGAAAACGAATTAATTTTTGGTATTCAAAACGATGAACTCTTCAAATTGAACTTCATGCCAAAAGGTGGTATCCGTATGGCTGAAACTGCTTTGAAGGAACATGGTTATGAACCAGATCCAGCTGTTCATGACATTTTCACAAAATATGTGACAACAGTTAATGATGGTATCTTCCGTGCCTATACTTCAAACATTCGTCGTGCACGTCACGCTCATACGGTAACTGGTCTTCCAGATGCTTACTCACGTGGTCGTATCATCGGTGTTTATGCTCGTCTTGCTTTGTATGGTGCTGACTACCTCATGCAAGAAAAAGTAAACGACTGGAACGCTATCACTGAAATTGATGAAGAATCAATTCGTCTTCGTGAAGAAGTTAACCTTCAGTACCAAGCACTCGGTGAAGTTGTTAAATTGGGTGACCTTTACGGGGTTGATGTTCGCAAACCTGCTATGAACGTTAAAGAAGCTATCCAATGGGTTAACATTGCTTTCATGGCTGTCTGTCGTGTTGTCAATGGTGCTGCTACTTCTCTTGGACGTGTGCCAATCGTTCTTGATATCTTTGCAGAACGTGACCTTGCTCGTGGAACATTCACTGAAAGTGAAATCCAAGAATTTGTAGATGACTTTGTTATGAAGCTTCGTACCGTTAAGTTTGCACGTACTAAAGCTTATGACGAACTCTACTCAGGTGACCCGACCTTCATCACAACTTCTATGGCGGGTATGGGAGCTGACGGACGTCACCGTGTTACTAAAATGGACTACCGTTTCTTGAACACTCTTGATAACATCGGTAATGCTCCAGAACCAAACTTGACAGTTCTTTGGACTGACAAACTGCCTTACTCATTCCGTCGTTACTGTATGAAGATGTCACACAAACACTCTTCTATCCAATACGAAGGTGTGACAACAATGGCTAAAGACGGTTATGGTGAAATGTCATGTATCTCATGTTGTGTATCACCACTTGACCCAGAAAACGAAGAACAACGTCATAACATCCAGTACTTCGGTGCTCGTGTAAACGTCCTCAAAGCTCTTCTTACAGGTCTTAACGGTGGTTACGACGATGTTCATAAAGACTACAAAGTATTTGACATCGAACCTGTCCGCGATGAAGTGCTTGACTTTGATACTGTCAAAGCTAACTTTGAAAAATCTCTTGACTGGTTGACTTCAACTTATGTAGACGCCCTTAACATCATCCACTACATGACTGATAAGTACAACTACGAAGCTGTTCAAATGGCCTTTTTGCCAACTAAACAACGTGCTAACATGGGATTCGGTATCTGTGGCTTCGCAAACACTGTTGATACTCTGTCAGCTATTAAATATGCTACTGTTAAACCAATTCGTGACGAAAATGGCTACATCTACGATTATGAAACAACTGGTGAATACCCACGTTGGGGTGAAGATGACCCTCGTTCAAACGAATTGGCAGAATGGTTGATTGAAGCCTACACTACTCGCCTTCGCAGCCACAAGCTTTACAAGAACGCTGAAGCTACTGTATCACTTCTTACCATTACTTCAAACGTTGCTTACTCTAAACAAACTGGTAACTCTCCAGTTCACAAAGGTGTCTACCTCAACGAAGACGGTACTGTAAACCTTTCTAAACTTGAATTCTTCTCACCAGGTGCTAACCCATCTAACAAAGCCCGTGGTGGTTGGTTACAAAACTTGAATTCACTTGCTAGTCTTGACTTTGCCTATGCGGCAGATGGTATCTCACTCACAACTCAAGTTTCTCCACGTGCGCTTGGTAAAACATTCGACGAACAAGTTGATAACTTGGTAACCATCCTTGATGGCTACTTCGAAAACGGTGGACAACACGTTAACTTGAATGTTATGGACCTTAAAGATGTCTATGACAAAATCATGAGCGGTGAAGATGTTATCGTTCGTATCTCTGGATACTGCGTAAACACTAAATACCTTACTAAAGAACAAAAAACTGAATTGACTCAACGTGTCTTTCACGAAGTACTTTCAATGGATGATGCCGCTGAAGCTCTCTCAGGTCAAAAAGCTTAATTAGTGGGCTAACACTTAAAAAGATCTTGTCAGTTGACAGGATCTTTTCTTCTGCTTAAAATGGACTTATGCAAATCAAACAAACACGAAACACACTATCAGATACCTACCTTGACGCCGTTCGGATTCGCCAGAAGGTCTTCGTTCAGGAACAAGGCGTTCCTCGTCATATCGAGATTGATAAAAACGAAGCTCTCTGTCTGCATTTTGTTCTTTATGATGATAATGACAAAGCAGCTGCCACATGCCGCATTTTACCAAATGCAGGTCATACAAAAGCCACCCTTCAACGTATGGCGGTGTTGTCAGATTATCGCGGGCAGCATTTAGGAGCACTTCTTTTAGAAGAGGTAGTCAATTTCTGTCAAAAACAAGGTTTTAAAACCATAGAACTTCATGCTCAACTATCAGCCTTTGCTTTCTATCAAAAACTTAGCTTTAGGCCAGTAGGTCAGCAGTTTACCGAGGCGGGAATTGAACATATCACTATGAAAAAAGAACTCTAGTAAAAATCCTTAAAACAAAATCCAACTTGGAAGATGTTTTAAGGATTTTTATTATTTCTTCTTACCTAAGCGGGCAAAGGTCGCTTTGATAGCATCCGCAACGTCACTGCCTTGTTCTTTCAAATGTTCCAAACGCCGTGCGCTTAAATCTTCTTGGACCTTATCATAGAGTTCGTCTTGGACCTGCCCAGCTAGCTCAACTTCTTGTCCAACTGAAATAGCATTCCAACGCATAATGTTAGTTTTAAATGGTGCAAAGACATGATTGAGGACGTTTTCATCATCTTCATGAACCAGTGCCAGAACACCCACTTCACCATCAAGCAATTTCTTAGCTACATCTTCAATCAGCGTATTATCAGTTGAATCCGTAAAGCTACCACTTGCAGCTCCTGCCAGAGTTCCGATACCATAACCCAGAATGACACCAATTGGACCGCTGATGATTCCCAGCAGGCCACCCACAATACCTCCAATAGTAGCGTAATCGTGCGTTGCATCATCGAAATCAATAGAATCCTTGATGACCACATTACCAGACTCATTTTTGACTAGAGCAATTTGAGCAATTTGCGTCTTTTCGTTTTGTTTGAAAGACTTGAGTTCAGAGAAAGCTTGATAGGCTTCGCTTTCCACATCAAATAGGACAAGTAGAACATTTTCCATAGAACATCCCCCCTTCATCTGCTTTCATTATAGCACTTTGAAACTCAAAAATCTTAAATAAAGCGGTTTCAGCGTAGAAAATAAGCTTCCATCCTAATTATAGAGATTTAGCTATGATTTGACGCAATTCCTGTCTCTTAGCAATCCAAAGAGGTCTATCATCATAATCATAGGTGCGATTAGTCAGAAAAATCGCTGCTTTTTGTTCCTTGAGGTTAATCATGATAAATGGGCCTGTGTATCCTGTATGCTCTATCCAGTTTCCTTCCAGATTCCAAGCGATCGAACGTGTCTTTTCTCCTTGAGAATAATTTTGCCAGAGATATTGTGCAAAATCATCCTCTAAATAATGCATACTAAAGCGCTCTAAGTCTCTCAAGGTCGAAAAGAGACCAGCTGAACCAGCATGTTGCCCCAAGACCTTGGCCTTTGGATCATGAACCAGCCCATCTGTAACGCCACGAATAGTTGGTACTGCATTAGGAACAGGTCCAAAAGTCGTTTCAATTAGACCCAGAGGTTTAAAAATTTCCTCTGTAAGCAAGGCATCCAAATTCTTGCCTGAGAGTCTTTCCAACATAAAGCCCAGCAAAAGAAAGTTAATATCGGTGTACTTAAAAGACTTGTCATCCGTAACACGAATTTGATTGATGGCCATTTTGAGCTGGTAGGCATCCATTTCATTGCGATTTGGGATATAAGGGTCAATACCACTGGTGTGAGTTAGGAGCTGGCGCAGTGTCACTGTTCCATCATGAAAATCAGGATAATAGGTCACCAAGGGTTCATCTAACTTCAAAGCTCCGCTATTAAGCCAAAAAATAATCAGTGTGCCTACACCAACTACCTTGGAAACCGATGCTAGATCGTAGACTAGACCTTCATGAACTGGATTTTCCCCATCAATGCTACCGATGTAGTGTTCCTCCCACTGACCATTATGAAAAAGAGCCACGCTGGCTCCCCTGTACAAATTATCCTCAATTTGCTGATTGATATATTCTAAAATAGCTTGAATCATTTGATAAACCAGATTTCAATATTGCTTGGATCTGAGATGACTAGAACTTTTTGCTTGGCATCAAGATAGATATCATCGTAGCCCTTTCCTTCCAAATTAGACTTGAGTGCTCCTAGATCATATTCGACAGGCATTTGACATTCCAGAATTTCAATATCCCAGGTCGTACTTGGTTCCACTTGCAAATCAGGGCCCTGTGTCTCAACGAAACTCATTTTGAGTGGAAACTCCCCATCAAAAACATTGCGATAAAAGGTTTCTGATTTGTCCTTGCTCAATACGTTAAGGCAAATTTCCTCAAAGCTATAATCCGACAATCCTTTGAATTCTGGCTGGGCTGGTAAAACAGGACGATCAACAATAGATAGGTCAGCTAACTTATCTTCGGCGTGAAGGATAAAATGGTCTCCTTCTGGCGAAATCGTCTCAAAAGCGTAGCCATTTTTCCCTTTAAAAACCTGATGTGTAACAGCACCATTAGCCAGTAGGGCTTCAATGTCACTAGCCTTAGCAGCCTTGACAATAATTTTATCCAATTTTTTAGCCCCCTCTGCTGCACGTGTACGAGTTGAAGGGGATTCTTCAATGGTAAAACGTCTGTCCCTATTATCACACGCCGTAAAAATAGCCAAAGCGTTCTCTTCGCTCAATAAGGTAAAGCCGAGGGACTTCTTGTAAAAATCAATACTGCGACTACGATTGTTAACACGCAGCACAGGAGCTTTAAATGTAATGCCGTCTAATAATGTCATATTGTCCTCCTAGAAACTAATCTACTTTATTGTAGACAAATTTAAGAATTTTGACAAGAATCTTTGTGTTCTTTTACAAAAGTAAACAAAAAAGCTTCATAAGACTTCTAATGAAAAGGGGGAAACAAATTCATTAGAAATGACTTATGAGACGCCTTTCAATACCACAAATACCACAGAATTACTTGGAATAAACGACCAATACATCAAAATTAGCTTTGCTTCTCAGCCCCAAGCTCACATTGAAGTACAGGCAACTCTGGATTATCCTACTCCTCTTTATCCACATTGCCAAGGTAAATAATCAAGTACTTAGAGAGATTTTGGGGATAAAAAAAGAAAGCTACAAAAAGCTCCCTGAAGTCATGTCTTGGGACCAACTATAGCTTTCAAAAAGGGCATTCTGCCTCCTTCATTTGGAAACAGATTCTTCAAGGTAGCCGAATGGTCAGTGATACCTTGCTTTACAACCGAATCTTTCGTACCTATCTCTATAAAGAAGGTTCTTAAACAAATCAAGGTTTTCACCAGAATTAGCCGACTACTACGCCCTTTATCATCTCCTGCTCTACCACCTCCAAGAGAAAAAAACTAACTTTTCCTCAAACTGATTCACGACTTCAAAAATACTGTCAACATATTGTTTATCAACGTTTTTAAGACCCTTGACAAATATAAATGATACATTCAGATGCCTTAGCATTAGACCTTTCAAACCCCAAGCATGAGGCAACTAACAAGCTCAGCAATGATATCAAGCGTCAAGGCTTCGATTACCACAATTGCCTAACTTCAAGGAAGACATTTTCGTCATCTTGAAGGTCAAAAAAGAGAAAACTAAGCGGTTCTCTATAGGATATATCTTTTCACATCCCACTACAGTTGACAAGGAGTCCACAAAAAAAGAGGCTGCGCCTCTTTTTTCTTATAAATACAAAAGTTTGAACAAAGCGATAGCTGCAATCCCTGCAAGAATTGGTGCCACAACTGGTACCCAAGCATACCACCATTTTGAATCGCCTTTATGTTCACCAAGAACTGATTTTGGAAGAAGAGCGTGGACGATACGTGGGCCAAGGTCACGTGCGGGATTAAGACCAGGACCTGTAGGACCACCGAGTGAAGCTACGAGTGTCATTACCAAGAAACCTAAAGCAAGGTGAGCTACTGATAAACCTGAGTTAGTGAAAGATCCCAGTTGCAATTTACCTTGAATAGTCGCGCCATCAATGCCTTGTTTTGTAGCGTATTGAACAATTTCAGAACCAAAGTAGTTCTTAGTAAGTGCCATAGCCCCAAAGAAAAGAACGAATGAACCTAAGAACTCATTCAAGAAACCGTTAACCCAAGCTGCTTTGTGGCTTGTCGGAGTGCCATCGTCAACGTTAGAGATTGTTGAGAATGAACCCAAGATATGGTTTGGATTTTCAGTTTGCAAGTAGTAAGGCTTGTGAACCATAACTACCATCAATTGACCAAACATAGCGCCCAACATTTGAGCTACAAGGTAAGGTGCAACTTGTGCCCATGGGAAGAGACCTGATATCGCAAGACCGAGTGTGAAGGCTGGGTTGATATGGTTTCCTGATACATTACCAAACATAAGAGCTGGCATCATAACACCAAAACCGTAACCAAGAGCAATGATAACCCAACCAGAGTTGTTTCCTTTGGTTCCTTTAAGGTCAACGTTAGCAACAGCACCATTCCCCAAAATAATAAGGAGAGCTGTACCAATAAATTCTGTGATGTACTTCACAGTCCATGTAACATCCATGTGTCTTTGTTTCCTCCAAAATAATATTAATTTAGACATCTAACATTTTATCAAGTATAATAAACAATGTAAAGCTGTTTAGGGGAATTAAAACGTTTACTTATTAGGAGGAAAATTTCATGAAATACAATCAATTCTCTTACATTCCTGTCTCCATAGAAGTAGCAGAGCAAGAATTACAGACCCTAGGCTTTGATGTTGCCAAAGAAAAAACACCAAAAGAAAATCTGGAAATCTTTGTTCGTAAAGTTCATTTTAATTATGCTGATACCAACTATCCTTTGTCAAACCTCATCTCTGATTTTGAAACTGACTTATTAGAGTTTTTCCAGTCTAATCGTCATATGACTGTTGAAGTTTTTAATACTATCGCTCTGCAAGTACTAGGTTTTATCCCAAATGTTGATTTTTCAGACACTACTAAGTTTGTTGAACAGATTGATTTTCCTGTACTTTTTAATGAAACTGAGTTTATCAGAACCCTACATCATTTACTAGCCACTCGTATGAAAAAAGGTATGACTCTCATCGACGACTTGGTCAGCCGTGGCATGATTCCAATTGACAATGACTATCACTTTTTCAATGGTAAGTCTCTAGCAAGCTTTGATACCAATGACCTCATTCGTGAAGTGGTCTATGTGCAAGCTCCAGTGGACACCGACGACGATGGGGAGTTGGATCTTATCAAAGTCAACATTATCCGCCCTAAAGCAGCGCAAGCTATTCCTACCCTAATGACTGCAAGTCCCTACCACGAAGGTGTGAATGACCCTGCTAATGATAAAAAACTCCATAAGATGGAAGGTCAATTGGCTGTTAAGGAGTCTGCTCAAATCTCAATTGAGAGTCGCAGCTTTACTCCACTTGAAGTTCCAAGCTGTCATCTTCCTATTACTGAGGCAGAACAAACCTTTAATTACATTGACAGCTATAGTCTAAATAATTACTTTTTAGCTCGTGGTTTTGCCAATATCTACGTTTCTGGTATCGGAACAGCTGGTTCAACAGGTTTTATGAACAGCGGAGACTATGCACAAGTGGAAAGTTTCAAAGCTGTGATTGATTGGCTCAATGGCAGAGCAGTGGCCTTTTCTAGCCACCGTCGTGATAAGCAAGTGCTAGCAACCTGGTCTAATGGTCTCGTCTGCACAACCGGAAAATCTTATCTTGGAACGCTCTCAACGGCTTTAGCAACCACAGGTGTTGAAGGCTTGAAAGTTATTATTGCTGAATCTGCTATTTCATCTTGGTATGACTATTACCGTGAAAATGGATTGGTTTGCAGTCCTGGCGGATATCCAGGTGAAGATCTAGATGTGCTTACAGAATTGACCTATTCTAAGAACCTATGGGCTGGAGATTATTTACGTAACAACTCTCACTACCAACTTCTTTTAAATGCTCAGTCTAAAGCCCTTGATCGTGAGTCTGGTGATTATAATCAATTTTGGCACGATCGTAATTATTTACCTTACGCACACAAGGTAACTGCTACTTGTGTCTATACCCACGGTCTACAAGACTGGAATGTCAAGCCACGTCAGGTTTATAATATCCTTAAAGCGCTGCCATCTTCTGTAGAAGTACATGCATTTCTACATCACGGTGAGCATGTTTATATGCACAACTGGCAATCATTAGATTTCCGCGAAAGCATGAACATTCTCTTGTCTGAGAGGCTACTGGCTCAAAATTATCACCTAGACTTACCAAATGTGCTCTGGCAAGACAATAGTCAAGAACAAACCTGGAGGGCCTTAGAACAATTCGGGACAAGCACTTCCGTTAATCTATCTTTAGGGATGGGGAACCGTATCATTGACAACTATTATGACAAAGAGGACTTCAATCGTTATGGAAATGATTTTAAAACTTTTAAGACTGACCTCTTTGCAGGCAAGGCTAACGCTATCTGTCTAGACATCACTCTTGAACAAGATATTCATCTCAATGGGGAAATGAGTCTTCACTTAACTCTCAAATCTAGTGAAAATAAGGGCATACTATCTGCTCAAGTCCTTGATTATGGCAAAAAGAAACGCTTTACAGATATTCCTGGCTTTGTTGACCACAACGCTATTGATAATGGTCGTAATTTCGCTCGTGAAGCCTTACGTGAATTGCCATTCAGAGAAACACCATATCGAGTTGTCTCAAAAGGTGTTCTCAACTTACAAAACCGCACTAGCTTGCTGACTGTAGAAGAGGTTCCTACTGATCAGTGGATGACCATTGATTTCAAACTACAGCCTAGTCTTTATAAGTTCAGCAAGGGAGATAAGGTCCGTGTGCTTCTGTACACAACAGATTTTGAACACACCATCCGTGACAATTCTAGCTATGATTTGACCATTGATTTAGACAAATCTAGTTTAGAAATTCCTATAGAGAAATAGCGTGGGTATTTGACGCATAAGTATTCTCTGGATTCTCAAACATACTAAGATTAGTAGCGAGGAAATCTCCGATGGGAGAGAGTACTCACTACTTTTCTTTATGGTAAAGTAGAGGTATCTTGTTAAGTCGTGTTCTCTCTAGGAGCTGGACATCGTAACAAAAACTGGCAAGACAACTGTTTTAGGAAGAATGTTATCAAAGTATGTGAGGCGCCAGACATCAAGTATGAAAATGATATTACTAAAACAAGAAATCATTCAACACAAAGAGGAATATCATGCGAACAGTATTTGGTAAAAAGGCAACACTTTTCAGGTCGAATATATTAAACTGGTCATCCAATACCGTGATGATGACGCATTTATAGACATGATTAAACTTCTTAATAACAGCTACAAGTCTGACAAGAGAACAACTGATAAAACAGTCACTATTTCTGACATCAAAGGAGAAGACAACGAGATTATGAAGGGTGAGAAGTAAAAGATCAGTGAAAAAAGACATACTCAAACGGATATGCCTTTTGATATTTTTGATTAACCTAATACTTCCTTGATTGCTTCCACCGCTGTTAATTGTGGGTGACCAAGTAAGTCTTCTAAGTTACTGTATGCAACTTCCAACTGATGGTTGCGGATATCATTTTGGATACCTGCTACGATAGCAATGACAGCTTTAGGCAGACCCGCTTTCTCAAGGCTAGCTTTGTAGTCCTCAACAGAGAGCGACACCACGTCAAAATCCGCACCTGTTGCTTCCTTGATTGCTTCTGCCAAGTCAGCATAGTTGATTTGCTTGCCAGCTAGTTCGTAGATCTTATTGTCGATAAATGGCTGCGCTGCGGCATTAGCAATGGCTTCACCATATTCACGGCGGAGTGCCCAGCCAACCTTACTATCGCCACCCGCATAAACAAAGTTTTGACCCGCTACTGCTGCTTTCAACCTTTCCAATTCATTTTCCAAATACCAATTATTACGCAAAATCTTGTAATTTAAACCAGATTCTTTGATTAATTTTTCCGTTACAACATGGTCTGGTGCCAAAACAGCAGTTGATTGGTCACCATTTGAAATACTTGTGTAAACGATGTTAGCCACACCTGCTGCTTTGGCTGCTGCAATCACATTTCGATGTTGGTCAGCACGCGCTACCTCTTGACCAGGTGCGCCCGAAACAAAAATCAAGGTTTCAATCCCTGCGAATGCCTTTTCCAAGCTTACCTGGTCAGAATAAGTTCCAATGCGAACATCATAGCCTGCATCTGCAAATGTTTTGCCTTTTTCTTCTGAACGTACCAAAACTGCGATTTGTTTTGTTGGTACCTGTTTAGCTAAATTTTCTAAAATCGCAGTTCCAAGTCCACCTGTTACACCTGTTACTAAATATGTCATCTCTCTTCTCCTTTGGATCTTTTTCTAACTATTTTTTTGACAATTCCCTGAGGTGGTGGAAGCGATCTCCTTCAAAGTTCCATTGCTTATTTTCAATCCTAAAATCTTGAAATTCCCTTGAATATTGATTTTTATCAGAGAGCAATCTTCTTCTCACCCCAGCGGGAACTATCGGATTCCAGCGTTCTTACGGTCGCTCATCAATACGTAGATGGGAATGGGTCATCAACAATGCGGGACACTTTATAATCCCCTTCTAGTAAAGAATAGAGTTGAAGTAAGACTGAAGCCACCCCAGCTGCTCCCTCGTAAAATCCGATTGGCGCAGAAATGTTATCGGGTTCCAATCGCGTGTAAGCTTCGTTCCATTTGATACTTTCTTGTCCATTTTCGTCATAATAGTCACCGTCCTTCAGGAGTTGAATTGCTGTACGTTTGGCAAAATCAAGGTAAATGCCATTTCCAGTTACTTGGTAAACACTGAGAAAGGCATTGAGGAAACCTGCGCTACCACAGCAATATGCAATCGTATGCCAGTAACCTTCTGAATGTTCTTCAGGTACACCTAGGTCAACAATAGATTGAATGAGCTGTTCGATTTCGACTAAATCTTGTGCATCGTTACTCACCTTATAATCTTCGTACAAGTAACGAATAAGCCCTGCATTACCACCACAGTATCCAAGATAATGTACTGGTTCTTCATTTGGCAAATCATGCGGGACAGTGATGGTTTTGCCTTGGTATTCATAGATAGCGTGGTAGAATTCCTTGACACCAGCTGTTGCATCTAAGAAGGCCCTATCATCGCTAGCTTGATATAGTTTGAGGAGAGTATAGGCCACACCTCCAGCCCCAATTGGGAAACCTGGAATAATCTTACCACCGAATGATGAACCTTCAAAATAACGTCCACCATCTTTGTAGTCAATGCCTTTATTGAGCAAGACGCGACCTGTTTTCACAGTAAAATCACGCCAGTCTTGGCGGTCAAATTGGTCAGCTAGAGACAAGAGTTCAAGGAAAATACCTGAGTCAGCCAAAATACCAAAAGAACCTGTCCAATAGCCACCCACACCATCGTCAGATGCTTTAACATCAGCAATAATGCCATCTACAACTTCCTCGATGAAAGTCTTGTAAACATCTTTTTTGGTAAATTTATAAAGTTCCGCCACGGCAAAGGAAACGCCTGAATAGCCTGTAGTGAATGCCCAAGGTGAGAAGGCCAAAGTCAAATCACGTGCTTCTTTCCAACGATATTGGATATAAGGGAAGGCAGCTTCAGCGTCTTGCAAATACTGTTCATTGCCCGTCACCTCGTAAAAATGAAGTAAGAAATGAATGATACCAGCAGCGCCAGAGTAGAGAGAAATTTCGTCAAAATATGGTTCTGAATTGGCAGATCCTTCTAAAGAATAACGAATACCATGATCCGTTTCAACGCGTTTGGATTGGATATACCGATAAGCCCCTTCTACAGTTTTCAGTAATTGGTCAGTAGTAATGTCTGCATTGATAAGCGTTTGTGTCATAATGTTCTTCTTTCTAAGTTAATGATTTCATTTTTTGACAGATTGCCTTAGGTGCTGAGGTCTGTCGTTTTGTACGACCTTACGGTCGCTCCTAAATAAGATATTATTAAATGTAGTAGTTCAACCATGTTATTTCAGTGATACCGTACACGGCGGAGGAAAGTTTGGATGCGGGGATTTTCTGTCTTGTGAAAAATCGCTTCTGGCGTTCCTGAATCGACAATTTGTCCATTTTCCATAAAGACCACTCGGTCAGAAATATCATGGGCAAACTGCATCTCATGGGTTACGATAACAATCGTTTTGTCTTGATTTTCCTGAGCAATTTCTTGAATCAAGTCCAAGATGTCACCAATGGTTTCAGGATCCAAGGCTGATGTTGGTTCATCAAAGAGAATCACATCTGAATCTAGCGCCAAAGCGCGGGCAATACCAACACGTTGTTGCTGACCACCAGATAAATGATGTGGATAGGCATGCCGCTTGTCATAAAGCCCAACTTTTTTTAATAGTTTTTCCGCAATCACCTTTGCTTCAGATGCCTTAACATTTCTAGCAATGGTCAGTCCTTCTGTCACATTTTGCAAGACCGTCTTATTAATGAAAAGAGCGTATTCCTGAAAAACCATAGCCGTATTTTGTCGAATAACCTTGGTATCGTTGCGTCCAACTTTAGGAAATTGAATAACTTTATCATCATAGGTAATCTCGCCACTATCAGGAATATTGAGCAGGTTCAAACTTCGAATAAGCGTTGTCTTTCCAGCACCACTCGGTCCGATAATGGAAATAACTTCTCCTTTTGGCAAATCAAGCGATACATTTTTGAGAATTGTGTTGCCTGAAATGGTTTGATTAAGATGACTAATGCTAATCATGTAAAAAACCTCCGTGAAATGAAAATTGAGAAATATGTTTGAAGATAAAGGTCACGATTAAGTAGATTCCCCAGTAAACGATAGCCGCTGCAATGTAGGCCTCTAAGTATTTGTAGTTAATTTGGCTGGTAATGAGTACGGCGTTGAGCAAATCCACCACAGAAACCGCCGAAACTAGCGCAGATCCCTTAATCAAATTGCTAATGATATTACCAAAAACAGGAATACTGGACTTAAAGGCTTGTGGCAATATAATCCGAAAGAGGGTCTGTCTCTGACTAAGTCCGATAGACGCTGCCGCTTCCCATTGATTTTTAGGAACTGACAGCAAGCTAGCTCGAATGGCTTCCGACACATAGTTGATGGCAAAGAGACCTAGCACGATGATGGCAATCCATTCTCTGGGAAAATCGCTGAAGCTCCATTTTTGTCCAAAAAGATGACCCAAGGCTGGTACCGCAGGGATTGTCACCAGATAAACAATCGTCAGCGTCAAAAGAAGCGGAATACTGTTAGAGAGATTGGTCAACCATTCAAAGAGCCGAGCCCAAAAAGGGACTTTATAAAAGCGGATAAGTGCAATCGGAACGCCAATGATAAGTCCCAACGCGAAAGCTGTCAAGCTCAGGTAGAGCGTGAAGGGAGTGTACTCTAGCGCAACCTTGATACATTTCCAAATAAACGGATAATCCATAGAACTCCTCCTACTTTCTACTCAGTGTAATCTCCACCAAGGTATTTTTCAGAAAGTTTTTTCAATGTGCCGTCTTTTTTAAACTCTTTAAGCACACCGCTGACAGCTTTATTGAGCTTATCTTCGTCCTTATCGTCTTTGCGGAAAAGATAATAGGTTGAGGATTTATTGACGGCTGCGTCAGATACTTTGTAATCAGAGCCTAGTTTCTCGTTAGTATACTTAACCGTGTATTTAGTTGCCAAGGTCGCATCAACTGTTCCATTTTTAAAGTTTTCCAGAAGGACCTGGTCAGACCACGAACCATAAACAATCTCAAATGCACCTGGATGTTTTTCCAAATAAGCTTCTAGCAAGGCTGGTGCATTCCCACCTGCAATAGCGTAAACTTTCTTACCTTTCAAATCATCCAAGGAGTCATAATTCCCTGTCAGAGACTGAATATGCAGGTCATAGTTGGTGTAGCCAACTTCACTGAAATCATACTCGGAACGACGTTCGTCGTTGGATTCAATCTGATTGGCAATGATATCAATCTTGTTATTTTTAAGAGCTGGGAAGAGGTTTGAAAATTCGTAATGATCAATTTTAAACTTGTACTGTGGCAATTCATCGTCAATAGCTTTAATCAAAGCAATTTCATAACCTGTGTCGTTACCATCTTTATCTTGATAAACAAAGGGGCGGAAATTCGACCCTGTTCCAACAACAACTGTCTTAGCATCAGCGTCATTGCTCACACTATTGTCACCTTCAGCGCTATTACCTGACAAGCCATAGTAAAGTCCGCCGCCAATCAAAGCTAGGATGGCAACACTACCTAAACCTTTTTTCCAATTCCATTTACTTGCTTTTTTACTCATAACGTAATTCTCCTTCTTTAAGCATCGTTTGTACCTCTTTTTCAGAAATAATTTGCCTGTTTGTGCTTGCTCCAATCACACCATCACTCACCTCATCTACTGCTTCTTCCTCAGATTGCAAGAAAAGTTTAAAACCAATATGAATGGCAATGCTTAGTATGATGAAAATGACAGCGGCGTCAATACTGGCTTCAATTTGATGGGCAGTATTGGCACCAACCAACTGCGCCTTCCCCATGATGTCGTAAATACCCAAGTAAGTCGCCAATGAAGAATTTTGCAAGAGCGACACGATGGTCAATTCCAAGTTTGGCAAGATTTCCTTGATCGCCTGTGGGATAATGTAATGCCTGTAAGTCTGAACCTTGCTCATTCCCAGTGAGTAAGCTGCATCAAACTGATGTTGCGGAACATTAGTAATACTGGCGCGAATAATCTCACCCATGTAAGCTGCTGTATTCAAACTATAGGCAATGTACATGAAGGTTAATTTACTCACATCAGCGGTATCAACCCCTGCCAGAGATAGCAAGTAGGGCACCCCATAATAGACAACAAAGAGTTGCACTATCACTGGTGTCCCTTGGATAAAGGATGTGTACACAATGGTCAGCAGATTGAGCAGAGGTACCTTTTCTAAGCGAATAATTGCCAACAATAATCCCAAAAGTAATCCAGCTATCGTAGAGACGATAACAATAAAGAAAGTTATCGGGAAAGCTTTTATAATCTGTGGAAACAAATCCAGCAGATAATGATAATCAAAGAACATGAATAATCCCCTTTCTAATATACTTTTACTCGACGAAAGTCAAAAATAGATGAGGCAACGCAACCGAAGATAAAACAAAAGTTCACCAAGGTAAGTTAACGAAGTAGCGTTTTGACTTTCAAAGAGAAGGGTAACAAAAAGCACCTTCGTCACCCTGCTATACTTGCTAGCAAGATAAGGACGAAAGTGCTTATTCCGCGGTACCACCTTATTTGAGAGTAAACTCTCGCTCAACTCTCCACCTTGTAGGTACATTTAATAGATAACTGTTTCATATTTTCTTTAGTATTCAAAGATACTCAGTTAAGACATACCTAGGCTCTGTAACGGGAGCTCCCGGATGAGTCTCACTCACGCTCAACTCACCTCGCTTCAAGACCATATTCAATCGAGTTTGATGGCTACCTTTCACCAAGCGGTAGCTCTCTACGCATCTTCCTCAGATTTACTCATCTTTTTATCGCTGTTTCTTTATCTAATTGTTGAGACCATTATATCTTGAAAATCTTAGTTTGAAAACTCTATATTTTTTATGGTGGGCTATAACTTTTGATTATGGGAAAAATTGGAGATGATAGACTGTAAAATTAAGTGCAACAAAAAAACTCATAGGACTCCAAAACGTGTAAACTGTAGATAAACCAATCAACAGAACACGAGGAAAATCTATGAGCTACTACCCTGAGCGAATTAAAGTAGAGAATTACTTAGAATTAGGTTTAAAACCTAGTCAAATTGCTATCAAGTTAAGTGTTCGTAAGTCCACATTTGCAAGAGAATTAAGTCCTTGTCAAAAGCCTTATTCTGCTAAATATGCGCAAGCTCACTATGACCAGAGTGTCAGGCGATAAGGGAGAAAGTCTAGCTTAATTGACAATTTGGATTTTCAAAGAGGGTTATTTATGAAAGGTCACGGTCATTTTAGTTCCTAATCCTAGCTGACTTTCCACCTTAATATCGGCATGATGTTGATTTACTGCATGCTTGACAATGGAAAGCCCCAGGCCAGTGCCACCCAACTTCTTCGAGCGACTCTTATCAACCCGATAGAAACGCTCAAAAATACGTTCCTGCTCATCTTTGGCAATACCAACTCCAGTATCCTGTACTGTCAGAACAATATCGTCCTCATTCGAGGTGATACCGATAGTCACATCTCCCTTATCACGGTTATAGATGATAGCATTATCACAAAGATTATAAATCAAGGAATGAATAAGGGCGTGGTTACCGCTAATATAAGCTGGTTGCCCTAATAAATGCAAGTTGATATGACGTTCGTTTGCCTTAGCAGATAGACTCTCTAAGACTTCCTCTGATATCTGATAGAGATTGATGGGTTCCATAGCTAACTCTTCTGACTCATCAAGATGTGACAGTTTAATAATATCTTCTACCAACTGAATCATACGTTGAGACTCACTGTGGATTTTCTCAGCGAATTGTGGAACATCTTTTTGCGCAACAACATCACTGGCCAACATTTCAGAATACCCAGAAATCAGATGCAAAGGTGTTTTCAGTTCATGAGAAACGTTTGCTGTAAATTCGCGGCGCAGCTGCTCTGCCTGAAGTTGCTCTGTGACATCAAAGAAAAGAAGCGCTAAACCAGTCACCTTATCCTCAGACTGAATGGGACGTACCATAACTTTGTAATGCGAGTCATCTAATTGCAAAATCCCTTCTTGCTTGCGACCTTGAAGACCTTTTTCAAGCCAATTATTTAGTGATAAGTTACGGATAATTTGTAACATATCTTTGCCCAAACAAGTTTGATCAGTCTGCAAAATATCCTGTGCCGCTTGATTGATACTGATGATGCGACAGTTATTGTCTAACAAAATCATGCCTTCTTTAATTTTAGAAATAATGGTATCAAATTCTGATTGGCGTTGTTCTATCATAACTTCTCGCTCAGTGACTTCCTTTTGATGTCTGGCAATCCGTCTTAGAAGTGGTGAAATTTCTTCATAGGCATCATTTTCAAGCGGATGATCAAGATCCAGCCGATTCAATGGTCCCACGACACTCTTAGCAATAGAACGTGAAAGCCATAGAGAGAGGAAGAAGGCCAATACAAGAATGAGAGCCAAGGGCTGGAACATCCGAAACAAAAGCACTAAAATACTATGTCTTGTCACAGATAAGCGAATAACAGTTCCATTATCCAAGCGCTGAGCAGAATAAAGAGACTGAGTGGTTAAAGTTTTCGAGTAGCGAACACTCTCACCGTAACCATCTTTCAAAGCTTCTTTAATTTCTTCTCGATTGGCATGATTGTCCATGGTCCGTGCATCAGACTCATTATCATAGAGAACCTTTCCTTGATTGTCAACCCAAGTGATTCTGACATTTGACATCTTGAGCTCATTAAAATAATCTTGACCTTCCAGAGAAGCCCCTTGAGCAGCTAAGGCTGTCTCCGTCTGCAACTGCTCTTTTTGTACTTGAGTAAAGTAACCATAAAGCAAGCCAACAACCATAAATAGGGTCACCAGAAGAACGCCTAGTGTGGCAAGAAAAGTTGAGCGAAAGATTTTCTTAATCATCTGTTACCTCCAAACGATAACCAACGCCACGAACTGTCTTAATCAGATGACTAGCATCTCCAAGTTTCATGCGAAGGGTCCCAATATGGACATCAACTGTTCGTGTTTCTCCGATAAAGTGTTCTCCCCAAACTTTATCCAAAAGTTCCTGCCGTGTAAAAACACGGTCAGGATTTAACATCAATAAAGATAGCAGTTCAAATTCTTTCAGAGTTAATTCGATTTTTTGCCCATTTTTTCTAACCGTGTAATTTTTTGAATCCAGAGCGAGATTTTTTATTGTCAAATGAGTTTCCTGTTCCTGACTGGATGTACGTCTGAGGACTGCTTTAATACGAGAAATCATTTCCATCATACCAAAAGGTTTAACCAAATAGTCATCGGCGCCCAAATCTAATCCTTTGACTTTATCGAATTCTGTTCCTTTGGCAGTTGTCATGATTACTGGAATATCTTTTGTCATGCCATTTTCGCGTAGGGATTTCAAAATGGTCAATCCATCATCTACAGGCAGCATGATATCTAACAGTATAAGTTTTGGTTGCTCTTCTTCCATGGCTTTCCAAAATAGAAGGGAGTCAGGAAACCCCTGAGCCTCAAACCCTGCTGTTCGCAAAGTATAAAGCATCAGTTCTCGGATATCATCATCGTCTTCAACGCAGTAAATCATGTTTCTTCTCCATTCAGTTCACCAGTGATTGAAAAAATTACCCACTTAGCGACATTGACGGTATGGTCACCAATTCTTTCCAAATATTTGGCAATCATCAAAACATCAATAGTATATTCACCATCATTTCCAAGTTCAGCAATATGGGCAATTAAACTTGCCTTTATTGTATCAAATTCTTTGTCCACTGTGACATCTTTTTGGATAACTTTCAGAGCTAAAGCCTCATCATCATGAACAAAGGCATCCACACTGTCTGTTACCATATTGACAACGTGTTTGACCATTTGTTTGAGATGGCGAAACTCAGCTCCTTCATGAACATGACCGTCACCAATAATATCAGCAATTTCAGCAGATTGTGCACCAATACGTTTCATATCATAAACCATTTTTAAAGCAGCTGAAATACGTCGCAAATCCTTGGCTACTGGCTGTTGACGAAGTAATAGTTTAAGACATTGTGATTCAATATCTCTTTCCATCTGCTCAATTTTTTGATAGGTTTTACTGACATCATTGACCAGATGCTGATCATTGTCACTGATGGGCATTAAGGATTTTGAGATGATATCTTCACATAAAGACCCCATCAAAATTAAATTGGTATTGAGTGCATGCAGTTGATTTTCAAAGGTTGAGCGTATCATCCGAATCTCCCTGTTATATAATTTTCTGTGCGTTCGTCTTGTGGCATTGAAAATAGTTGGCTTGTTTTGTTATACTCAACAATTTCTCCCAATAGGAAGAAGGCTGTCTTGTCGGAAATCCGCACAGCTTGTTGCATGTTGTGGGTCACCATGACGATAGTATATTTCTTCTTAAGTTCAATAACCAAATCTTCAATTTTTGCTGTTGAAATCGGATCTAAGGCACTGGTTGGTTCGTCCATGAGGAGGACATCAGGTTCAATGGCCAAGGCTCTAGCAATGCAAAGCCGTTGCTGTTGACCACCAGACATTCCAAGAGCAGATTTATTGAGGCGCTCTTTGACTTCATCCCAGATGGCAGCTTGCTTTAGGGAACGCTCCACAATTTCATCCAATTGAACTTTATTGTGAATGCCGTGAGTTCGAGGCCCGAAGGCAATGTTATCATAGATACTCATCGGAAATGGGTTTGGTTTTTGGAAAACCATACCTACTTTTTTACGAAGGACATTGATATCCAAATCGCGGTAAACATCTTCTTTATCTAACGTGACCTCTCCAGTAATGCGGCAATTTTTCACCAAATCGTTCATCCGGTTAAGACTTTTCAGTAAGGTCGATTTCCCGCATCCTGAAGGCCCAATGAAAGCCGTAATTTCATTGCTGGCAATTTCTAGATTAATGTTTTTTAAAGCCTTGAAATCCCCATAGTAGAGGTCCAAATTTTTAATTTCTATTTTATTCATCGCTTGTTTTACTTCCTAATCGTCTAGCAATCAAACCCGACACTAGATTAATGATAATAACTAACACTAAGAGAACCACTGCTGTAGCATAGGTTTGATTGACATAAAGTCCCTCTCCTGAGATGGCGTACATATGCACAGCCAAGGTCCGTGACGAACTGAAAACACTCTTAGCCACTTCAGCAACTGTACCTGCTGTAAAAATCAAGGCAGCCGATTCTCCCACAATCCGCCCAATCGCTAAAATAATTCCTGAGAAAATTCCTGGCATGGCACTAGGAAGGACAATTTTAAAAATTGTGCGAAGTTTGCCCGCTCCAAGTGCAAAAGCCCCTTCACGATAGGAGTTTGGTACCGAAAGCAAAGCTTCTTCTGTTGTTCGCATAATCAGAGGCAAAATCATAATACTAAGTGTAACAGCTCCTGACAGCAAGGAAAGTCCCATGTGAGCGAACTTAACAAAGAAAAGGGCACCAAATAGTCCATAGATGATGGAGGGAATCCCAGAGAGCGTTTCGGTTGCAATCCGAATAACACTAACAAAAGGGTTATCACGACGCGCATATTCTGCCAAATAAATAGAGGCCCCTATACCAATAGGCACGGCAACACTTAATGCCAATATGGTCATAAAAATCGTATTGATTAAGGCCGGTAACAGAGAGACATTCTCACTATTGTAAGTCCAAGCAAACAAACTCATGTTTAAATTGGGCAAGCCTTTAACCAGAATGTAGCCTACCGTGAAAGCAATGCCTACAAAAGTTGCCAAAGCAGCCCCATAAACTAACAAGTACAAAATTAGTGACACCAGATCCCGCCGGCGTGACTGCCAATTTTGCTTGAAACTGCGGTGATTGATATTTTCCATGCTTACTCCTCTTTATGTAACAACGAAAAGCTGATGTTAATGATTAGGACAAATATAAAGAGAACAACAGCTGTGCCTATAAGAGCCTCTCTGTGAAGGCCACTAGAGTAACCCATCTCCATAACAATATTGGTTGTCATGGTTCTGACCCCTGATGTCAAAGAAGCTGGCAAGACGGCTTGATTACCTGCAACCATGATAACTGCCATAGTTTCCCCAATTGCACGTCCAATCCCTAAAATGACAGCTGCCAAAATGCCTCGCTTAGCTGCTGGCAGTACCGCAAAAAAGATGCTACGCTCATGGGAAGCCCCCAGAGCTAAACCACCTTCATAATAAGACCTAGGAACAGCACGAATAGCAGCCTCAGAGACACTGATAATAGTTGGTAAAATCATCAAACCAAGCAAAATCGAGGCGGTAAGAACCCCCATCCCAAAGCCACCGATGTTATCACGAACAAAGGGAACTAAAACAACCAGACCAAAGAAACCATAAACAACTGATGGAATCCCTGCCATGAGATTAATAGCTGCCTTGAGCGGTCTGTAGATGACTTCTGGACAAAAAGAAGACATAAAAACTGCTGTCAAAACTCCAACGGGTACTCCAATAATAAGAGCCCCTGCTGTCACATAAAGTGAGCCGACAATCATTGGAAAAATACCAAAAAGGTTGTTAGCCGGTCTCCATACCGTCCCGAAAAGAAAGTTACCTAAGCCAATTTTATGAATAGCAGGAATCCCACTCGAAAACAAAAAGAGGCAGATGAGCAGCACGGATAGAATAGAAATGCAGGCGGTAAGGAAAAATACCGCTTGCATCATTTTTTCTTTTGTATGATTCATTCCTGACCCCTTAGTCTGAAAGACCGTCCCAGCTTGTTGTCTTACCTGTAAAAATAGTCTTGACTTGTTCGCTTGTTAAGCCATCAACTTTGTTATCTTTATTAACAATAACAGCAATACCATCCATCGCAATAACTGTTGAGCTGACTCCTTTAGAGGTTTCTTCATCTTTCAAATCACGTGACGCCATTCCAATATCAGCTGTTCCCTCGATAGCATTTGTGATACCTGTTGAGGAGTCACTTTGTTGAATTTCTACTTCAACCTTAGAATTGACTTTGCTATAAGCTTCTTTTAATTTTTCCATAACTGGTGTGACAGAGCTTGACCCTGAAACGACAATCTTGCCAGAATCAACTGAAGATTTATAGGCTTTGGTATCGTCAAGTGGAATATAACCATTTTCTTCTACGACAGCTTGACCATCAGAGCTTAAAATAAAGTTGATGAAATCTTGAGCAGCTTCACTTATCTTATCTTTGGTAACAATGTTAAATGGTCGAGAAATCTTGTAGCTTCCGGATTTAATATTGGCAACACTTGCTTCAGTGCCATCAATTTTTAAAACCTTGACGGTATCATCCAAAGAACCTAGTGAAGCATAGCCAATAGCTGACTTATCTCCAGCTACTGTCGTTAGCATAACAGAGGTCGAGTTAGTAACAATGGCCTTGTCCGTTGTCAAATCAACCTTTTCACCATTTTTCTCTTCTTGGACTCCGAAAAGTTCAACAAAGGCGCCGCGCGTCCCAGAACCATCTTCACGGGAAACAACACTGATATTACCAGATGCAGATGAAGAAGCAGACGAAGAGCCCCCGTTTGATTTACCACAAGCTGAAAGTCCCACTAGAGCTGCTAAGCCAGCTAAGGTCAGTACCGAAAACAATTTACATTTTTTCATGATGTTCTCCTTTAAAATCTTTACAATGACCATTATAGAGAGCAATTATCAAATCTATTACCATACTTTTGTAAAGTTTTTGTAAAGCCAGCACCAAACGCTCGCTTTTATCGCACAGTTAAATAGGCAGTTGCTTCAAAAAATGCTATAATAAATGAAGCTTTAAGAAATACCCAAAAAGCAAATAAGGCAACGAAAATTTAACAAGAGGGTCTAAACCCTTGATAAGAAAGGAATCTTAAAAATCTTATGATGAATATGCAAAATATGATGAAGCAAGCCCAAAAAATGCAAAAGCAAATGGAGAAGAAACAGGCTGAATTAGCGGCAACGAGTTTCTACGGCAAGTCTGTTCAAGACCTAGTTCAGGTAGAAGTGACTGGTGATAAAAAAGTGACTAACATCAGTTTCAACCCAGCAGTTGTTGACCCTGATGACCTTGAAACCTTGTCTGATATGACTCTTCAAGCTCTCAACAATGCACTCGAACAAGTTGATGAAGCCACTAAAAAATCATTAGGAGCTTTCGCTGGTAAATTACCGTTCTAGAAATCAAAAATGGATTGGCAGAGCCAGTCCATTTCTATTGGTCATGTTATAGTCATCCAGTTATCTTCTACGGTTTTAACGACTAGGAAAACTTCAAATCTTCTGTGGTTATTTGAATACACCTTACTTATACTCCAATATAGCCTGTAAACCTAATCCAACTTCCTTATGAAGGAGTAAAAAATAGAAAAAACAAAAAAATTAATGTCAGAAACCAGTTTATTTGTTATAATAAGTTGTGACTTATGTATCATTATAGTCATACAATGATAAAATTACTTACATGCTGATTAGTTTACAAAAAACATGCTCATATCATAGACGTAAGAACTACAACATCATATTGGAGAATTTTATGAAAACTTTTTTGATAAAAAATCGTTCTAACTTTATTATTTTAGCACTTCTTATACTAAGTATTTCTGGCTTAAACGCTGATATTTCTGAATTGGCAAAAAATCATGGACATGGTAATCTTTATCCGACTTTTTTTCTAGCAACATCACTAACCTTTATCTACATCATTCCTTTTGTTTTTCTTACCCTATATTTGAAAAAACGTTTTAACATTCCAAGTCCTGCGTTTTGGATGAGTTGGTTATTTGGACTTGCTATCCCTGCAAATTTAGCTTCTTTGGGAAATAGTGGTCTCTCCTTCATTCTCCTAAATCTCAACTTGCCAAAAGATTTTATTGACAACTGGGGAGGATCCTTCACAGCCCCTTTCACTGAAGAGATCAGCAAAGGTTTAGTGGTCCTTTTGGTCGCGTTACTTTTACGACAAATTTCTCTTAAATCAGCATTAGTTATGGGAATGATTGCTGGAATGGGATTCCAAATTGTCGAAGACCGCTTCTATATTTTCCAAGATCTCTTTCAAAATAATGGCAATGGCTACAGTATGGCACTTGAACGTATCGCATCAAGTGGCGTTTCCCACTGGGTATTTTCTGGAACTTTTGCACTCGGATTGATCATATTGATGAGTAAAACCACTGCTGTCTCAAAAAAACAGGGGGTGTTTTTCCTCTTAGCCCCTGTTGCCATGCACTTTATGTGGAACTCTCCACTTGATTTTTCAAACATCGATACAGTTTATGGTACCATCAACTGGCTAATCTTACTTTATGCTTTTAAAACAGTTGATGCTTTACCACCAGAAAAAGCACTTGTTAGTCTCTAATAACATCACAAAAAGGTTTCAGAAAATGAAACCTTTTTGTTTCCCTAAATTGTCAAACTAAGTTAGACTTTTAGTATAACTCAGAAAAACTTGATAGGGTACTTGGTAATTGAAGCCGCCGCATTTATGGCAGTCTCAACTATCAAACACCAATGACCCACTGAGTTATTGCTTAACCAAAAACACTTTATAAAATTTATACAGAAAATGTTGCCTTTTCAATATTTCATTTGGAAGGGCCCTTTCCATTGAATTTGGAAATTTTCTTGACTGCTGTAAGTTTTCCCAGAAGCAGCTTGAACCAACAGCCTCATCAAAGTCATTAAGCACGATGTTTTTGGTTTTAGTAAGATGAAAACTTTAAAAAACGGATTTACCTTACTTTAAACATAACAAGAGAGAACCAAACTGATTCTCTCTTGTTGCTAACTATAAGCCAACCCACTACAGTTGACAGAGAGCCTATTAAAACACTTCTGCTTCCAGTTTACTAGATTCCAACAGAAGTGTTTTTCTTGTAACTCAAGACAGGCGCCAAGTATCCTAGTTTGTTCTGTCATCAACATTAGTCAATTCTTTTACTTCAAGGCGTAGCCATTCAGGACTTGGTCTGTTTTCACTCTGCATACCAACCAATTCCCTCATCTCGCCAACCCAACCTTACAAGATTATCACGCTCACCCTCAGAAAGCGTATAATGATGAGCACCAGCTAGCTTAGCGTTAGGGTTATAAAGGCGGTAAACAGGTTTGTCGCCACCTGAATACCAGTTGACACCTTCATAACGCCATCCAGTCGCAACCAGCGAATCTCGTTCACGGAAATCAACTGTATAGAAATGTTCCCCTGAATTACGATTATAAAGGCGGTAAACATCTAAATTATCTCCACTGTAAAATGAAATTCCCTCATCTCGCCAACCTAATCTTACAAGACTATCTCTTTCACCAATACTTGATGTATAATGATGCTTACCACTATTTGGATTATAGACACGGTAAACAGCACCACTTGTATCCTTAATAGATTTGATTAAACTTGTTACTTCAGATGTTACCAATGTTCCCCAGTTCGTAGTAGGATTGTCTTTATCATTAGCACCTGAATGGATAGCAACCATTTCATTATTTTCATTCAAAACAGGGCTACCACTTTGTCCAGCGTAGGTATCAAACTTATACATAGCTAAACTATTATTCAATCCATCTACTGTAGAAGAAGTAGCTACCATATAATTTCTATCTCCAGGATAACCATATGAGGTGACTTTCGTGCCAATATTTATATTCTGAGATAACGGCAAATACCCGGTTTGTTGCCCTATTTTATCCTTTAATCTAATAACACCAACATCATCGCTGGCAGACTTAGTCACTGTATAATCCGGATTTACTTCTGTTTCTACAGCTACTGTACTTCCATAAGGGGCAACTACTCCTCCATTACCTGGATACTCAGCTGGAACCACACGAACTTCTTGAGCGTACTGATTAGTCTCTTGTCTCCAAACAACATGACCACTAGTTAATACAAGATCCTCACTTATCATAACTCCCGTACCGTAACTAAGATAAGTACCCCCACTGTTATCAACAAATTCGAATAAATTTTGACAACACTACGAACAACATTCTGAGTTGTATCCGTAACTTGAACTCCATCATCCTTACCAAAAATTACTTCTGGGTAATCATCTGCCCCAACAGTATATCCCATACTAGCCCGTAAAGTAGTACAAAGCAAAAAGCTAAAGAGATTTTTTCAACTTTTCTCCCCCTGATAAATTTTCTTAAGTTAGAACCCGGTTCCTCCTCGCGCTTATTATAGCATGACTACCTCTCTTTATAAACATTTTATATCCCTTGAGAAAAGCAGTCGCTTACTCCCTGAATATCGCTTTAACAAAGGGAAACATAACTAAGCCTCCTTCTTCTCTACCTGTTCTTTTCTGACTGCCTTTATGCTTATTCACTATAAAAACATTAGCCAGCTCCAACCACCACATTCACCCCCAATCTCCCTATATTTTAAAACTATAGCTCCATCTAAAAAAGACTATAAGCAGAAGCATTGACAACATTTAGGATGCTATGTTAGACCTAATTTACAGTGAATGAAACGATGTCATTTACCGTAGAAAATTTTTATAGAAATCATGGGGACAATGGTTATTGTTTCTTTTGTAGACTGAGCTAAGCCTCAGATACTCCCGCTCACTCTACTTGTCACTTTTTAAAGAAAGCTGAACTCTCAGATAGTCTCCCTAGACTTACCAGCACCTCCACCACCTCATTCCTAGTGTTATGAGCACAGCGGAGAGGTCCGACAACTCCCCTAAAACTATTGCCAAAGTAACAAATCGAATGTTAGTCCTTTTATCCCATGTAGAAGAACTTTTATGATCCACATCCTAGCCCTCGCATCCAAGCTAACCTACAAAAACAAAGTTTGCCCAATATCATGCACGCTTTCTCAAGGATTTTGACGAAAGTCGCATTAGTTTGGAGATAAGAAAGCTACCTGTAAGATTGAACAGCTCCCTGTCAAGTGGACAATGAAATAATAAAAGATTAGGCGACGGCCTTGTTCCTCATTTCAAGAGGGGCAAGGCCGTTGTTGCGTTCTTGAAAACGTTGATGATTGTAAAAATAGATGTAGGCATCAATATCTGACACCAGCTCCTCAAAAGTTTTATACTTCTTCAAATCGTAGCACTCCGTCTTAAAGTGCCCAAAGAAACTTTCAATTGGCGCGTTGTCAATACACTTACCAACACGAGACATAGAGCGGGTCATCTGATACTGGGTCGTTAA
>NZ_KB904065.1 GCF_000379985.1 Streptococcus caballi DSM 19004 | reverse complement strand
AGCACAGTTGGACTGAACGAAGCCACTATCAAAAAATATATCCAAGAACAAGAAAAACATGACCTCGCCCTAGATAAATTGAGCGTAAAAGAATACGAAGATCCCTTTAGGGATGATGGCAAGTAATACCAACGCCTCTTTAAGAGGCAAGTGACGAGTCAAAAGCAGTGAGGCTTGAACAAAGTGAAAGCCAGCGTCTTTAGGCGCTGGCTGGTGATGTGGGCTTATAGCCCCTGTTCAAACCACCCGTTAGACGGGTGGTCATGATTATGTGACTTTAGCCTACCTTGCTTCAAAGGTGTGAGACAAAGAGCCGCCTGTATTGCTTGTTATATAAAAATCGCCAGATACGGTACAATAAAGGTGTTGAAAATATCAAGGGACATTTGATGCCAGACCGTATCTATATGTTGGTCACTATTCCATCTAAACTCAGTGTTTCACGTTTTATGGATAAGAGTACTCTTAGATGTTTGATAAACATATCAGTCTCAAATACAAATAGGGTAATTACCATTTTGGGGCAGAGGAATATTATGTCAGCACAGTTGGCCTCAATGAAACTATCATCAAAAATAGATGCAAGAACAAAGGAGTTATCCAGTGGATGATTTCTTCACGAGCCTAGTCGTCAAAGGGTTAGCATGATATGGTACTTGATCATTGAGCATAAAAGAGTATGGAGCTCTCTTTAAGAATGGCAAGTAATTTCAATACCTCTTTAAGAGGAGCTATGGCGTGTCAGTGTCAAGAACAATAGGCTTGAACAAGGTGAAAGCCAGCGTCTTTGGGCGTAAGCTGGATTGCTGCTGCGACGAGCATAGATGGCGATGTGCTCTGCCTCATCAGGGCTGGTCTCAAGAACAGGGGTAGAAGATAGCAGAGCTCGGATATTCGTATCACGCTCATCATCAGCCTTGACAAGTTCTGCCGTTGATTGGGTCAGGTCAACCCGTTCTTGAGATTTACTGTAAGTAGCTAGAACCTTGCGTGCTTTAGTCAAGAGAGGCACAGAAACCTCATCATCCAGAATAATCTGACTGTCATCAAAATCTTTGAGAAAGTGCGTGTAAAATTTGCCAAACTCTGCTTTTGGGAGGCTGGATGCTCGAAAGTCAACAAGGGTATTGGTCATAAAACTCCTCCATCATGCATGGCAAAATAGACAAAAGCTAGGACAAGCATCCATAAAAGGCAGCATCTGAGGGTCATCTGGGTTCAGGGCTGCTGTCTTGAGTTAATCTGAGCTTCAGTTGCCTTCTTTCCCCTTTGCTGTTCAAGCGTTTTCTGCTTTGCTACGATTTCTCTATAACATTTTTTACGCTAAATAACGTCGTTTTCATTTACCGTAGTTCCAGTCTTTCATGACAGCAGAAGCTCCGTCAATCTCTTTTGCTTAGAGAACTTTCCTAGACACACCTGTAGTTTAAAGCTATAAGGAGAGAGAAAGCCTGATGTAGCGGGGGATAGGGCGGTTTTTATTTCCTAAGCAATTTCTTTTATGATAAAATAATGATAATTTATGAAAAGAGAGAGTATTAAATGTCAACGACAATCCAAAGTAATCAAGAAACTGCTCGAACTTATGCTAGCCAGTTGGTAGATGCTTGTCAGGCTTTAACTGATATTGCGGCAGCCAATCAAGATAGGCAAACGACGCTTTAGGGAAATGGCAAAGCTCATCAGGTGATGTTACAAACACAGACCTTGGCTAGTCAAATCAGCTCTGCTATTTCAACAGCTGCTAACAATCTTCACTCAGTGGCAAGTGAGTTTGAAGCTGTAGATAATACAGAGGCAGAGAATTTTAGGGGTTGAGTATGTCTGGATTAGATGACTTGATGAAAAAGGAACGCAATCTATCCGAGCAGTTAGATGACGCGATTGGCCAACGTGTTCGTGCGGAGCAGCTGCATGGGGATTTTGAATGGTATGATAGTGATAGTCGTTTTGCAGAACAGGAACTTTGGGAGGCTGCTTTTCAAAGTAAATACGCTTGGCAGCTGGAAGACATGGCTCATCAAATGAGACAACTCAAGTCTCAGATGTTTGATGATTTAGAGGATTATGTTGAGGGACTGAAAAAAGATGAACGACAGCTTGAAGATAAACTAGACGATATTTACTATAAGAAGCAAAAGGAAGTTTTGAAAGAAGAGGAGAAGCATTATGGGCATTGATATGTATTTGGAGCAATCTCAGACACAAAGCGGTCATGTCATCACCATGTGTCAAGCACAACTAGAAGCTTACCAAACTTTGCAAACAGCCATTCAGACCTTTGCACAGGACACAGAGAGTTTACAAGGTGATGCTTACAACTCAGCTAGGGACTTTTTCAGCAGTGTCTTGCTTCCCCTAGCCCAAGGCGGACAGTTGTACGCAGAAACCTTATCCAAAGCCATTGCCAAACTGCCAGCAGATTATCAAGACAGAGTGGATACCAAAAGCTGGCGAGAGGATGACCTATTGGATAAGATAAGACAAGAAGAAATCATGATTGCTCATCTAGATGAGATTAACCAATCTATTTCTAAGTTAAAAGCCAGCAGTGAGAGGAAGGCTCAACTCAGACGGAACAATACAGAACTGATGCGAGGGCACCATGCCAATAAGCGTGTGTATGAGACTATCCTAGAAGATTTACGTGCCTATGACCCTTATTCAGCTACTCTTTTTGATGATTTAGATAATATTGCCTCACAACTGGCTATAGGTTTGTCTCAGGTTAAGGGCAGTTGGAATGCGGCAGAAGGTGTCTTCAATACCCCAAGTAACCTTAGCTGGGTCACCTATCTCTCCGCCTACCAAGCCACCAAAGAGTTGACGGTGAGTAAAGCAGATAAGGCCTTTATCACCAGTCTGATGGCAGAGTATGGCTTTGACCTGAAGACAGCGCGGCAACTCTTGACTGTGAAGAAAGCGTTAGATAAGCAATTATCGAACTACAGCCAAAAGCAGCGGGATTATGTCTTCCTAAGGCTTATAGGTGGCGTGTCTTATGATGGCGTCAAATGGGATGAGACGGCTGGTTATCTGACACCTTATTTTTCGGAAGACCTTGTCAGCAATCCTACAACGGGTGAAACTCAGAAAAAGGTCAAGCCACTTTTAACAATCTTCCAAACGTTAGGGCTTAGTGAACAAGAAGCCAAACAGTTGACCTATAATCTGAGATTGCAGCATACTTTATCTTCTGGTGGGGTATCTGCAGAAGAAATGAAAGCAAATACACCAAAGGATTACGAAAGTGCTAAAAATTCTTATAAATCAGTTTATGGAACAACAAAAGGTTTCGAGGAATTTTGGGATAAGCGTTTAAAAGCTTACTCCAATAATGGGGCAGGAAACGCGGATTTTACCCACCAATCCATCACCATGGCAACCCACCTCAATTCGGCAAGTTTTCAGTTGTCTGACCTATATGGGGGCAGGGAGCAAGTCAAAGATTTATCAGGCTGGGAAGGGGATACCACCTATAACGCCAGTGATATGAAGCCAAGTATTGGCGAGGATGACTATAAGGCTGATTTAGACGCCGTTAATATCATTGGTCGAATGGATAAGGGAGCTTCTTACAGCCAAGCCATAGCTTCTTACTACAATGACGTTACCCAAGAGGCGTCCGTCCGAGAGAAAGAATTTCTCAAGAATGAGGATTGGACTGAGGTCAAAGGGACCATTTATGCCAGCCTTGTTCCGGATGATATTCGCAGAAAAGGGGAAGAAGCGGCGAGAGCCTATATCTCTAAACATTATGAGGATGTATCGAAGTTTCTTAGTCGTTTAGAAGCCGTAGGAGAATAGTTTTATGAAAAAGAAAATCATTAGTTTAGCTATCTTATGTGTGCTCGCTTTGTCAGCTGGAATTTATTATTATGTTCATCAGCCCAAGAATATTTTTGATGAAATCTATCAGGAGACACAAAAAACCTATCGAAGCAATAATATTTTTAATCAATTAAGTAATGTAGATGTTCATAAGTATCAAGAGTATAGTAGTGATTCAGAACTTTACCCTAATATAACTTATCATAATGATGTTTTTTCAGAAGACTATAGCAATGTTCATTTGACTTTTCATTTTACACAAGCTACAAAAACGATATTTATTTCTTTTGAAAAAGAACTTAGTACAAGTACACGTCTTTGGATTTTTGGTAAATATTCTTTGGGTGAGAAACTATTTCAAAAAGATGTTCAAATTATTCTAGAGAACGGTAATCATGATAACTATATTGATAACGAATCAGAAGTGAAGTCTTATTTGAAAAAATACGGTATCACAACAAAAGACTTGGACGGGTATTATGACAAAATCGTCAATCAAAAAGTTCTGAAAGACTGGTGTTCGATTTACGATAGCCAATTCTCACCTGAAGATTATGGTAATGTGACTGTTAAAACCCAGTGGGAAAATTGGTGATACCATTGCATTGGTCGAATGGATAAGGGAGTTTCTTACAGCCAAGCCATGGCTTCTTACTATAATGACGTTACCCAAGGGTCGTCCATCCGAGAGAAAGAATTTCTCAAGAATGAGGATTGGGCTGAGGTCAAAGGCACCATTTATGCCAGCCTTGTTCCGGATGAGGTTCTTACCCAAGGGGATAAGGCTTCGAAAGCCTATGTTTCTGAGAATTATAAAGGTGTTTCACGATTTTTAGAACGTTTAGAAAAGGTAGCAGGAGAGTAGGAAGATCTATGAAACGGAAAAAAATTGGCATTTTAGCATTAGCGGTACTTGCTTTATTGGCGGGCATTTACTATCATTACGCTAGTCAGCCTAAAAATATCTTTGATGAAATCTATCAGGAGACGCAAAAAACTTATCAGGGTAATGATATTTTAGGAGAGATTGATGGATTTAAAATTATAGGTTCTTGGCCGAGTGATAGTGAGAATTATAAGTATACCCCATTCGGAAAATATGATAACGACAGTTTATCTGAGGGTTACTCTGAGAACAGTTTACATATCTGATGGCTTACGTGGAATTATTAGGAAATATGACGGAAGAAACTATTTATATTAATTTGCCGGCTCTCCTCAATATAGCCGCACCTATTCCCCATCGCTTATCCAGCATCATTCGCGCGTCAAAATAACAGGAGGAGAGAAGAAAAAACAAGCTAATCAGCGAGGCATAAGATAAGGGGATAGCTAAAGTAGGCAGCTTTGCAATTTTTCAAAAAAATGAAAAAATCCCAAAATCATGCTATAATAATCCCAGTACAGTTGACGAGAGGATAGATTTTATGAAAACAATTGCTGTGGATGCCATGGGCGGTGACAATGCTCCTCAGGCTATCGTTGAGGGGGTCAACCAAGCCCTAGCCGAATTCACGGACATAGAAATTCAACTTTATGGGGATGAGACGAAGATCAGACCCTATTTAACAGCAACAGAGCGCGTTAGCATTGTTCATACGGATGAAAAAATAGGTTCAGGTGATGAGCCTGCCAAGGCCATCCGTCGTAAGAAGAAAGCTTCCATGGTCTTGGGAGCTCAGGCTGTCAAGGAAGGTCAAGCAGATGCAGTTGTTTCTGCGGGGAATACAGGCGCCTTGCTAGCTGCAGGTCTCTTTGTGGTTGGCCGTATCAAAGGCGTTGATCGTCCGGGTCTCATGTCAACTCTGCCAACAACAGATGGCAAGGGTTATGACATGTTAGATCTTGGTGCTAATGCTGAAAATACACCGGCTCACTTGCGACAATATGCTATTCTTGGTTCCTTCTATGCTAAAAATGTTCGTGGTATTGACAAACCTCGGGTTGGGCTGCTCAATAACGGAACAGAAAGTACCAAGGGCGATCCACTTCACAAAGAAGCTTATGGGTTGCTAGCTAACGAACCAAGCCTTAACTTTGTGGGGAATGTAGAGGCGCGTGACCTTATGAATGGCGTTGCTGACGTTGTTGTATCCGATGGTTTCACGGGAAACGCTGTACTTAAAACTATGGAAGGAACAGCTCTTAATATTTTAGGTAGCCTCAAGTCTTCTATCAAATCTGGTGGTTGGAAGGCTAAGCTGGGAGCTCTTATGTTGAAGGATAGTCTTTATAGCTTGAAAGATAGCATGGACTATGCTAGCGCAGGCGGAGCAGTTCTCTTTGGCTTGAAGGCGCCAGTCGTTAAATGTCATGGTTCAAGTGATGCTAAGGCTGTTTTCAATACTATCAAACAAGTCCGAGTGATGCTAGAAACAAATGTTGTCGGACAATTGGTTGAGGCCTTTACACCTAAAAAATCATAGGGGGAAGAGAGATGACAAAAGATCAAATTTTTGATAGAATTACATACCTTATCAGGGAACAATTGCACAAGCCAGACTTGGTGATTACTCAAACGACCAGTCTTCATGATGATTTAGGAGTTGACTCCATTGCCTTGATGGAATTCGTCATTAGTATGGAAGATGAGTTTAACTTGGAAATTCCAGATGAAGATGTGGAAGATTTGGAATGCATGGGGGACATGTTAAATTACCTAGTTGGTAGACTAAATTAATTATTGACGGAGATGGGTGTCCTTTTAAAAGGGCATCTTTTCTTTTTAGCTTGGGCTGGCAGCTGTTTTAAAATAAAATATTCGCATATAACGAACGTTGATATTTTTATTTCACGACAAAGTCTGTAAAATCTTGAATTTTAAAAACTCTTGTGTTAGAATTTACTAGAATAAAGATGAAAGGCGAACAAAATATGTCACGCGAACTTATTTATACCGGCAAAGCTAAAGATATCTACACAACATCTGAAGATGAGAATTTGATTATTTCGGTCTACAAGGACCAAGCTACCATGCTCAATGGAGCCCGCAAGGAAACCATCAAAGGCAAAGGCGTACTTAATAATCAAATCTCATCTCTTATTTTTGAGAAATTAAATGCAGCTGGTGTGGCAACTCACTTTGTTAAACAATTGTCAGAAACCGAGCAATTAAATAAAAAAGTTGATATTATTCCGCTGGAAGTAGTCCTTCGTAATGTTACAGCTGGTTCATTCTCAAAACGTTTTGGTGTAGAGGAAGGCATCGCTTTAGAAACACCAATCGTAGAATTCTATTATAAAAACGATGACTTGGATGACCCTTTCATCAATGATGAACACGTGAAATTCCTTGATATTGCAAGCGATGAAGATATTGCTTATATCAAAGCAGAAACACGTCGTATTAATGAACTTTTGAAAGGTTGGTTTAGCCAAATCGGCCTTAAATTGATTGATTTTAAATTGGAATTTGGTAAGGACAAGGATGGCAAAATTATCTTGGCAGATGAATTTTCACCAGATAATTGCCGCCTCTGGGATGCTGAAGGTCATCACATGGATAAAGATGTTTTTCGCCGTGACCTTGGTAGCCTGACAGATGTTTATGAAGTAGTGCTTGAGAAATTACAGGAGCTTAAATAAAATGGACAAACGTATTTTCGTTGAGAAAAAGGCTGATTTTCAGATTAAATCGCAGTCCTTGGTAAAGGAATTGACCCATAATTTGCAGTTGACAAGCTTGTCAAGCTTGCGTATTGTCCAAGTCTACGATGTTTTTGGTTTAGCAGATTCGCTTTTCGAACGTGCTGAAAAACACATTTTTTCTGAACAAGTAACGGATAATATTTTAGCTGAGAGTGATGTGGTTGCTGAACTTTCTAACTATGCTTTCTTTGCTATTGAATCACTTCCAGGTCAATTTGACCAACGTGCAGCGTCATCACAAGAAGCTTTGCTTTTACTTGGTAGCAGTAATGATGTAACAGTTAATACGGCTCAACTTTATCTTGTTAACAAGGATATTGATACTGCTGAACTTGATGCGGTTAAGAATTATCTTCTTAATCCAGTAGATTCTCGTTTTAAAGATATTACAATAGGAATTGCGCCACAAGCATTTTCAGAATCAGACAAAACGATTCCAAATCTTGATTTCTTCAAGACTTATACAGCGGCTGAATTTGCTGATTATAAAGCTGAGCAAGGTTTGGCCATGGAAGTTGATGACCTTGTCTTTATCCAAGACTATTTCAAATCAATTGGGCGCGTGCCAACGGAAACAGAATTGAAAGTTTTGGATACTTACTGGTCAGACCACTGCCGTCACACAACTTTTGAGACTGAGCTTAAACATATTGATTTTTCAGCGTCTAAATTCCAAAAACAATTACAGGCAACTTATGACAAATACATCGCTATGCGTGATGGACTTGGACGTTCTGAAAAGCCACAAACATTGATGGACATGGCGACAATCTTTGGTCGTTACGAACGTGCTAATGGTCGCTTGGACGATATGGAAGTGTCAGACGAAATTAACGCCTGTTCTGTTGAAATTGAAGTTGATGTGAATGGTGTTAAAGAACCTTGGCTTTTGATGTTCAAGAACGAAACACACAATCACCCAACGGAAATTGAACCCTTTGGTGGTGCCGCAACCTGTATCGGTGGTGCAATCCGCGACCCATTGTCAGGACGTTCCTATGTTTATCAAGCAATGCGTATTTCAGGTGCTGGTGATATTACAAGACCAATTTCAGAAACGCGTCTTGGTAAATTGCCACAACAAGTGATTTCTAAAACAGCGGCGCATGGTTATTCTTCATATGGTAACCAAATCGGTCTTGCCACAACTTACGTTAAAGAATATTTCCACCCAGGCTTCGTCGCTAAACGTATGGAACTTGGTGCCGTTGTCGGTGCAGCTCCTAAGGAAAATGTTGTTCGTGAGAAACCAGAAGCTGGTGATGTGGTTATTCTTCTCGGTGGTAAAACTGGTCGTGACGGTGTCGGTGGTGCAACTGGCTCATCTAAAGTTCAAACGGTTGAATCTGTTGAAACAGCTGGTGCAGAAGTTCAAAAAGGAAATGCCATTGAAGAACGTAAAATTCAACGTCTTTTCCGCAATGGTCATGTGACTCGTCTCATCAAAAAATCCAATGACTTTGGTGCTGGTGGTGTCTGTGTGGCAATCGGTGAATTAGCTGACGGTCTTGAAATTGACCTTAACAAAGTGCCTTTGAAATACCAAGGACTTAACGGAACTGAAATTGCTATTTCTGAATCACAAGAACGGATGTCAGTTGTGGTTCGTCCAAAAGATGTGGATGCTTTCATCGCTGAATGTGCCAAGGAAAATATTGACGCGGTAGTGGTTGCCACAGTTACTGAAAAACCAAATCTTGTTATGACTTGGAATGGTCAAACAATCGTTGATATTGAACGTCGTTTCCTTGATACAAACGGTGTGCGCGTGGTGGTTGATGCTAATGTTGTTGACAGTCAAGTTGACATGCCAGAACAACGTACCACTTCAGCTGCGACACTTGAATCTGATACTGTAAATGTTCTTTCTGACCTTAATCACGCTAGTCAAAAAGGTTTACAAACTATCTTTGATAGCTCTGTTGGTCGTTCAACGGTTAACCATCCGATTGGTGGTCGTTATCAAATCACGCCAACAGAAAGTTCAGTTCAAAAACTTCCTGTTCAAAATGGCGTAACAACAACAGCTTCTGTTATGGCTCAAGGGTTCAATCCTTATATTGCTGAATGGTCACCATATCATGGTGCAGCTTACGCTGTTATCGAAGCAACAGCTCGTTTGGTGGCAACAGGTGCGAATTGGTCTAAAGCACGCTTCTCTTATCAAGAATATTTCCAACGTATGGATAAACAAGCTGAACGCTTTGGACAACCAGTTTCAGCTCTTCTTGGATCAATCGAAGCGCAATTGCAACTTGGCTTACCATCAATCGGTGGTAAAGACTCAATGTCTGGTACATTTGAAGAATTGACCGTACCGCCAACCTTGGTTGCTTTTGGTGTGACAACAGCTGATAGTCGTAATGTTCTTTCGCCAGAATTTAAAACAGCTGGTGAATACATTTACTACATCCCAGGGCAAGCTATTTCACAAGAGATTGATTTTGATTTGATTAAAGCTAATTTTGCTAAATTTGAAGCGATTCAAAAGGCACACCATATCACATCAGCTTCAGCTGTTAAATATGGTGGTCTTATCGAAAGTCTTGCTCTTATGAGCTTCGGTAATCGTATCGGTGCTGATGTGAGAATAGCTGAACTTGACAGAAGCTTGACAGCACAACTCGGTGGCTTTATCTTTACATCTACTGAAGAAATTGCTGAAGTTAACAAAATCGGTGAAACAACAGCTGACTTTACACTGACTGTCAACGGTGTCAACCTTGCAGGCGATAAACTTTTGTCAGCCTTTGAGGGCAAACTTGAAGATGTTTATCCAACTGAATTTGAACAGAGTACAAAACTTGAAGATGTTCCAGCAGTTGCTTCAGATGCAGTGATTAAAGCAAGTGAAAAAGTTGCTGAACCATTGGTTTACATCCCAGTATTCCCTGGTACAAACTCAGAGTACGATTCAGCTAAAGCCTTTGAACAAGCAGGTGCAAAAGTTAGCTTGGTACCATTTGTAACACTTGATGAAGCAGCTATTGAAGCATCTGTTGACACAATGGTTGACAATATCAGTAAAGCTAACATCATCTTCTTTGCAGGTGGTTTCTCAGCTGCTGATGAACCAGACGGTTCGGCTAAATTCATTGTCAATATCTTGTTGAACCAAAAAGTCCGCGCAGCTATTGACAGCTTTATTGAAAAAGGTGGTCTTATTATCGGTATCTGTAATGGATTCCAAGCACTTGTCAAATCAGGTTTGCTTCCATACGGTAACTTTGAAGATGCGACTGAAACAAGCCCAACTCTTTTCTACAATGATGCTAACCAACACGTGGCGAAAATGGTTGAAACCCGGATTGCTAATACCAATTCACCGTGGCTTCTTGGTGTTGAAGTGGGTGATGTTCATGCTATTCCAGTATCACATGGTGAAGGTAAATTCGTCGTAACAGATGAAGAATTTGCAGAACTGCGTGATAATGGACAAATCTTCAGCCAATACGTTGACTTTGACGGTAAACCAAGTATGGATTCTAAATACAATCCAAACGGTTCTGTTAACGCTATCGAGGGCATCACAAGCAAGAACGGTCAAATCATCGGTAAAATGGGACATTCAGAACGTTATGAAAATGGTCTCTTCCAAAATATTCCAGGAAACAAAGACCAGAAATTATTTGAAAGTGCAGTGAAATACTTTACTGGGGAATAGACGTTTGCTCAAGGCCTATTTGCAGAAAGGATATTATGAATCAATATGTCGCAAGGCTAGAAAATGATTTTTCGCTCATAGAACATGGATTTAAAGAGGAAGAAAAAAGAGCCTTAACTGATTATAAGTCCAACGATGATGAATATATCAAGAAATTAGCATGTTTAGCTTATCAATCTGATGTTTACCAAGTAAGAATGTATGCTGTATTCCTTTTTGGGTATTTATCAAAAGACGAAGAGGTTTTAATATTCATGAGAGATGAAGTTTCCAAGGATGACAACTGGAGAGTTCAAGAAGTGTTAGCAAAATCATTTGATGAATTTTGCAAGAAAACAGGATATGAAACAGCACTTCCTATTATTGACGAATGGTTAAAAAACAGCAATCCTAATACGAGAAGAGCTGTTACAGAGGGTCTAAGAATATGGACAAGTAGACCATATTTTAAAAAAAATCCTAACGAAGCTATTAGAAGAATAGCTAGTTTAAAAGAGGATGAAAGTGAATATGTTAGAAAATCAGTAGGGAATGCTTTAAGGGATATTAGCAAAAAATTTCCAGATTTGGTGAACGTTGAGTTAAAAACTTGGAAAATAGAAAGTAAAGAGATTCGTCAAGTTTATAAATTGGCAAGTAAATTTATTGAAGCTTAGGATTTAAGTGCAAAAAGGTATATAAAATGACATACGAAGTAAAATCTTTAAATGAGGAATGTGGTGTTTTTGGGATTTGGGGGCATCCTCAAGCAGCTCAAGTGACTTATTTTGGACTCCACAGTCTTCAACACCGCGGACAAGAAGGAGCCGGCATTTTGAGCAATGATGGCGGAAAACTTCTTCGTCACCGTGACACAGGTCTCCTTTCAGAAGTTTTCAAAAATCCAGCCAACCTAGAAAAATTAACAGGAACGGCTGCTATTGGGCATGTTCGCTATGCGACAGCTGGTGAGGCTTCGATTGATAATATTCAGCCTTTCCATTTCAAATTTTACGACATGGAATTTGGTCTGGTACACAATGGTAATTTGACCAATACGAAGACCCTGAAGACAGAATTGGAACGTAATGGTGCGATTTTCTCGTCTTCATCTGACACAGAAATTTTGGCGCATCTCATTCGTCGTAGTCACAATCCGAGCTTTATGGGCAAGGTCAAGGAAGCTCTTAACACTGTTAAAGGCGGCTTTGCTTACCTCCTTATGATGGAAGATAAGCTAATTGCTGCCCTTGATCCAAATGGTTTCCGTCCGCTTTCTATTGGGAAGATGGCTAATGGAGCCATCGTCGTGTCTAGTGAGACGTGTGCTTTTGAAGTGGTTGGTGCCGAGTGGATTCGCGATGTTAAGCCAGGTGAAGTGGTTGTGATTGATGACTCAGGTATCACTTACGATACCTACACGACAGATACGCAGCTGGCCATCTGTTCTATGGAATACATCTACTTTGCCCGTCCTGACTCAAATATTCATGGAGTCAATGTTCATACAGCTCGTAAACGTATGGGGGCACAGCTGGCGCGTGAGTTTAAACATGAGGCGGATATTGTGGTTGGCGTACCGAATTCTTCACTCAGCGCAGCTATGGGCTTTGCCGAAGAATCAGGCCTACCAAACGAAATGGGGCTTATCAAGAATCAATACACGCAACGCACCTTTATCCAGCCTACTCAGGAATTGCGTGAGCAAGGCGTGCGAATGAAACTATCTGCTGTGTCTGGAGTTGTTAAGGGCAAGCGTGTCGTTATGATTGATGACTCTATCGTGCGTGGAACGACTTCTCGTCGTATCGTTCAGCTTTTGAAAGAAGCTGGCGCAACAGAAGTTCATGTGGCTATTGGCAGCCCAGCTCTTGCCTATCCATGTTTTTATGGCATTGATATTCAAACGCGTAAAGAATTGATTGCAGCTAACCATACGGTTGAAGAAACCTGTGAAATTATCGGCGCGGATAGTTTGACTTATCTGTCAATTGGTGGACTTATTGATTCTATTGGAATTGAAACAGATGCTCCAAATGGCGGACTCTGTGTGGCTTATTTTGATGGGAAGTATCCAACGCCACTCTATGATTACGAAGAAGAGTATCTAGCTAGTTTGGATAAGAAAGTTAGTTTTTACAGAGATGGTAATAGAGTTTAGCTCTGCTATTTCCCAAAAGGAGAAAAATATTATGACAAAAAATGCTTATGCTCAATCTGGTGTTGATGTTGAAGCGGGTTATGAAGTTGTTGCACGTATCAAAAAACACGTTGCGCGTACTGAACGTGCAGGTGTTATGGGAGCTCTTGGTGGCTTTGGTGGTATGTTCGACCTTACAAAAACTGGTGTGAAAGAACCTGTTTTGATTTCAGGAACTGATGGTGTGGGAACAAAACTCATGCTTGCCATTAAATATGATAGACACGATACAATCGGTCAAGACTGTGTTGCCATGTGTGTTAATGACATCATTGCAGCTGGTGCGGAACCCCTTTACTTCCTTGACTATGTTGCTACTGGGAAAAATATCCCTGAAAAACTAGAGCAAGTAGTGGCTGGAGTTGCCGAAGGCTGTGTTCAATCTGGCGCAGCTCTTATCGGTGGTGAAACTGCTGAAATGCCTGGTATGTATGGTGAAGATGATTATGATTTGGCTGGTTTTGCAGTAGGTGTTGCTGAAAAATCACAAATCATTGATGGTTCAAAAGTTTCTGATGGTGATGTTCTTCTTGGACTTGCTTCAAGTGGGATTCACTCAAATGGTTATTCACTTGTCCGTCGTGTCTTTGCTGATTACACAGGTGAAGAAGTACTTCCTGAACTTGAAGGCAAAAAATTAAAAGAAGTTCTTCTTGAACCAACACGTATCTACGTTAAAGCGGTGCTTCCACTTATCAAAGAAGAATTGGTTAACGGTATTGCTCACATTACTGGTGGTGGTTTCATTGAAAATGTCCCACGTATGTTTGCGGATGATTTAGCTGCTGAAATCGAAGAAGATAAAGTTCCTGTTCTTCCAATTTTCAAAGCTCTTGAAAAATACGGTAACATCAAACACGAAGAAATGTTTGAAATCTTTAATATGGGCATTGGTTTGATGTTGGCAGTTAGCCCTGATAAGGTTGAGCGCGTGAAAGCCTTGCTTGACGAGCCTGTTTACGAACTTGGCCGTATCGTGAAAAAAGCTGACGCAAGTGTGGTGATTAAGTAATGAAAAAAATTGCAGTTTTTGCTTCTGGAAATGGCTCAAACTTCCAGGTGATTGCAGAGCAATTTCCCGTTGACTTTGTCTTTTCAGATCACCGAGATGCTTATGTCTTAGAGCGTGCAGAAAAACTCGGTGTGACAGCTTATTCGTTTGAACTCAAGGAGTTTGACAACAAAGTCGCCTACGAAGAGGCAATCGTTGCTTTACTTGAAGAATATGACATTGACTTGGTTTGCTTGGCAGGTTATATGAAGATTGTTGGTCCTACTTTGTTAGCGGCTTACGAAGGTCGTATTATCAACATCCACCCTGCCTACCTACCTGAATTTCCAGGAGCTCACGGTATTGAAGATGCTTGGGAAGCAGGTGTGGACCAATCGGGTGTCACGATTCACTGGGTGGACAGCGGTGTTGACACAGGAAAAGTCATCAAACAAGTACGCGTGCCACGCTTGGCTGATGACACCATTGAAAGCTTTGAAGCTCGTATTCATGAAGCAGAGTATCAGCTCTATCCAGAAGTTTTGGAGGAGTTGGGAGTTCAGACAAAGTAACGGTCGTCTTGCTATAAGATAATATCTCTCATAAGAAAGGAAAAAAACATGACTAAACGCGCACTGATTAGTGTATCAGACAAAGCGGGCATTGTTGACTTTGCCCAAGAATTGACAAAACTTGGTTGGGAGATTATCTCAACTGGAGGGACAAAGGTTGCCCTTGATAATGCTGGGGTTGAAACCATTGCCATTGATGATGTGACAGGTTTTCCTGAAATGATGGATGGTCGTGTCAAAACACTTCATCCGAAAATCCATGGTGGACTTTTGGCTCGTCGTGACCTTGACAGCCATTTGCAGGCTGCTAAGGATAACAATATCGAACTTATCGATTTGGTAGTGGTTAACCTCTACCCATTCAAGGAAACCATCCTGAAACCAGATGTGACTTATGCAGATGCGGTTGAAAATATTGATATCGGTGGTCCATCAATGCTACGCTCAGCGGCTAAAAACCATGCCAGTGTGACCGTTGTCGTTGATCCAGCAGACTATGCTGTAGTGCTTGATGAATTGTCAGTTGATGGAAAAACAACTTACGAAACGCGCCAACGCTTGGCTGCAAAAGTTTTCCGTCATACCGCAGCTTACGATGCCTTAATTGCAGAGTATTTCACTGCTCAAGTCGGCGAAACCAAGCCTGAAAAACTAACTCTGACTTATGACCTCAAACAACCGATGCGTTATGGAGAAAATCCACAACAAGATGCAGACTTTTATCAAAAAGCTTTGCCAACAGATTACTCAATTGCTTCTGCCAAACAGTTGAACGGTAAAGAATTGTCCTTTAATAACATTCGTGATGCTGATGCGGCTATTCGTATTATCCGTGACTTTAAAGATCGTCCAACGGTTGTGGCACTCAAACATATGAACCCATGTGGTATCGGACAGGCTGACGATATTGAAACAGCTTGGGACTACGCTTATGAAGCTGACCCTGTATCCATTTTCGGTGGTATTGTTGTGCTGAACAGAGAAGTAGATGTTGCGACGGCTGAAAAGATGCACGGTATTTTCCTTGAAATCATCATCGCACCAAGCTATACAGACGAAGCGCTAGCCATTCTTACAACTAAGAAGAAGAATTTGCGCATCCTTGAGCTGCCATTTGAAGCGCAAGAGGCCAGTGAGGCTGAAAAAGAATACACTGGTGTTGTGGGTGGTCTTTTGGTACAAAACCAAGATGTTGTCGAAGAAAATCCAGCTGATTGGAAAGTTGTGACAAAACGTCAACCAAACGATCAAGAAAAAACAGCGCTCGAATTTGCTTGGAAAGCTATCAAATACGTAAAATCTAACGGTATCATTGTGACAAATGACCACATGACACTTGGTGTTGGTCCTGGTCAAACCAATCGTGTGGCTTCTGTTCGTATCGCTCTTGACCAAGCCAAAGATCGTCTTGACGGTGCTGTCCTTGCTTCAGACGCTTTCTTCCCATTTGCAGATAACGTTGAAGAAATTGCTGCCGCAGGTGTGAAAGCAATCATTCAACCTGGTGGTTCAGTCCGTGACCAAGAATCAATCGATATGGCAGACAAATATGGTATTACCATGGTATTTACAGGAGTTCGTCATTTTAGACATTAAGAATTTCGAAAATAGCAATAAGCACCCCAAACGTTAGGGTGCTTATTTTAAGTTTTCCGCAAGTTTTCTTTAAGCCTGTCTTAAGCTAGTCCAGCTATACTATAACCATCCTAGCAATAGGACTCCTAAAACTTTTCTTTTTCATAAATCTCCTAAAAAGAGCTAGATGCAAGTCTAGCTCTTTTGTTGCATTTTTATTAAAAACTCTGTTAGCAAATGTTTCTCTCGTGATAAAGAACTTCAGTTGGTTTTGGGGACGGTGCCGTAATTGCAAGCATAAGTACAGCAAAGTACGTTAATGAAGTCATAAAAGATAAGCTGAACAATTAGAACCTGGCTAACGAAGCGAAGGAAAATTATTTATTTTCTTCAATAAGTGAGATATCTAGTAGTTTCATGATTAAAAATGCAATTAAAAATGTCAGAATAGCGCTGACAGATATATCAGAGAGGAAGTGAGCTCCTACGCGTACACGTGATATTCCCATGAGCAGTCCGTAGAAAGTTCCCGCGTAAGCTACCTTTTTTTGCAAGTTAGTGTTTTTTCTATCAACAAAATAGGTGAAAAATATAACAGACATTCCTGCAAGAGTGTGACCAGAAGGAAATGATTTGTGTCCATTGATACCATTAAGATGCCACCAATTTGTAAAAACTCCTCCCTCAACTTGTCCATTTATTTCGTAAGGACGAAAACGTCCCCAGTAGCCTTTCATTGTATTGATGATTTCACCAGAGATGAAATAGAAGGCAATTCCTGCAAAAGCTACTAAAATCAAATATTTCAATTGTTTACTATCTTTTTCAGAAAGCCACTTAAAAATTCCAATTTCTCCGATTCCCCATATACCTACGGCACAAGCAAATTCTAAAAATTTAGAGTAGACAACTTTTTGAGAACTATCATTATTAGCAGCACCAATAGCAATACCGTCCTTAATATTATTGAGCATGCTAACAGTGTAACCAAACCATTCTTGTACCATTCCGTAAATACCCCAAAATGCTACTAAGAGCATAAGCATAGCAAGAAAATAGCGAATCCATCTGCTTCCAGAGCGATTTATCGCGGCATAAGCCAGAATACTCGCGCTAATATAAAGTACTAAGTGTTCGGGAAACATGCCACAAATTTGGAAGATGGTTCCAAAAACAGAAGCTTGATTTGCGAAATTTTCCGAAATAGCTAAATCAAAAAGAGAGGCTAAAATAAGAAATACGAAAGTGATGCTAAAAAAGACAGTGAGAAGTTTTTTTCTCAGATGTAGTGACAGTCATAATATTCTCCTTTTATTTTTTCACCAAGAGTATATCATTAGGAAATCAAAGAAGAATAAAGATATTGTAAAATTTAGGAAAAATGTAACTGTAGTCTTTTTCATTTTACACTCAAAAAGAAGAAAGACCGATACTTATGGAACTCGTGGCCTCTTAGCAGACACTTTTCTTTAATCCTGTTGTGGCAGTTTGTAATTGGTTAACAATATCGTTTCAGACAGAAGAACCTCCTGTGAAACTGCTTTTTAACTGATTTTAACGGTTTTAGTGATAAAAGTTAGATAGATTGGCAATTATCACTAATTATGTAGATATGACGATTGAAAATATTCTGAAGTTAGTGGTGCTTTCTTTTTCGAAGAAATTAGATTAGAAATCCAATCTCCCGAACAAATATGTTATAATATTCCTATATAATTCGTAAAAAATCCTTGTTTTTTGCGAAAAGGTTTGGTTTTGGGCGTTTGTCCATGTGATTGTTTTATATTGAGGTATCTTGTTTATGAAACTTTTGGTTGTTGGTTCTGGCGGTCGTGAGCATGCGATTGCTAAGAAGTTATTGGCGTCTCCGCAGGTAGAGCAGGTTTTTGTTGCGCCCGGAAATGATGGCATGACGCTTGATGGGTTGGATTTGGTTAATATAGGAATTTCCGAACATTCTAAGCTCATTGATTTTGCAAAGAGCAATGACATTGCATGGTCTTTCATTGGTCCTGATGACGCTTTAGCAGCTGGTATCGTTGATGATTTTAATCAGGCAGGGCTTGAGGCTTTTGGTCCGACTAAGTTAGCAGCGGAGCTGGAGTGGTCCAAGGATTTCGCTAAGGAAATCATGGTTAAATACGGCGTTCCGACAGCAGCCTATGGCACATTTTCCGACTTTGAGGAAGCAAAGGCTTATATCGAAAAGCAGGGCGCTCCTATCGTGGTCAAGGCGGACGGATTGGCGCTGGGCAAGGGCGTGGTCGTGGCAGAGACCGTGGAGCAGGCGGTCGAAGCAGCGCATGAGATGCTGCTGGACAATAAGTTTGGCGACTCCGGTGCGCGTGTGGTTATCGAAGAATTTCTGGACGGTGAGGAGTTCTCCCTCTTTGCCTTTGTCAATGCTGATAAATTCTACATCATGCCTGCAGCGCAGGATCACAAGCGTGCCTACGACGGTGACAAGGGGCCAAACACGGGTGGCATGGGGGCTTATGCGCCGGTGCTTCACCTGCCTCAAAGTGTGATTGACCAGTCGGTTGACAGTATTGTCAAGCCGGTGCTTGAGGGCATGATTAAGAAAGGGCGTCCTTATCTGGGCGTGCTTTACGCGGGGCTTATCCTGACGGCTGATGGTCCTAAGGTTATCGAGTTCAACTCCCGCTTTGGCGATCCCGAGACCCAGATTATCCTACCGCGTCTGACTTCTGACTTTGCGCAGAACATCACGGACATTTTGGCTGGCAAGGCGCCTGACATCACGTGGCTAGATAAGGGTGTGACCCTCGGTGTGGTGGTCGCTTCAGATGGCTACCCGCTCGCCTACGAAAAAGGCCTGCCTCTGCCAGAAAAGACCGACGGTGATATCATCACCTACTATGCAGGGGCTAAGTTTGATGGCAATAGCAAAGCATTGCTGTCAAACGGCGGACGCGTCTATATGCTCGTTACCACAGCCGATACCGTCAAAGCTGCGCAGGACAAAATTTACGCCCAGCTTGATAAACAAAACACCACAGGCCTCTTTTACCGAAATGATATTGGAAGCAAGGCCATAAAAGACTAACAGCGACAGCAATAAGCGACCGCAGGTCGCTATGAAACCAAGCCCGCCGCCGCTGTGGTATTTAGGGAAGTTTGGAGACCTTTGGCTACAAACTTAGTCAGGGAGATTTCTAAGATGTGTTGCTAGCTTTTCCTCGACTTTTAAGAAAAGACGAGAAGAAGAGTGCAGCAACACACGCAAGAAAGCTCACGACGACCTCACAGCCTAAGGCGGGCTTGAAAAAGGAGAAAATCGTGAAACCAATTATTTCTATTATCATGGGCTCCAAATCTGACTGGGCAACCATGCAAAAAACAGCTGAAGTTTTAGACAAGTTCGGTGTGGCTTATGAGAAAAAAGTCGTCTCTGCCCACCGCACACCTGACCTCATGTTCAAACATGCAGAGGAAGCACGTGAGCGCGGCATCAAAGTCATCATTGCCGGTGCTGGCGGTGCAGCGCACTTACCGGGGATGGTAGCAGCCAAAACAACGCTGCCCGTTATCGGTGTGCCTGTCAAATCGCGTGCTCTCTCAGGTCTTGACTCACTTTACTCTATCGTGCAAATGCCGGGCGGCGTGCCTGTGGCAACTATGGCCATTGGGGAAGCGGGAGCTACCAACGCTGCCCTGACTGCTCTGCGCATTCTCTCAATTGAAGACCAAGATTTGGCAACAGCGCTAGCCCATTTCGCAGAAGAACAAGGAAAAATCGCGGAGGCATCAACGGATGAACTCATCTAAAACAATTGGTATTGTCGGCGGCGGCCAGCTGGGTCAGATGATGGCCATTTCCGCTATTTACATGGGGCACAAGGTGGTGACACTGGATCCGACGGCGGACTGTCCTGCTTCGCGCGTGTCTGATATGATTGCGGCGCCTTACGACAACGTGGACGCTTTACGCCAATTGGCTGCGCGCTGCGACGTGCTGACCTATGAGTTTGAGAATGTCGATGCCGACGGACTGGATGAGGTTATCAAGGCTGGTCAGCTGCCGCAGGGGACTAACCTGCTGCGCATTTCGCAAAACCGCATCTTTGAAAAAGACTTCCTCGCCAACAAGGCTGGCGTGACGGTCGCCCCTTACAAGGTCGTGACTTCCAGTCTGGACTTGGAGGATTTGGACTTGGGCAAGACTTACGTCTTGAAAACGGCCACAGGCGGTTACGACGGCCACGGTCAAGTCGTCATCAAGACCAGCGACGATTTAGCTGCCGCTAGGCAATTAGCAAACTCGGCCGAGTGCGTCTTGGAAGAGTTTGTGGACTTTGACCTTGAAATCTCGGTCATTGTGTCAGGCAATGGCAAGGACGTGACGGTTTTTCCTGTTCAGGAAAATATCCACCGCAACAATATCCTCTCAAAAACCATTGTTCCAGCCCGTATTTCCGACCAACTGGCTGAGAAAGCCAAGAGCATGGCGGTGCAAATTGCCAAAAAGCTCCATCTCTCAGGCACCCTCTGCGTGGAAATGTTTGCGACAGCCGATGACATCCTCGTCAACGAAATCGCACCGCGCCCTCACAATTCAGGGCACTATTCCATCGAAGCCTGCGACTTCTCACAATTTGACACCCATATCCTAGGCGTGCTCGGCGCACCCCTTCCTCAAATCTGCCTCCACGCCCCAGCTGTCATGCTCAACGTCCTCGGACAACACATGGAAAAAGCTGAGCAGTACGTCGCAGAAAATCCTAGCGCCCACCTCCACCTTTATGGCAAAGCAGAAGCCAAACACAACCGCAAAATGGGGCATGTAACGGTGTTCGCAGAAGATGCGGATAAAGTGAGGGAGTTTGGGGAAGGGATGGATTTTTAGGAGGAGCAGAATATGATTAAATATTTTAGGGAAAATTTTAGGATATTTATCTTTTTATTCATATTCATCATTTTGTTGGGTCCAATATTTTCTGTTGTTCTATCTTTTATATCGAAATATTTGAATTCTAGTTTAGGGGATTGGTTAAGTTTTTATGGTAGTATATCTGGCATTGTTATATCAGTGCTATTAATACATTTTCAAATATCCCAAGAAAAACACAGAGAGTTATTAAAATATCGTCCAGAATTTGTTTTAAGTTATGATTACCAGCTTATAAAACCTAATTGTAGAGTATATTTTGATGACAAACATTGGTATTATCTTGTAAAAAAGAATCAAAAAAATCAGTTTGTTGAACCGAATGGCTTTGAAAAATCCTATGCGTCGGATAATAAAAGAGATAAAATTTGCTCGGTTGAAATTGTAAATGTTCAACCAATTTTCAATCTTCATATAATATTTGGAGAGAATGAAAGTTGTGAAATTATACCAAAACTGGATGTGGATCAGAAAATATATATAATTTCAAAGGCACATCAAAATGAAATACAGACACATTTACTTGAAGGTAAAGCAAATTTTGAGCATGTTCCTAACAAAGTTACGATTTATTTCACGACATTAGCAGGAGAGATTAATAGTTATATTTATCAGATTGATAGTAAGGGATATTGTAGTCTTACGAAAAAGAATTATGGAGTAGGCTATCCTAAAAATTTAGCAGCTCCTCGTATATGTGATTATTTTTTGAGCAAGTAGAAGGAACTATATGAAAACAATCGGTCTTATTGGCGGGATGAGCTGGGAAAGCACAACCACTTATTATCAGCTCATCAACGAGACAATCAAAAATGAGCTTGGCGGGCTGCATTCGGCCAAAATTCTGCTTTACAGTGTTGACTTTGCAGAGATTGAGCACTATCAGGCAAGCGGCGACTGGGCTAAGAGTGCGGAAGTGCTGAGCAAAATTGCCCAGAAGCTGGAGCAGGCTGGTGCGGACTTCATTGTCATCTGCACCAATACCATGCACAAGGTTGCTCCGCAGATTCAAGAAAAAGTCACTATTCCTATTTTGCACATTGCACAGGCAACTGCTGAGACTCTTCTTGAAAATGGCATTCAAAAGGTTGGTCTCTTGGGCACCAAGTACACCATGACCCAAGATTTTTACAAGGACAAACTGCTTGAAGCGGGATTAGAAGTGCTGATTCCAGACCAAGCTGGCATTGCCGAGGTCAACCGAATCATCTATGATGAGCTGTGTCTGGGAGACATCAAAGACAGCTCAAAACAAACTTACCTTGCCATCATTGATGATTTGAAAAATGCTGGTGCTGAAGCTGTTATTCTAGGCTGCACAGAGATTGGCCTCCTAGTCAAACAAGCAGACACAGACCTCCCCCTCTATGACACAACAGCTATCCACGCGGAGAAAGCAGCGCAATTAGCGGTGAATGAGTGAATCACAAAGGACTTGTAATTGACAGAAGATGCTGAGGTGGTAGATAGGCATCAGGAGGTTAACAATGGAACTATTCATCCAAAAAGTTGTTAGTAGCCTTTTAGAAATAGTATTGTTTGCTATCATTCCATTTATTTATTGGGTTGCTATAGATAGAAAACACTCTGCTTTTTTAGACTGGCTAGGCTTTAAGAAAGTCAAGAAACATGATTTTAAACAAGTCTTTGTACCCCTACTGGTGATGACCGTACTATTTTTGCTGGTTTCTCTTTTTATCTTATTCCGCTTAAAGGGAGTGTCAACGGCGACAACGGTTTTTCGAGGCGGTGGTTTTAAGGTTCTGCCTGCTATTCTCATTTATGGGCTATTTAATACCGCTTTGCCGGAAGAATTGTTTTTTAGAGGATTCTTATTGAAACGTCTTATGCAAAAGCTAGCTTTTCCCTTGGCTAATACCATCCAGTCCTTGTGTTTTGCTTTAATACATGGTTTCATGTTTTTGAAGCAGCTGGATGTTGGTTCAATAATGATGATTACAGGCTTTATCTTTGTCATTGCTTATGGAATGGGCTATATCAATGAAAAAAAGGCTCAAGGTTCCATTGTTCCAAGTTGGCTTATCCATGCAGCAGCTAATATCTTTTCAGGCCTATGTGCTGCATTTATGCTGATTTAGTTGAATATTATTGAGTAAAATGAGTGCTTGTTGTGGTAAACTAGAAGTAAAGCACAACCGCAAAATAGGTCACGTGACGGTTGTTAGTGATAAAATTGATTTTTAACAGGGGGTTGTATGGGCGAATTAGCCATAAAAAATGATAAGCTTGTCAAGACAAAGGAAGCGGGGAATACCTCACTTGATGTTGAACTATCTCAAAATAAAAGAAGAAGTTTTGAACAAATTGGTAATTATTTCTCGACTATTGTTAATTCTTATAATGAAATTAAACAAAATATCAATCCTGAGGAAATCTTTGCTACCTAATTTTGTGACTAAAGGAACAAATAATGATATTGTTTCTAAAGCTAGACTGGAAAAAATCGTATTAGATAATCCTGAAGCTATACAGAATATCATGTCTAATGTGAACCAGCTAGCAAATGCTCAAAGAATTGATGATTTAGAAATTCTTCTCTCCGAGGTTAAACAGCTGAGTTTGGAAATTAAGCAGGGACAAAAAAATGATAGACGGGCAAAAATTCTAGGTGCAGAGAGCACAATAAATCAAGCTTTACAAATGCCTGATGATAATCCACATAAACAATTTTTGTTGCTAAGTTCAATAAGTCAGTTGAATGAAGGTAGAGAATCTCTTATTAAGGAATTTGAAGATGAAATTTCCAAGAGTTTATCAATACCAAAATCAAAGTTCGGTTTATTTTTAAAATCATTATGGGATGACAAATTCAATGATGATATTTCAAATAGTTTTTCTGAATTAAACGATCAATTCTCTTATATCGTAAAAGCTAGTGATTTACTTGCTAAAACTTATTCAGTGACAGGTGATGATAAATTACTTGATATAATTTATTCGCCTGTAAAATCTTTAGTAGAAAATCACCACGAGTATGTATCAAAACTAGTGGAATTGCAAGATTTAGGCAGCGAGGAGTATCAACGTCAAATGAAATGGTGTATTGAACCCAGTGAATTCATTGCTCAAATTGGAACAACAGAGTTATTGGAAGATGATGTAATCACTATTGAATTTACTGGCGAAGAATTATTGAATGGAGAACAACATGGATAAAAAACAAGTTCATCAAATTGGTAAAACGTTAAATAAACCTGTAAAATTTTTGAAGAAAAATGCTACAATAATTGCAACGGCGCTAGTCTCTATTGGAGGATCAGCAATAGCCAATCATTTTTCGGGAAAGAATAAAAAATAAAAATATAGAAAGGAACAAGGGTAGCCGTATTCTCTAAATTGAATACGGGTACTCTTAATTCCATATCAAAAAATTGTAAAACAGAAAGGAATGGGTTACAAGTTAGCACAACTGAACCCGGGCGGAAAGCTCGGAATTTAGATAAACCGCCTAGGACACAAGCGTCCGTCGTTGGTTTCCTAAAATTCAGTCGCTTTCTTGTCGCCCTTGGTATCTTAAACATGATCGAACGTTATTCACGCCCTGAGATGGCGAACATTTGGAGTGAGGAAAACAAGTACCGTGCTTGGTTGGAAGTGGAAATTTTGGCTGATGAGGCTTGGGCTGAGTTGGGTGAGATTCCTAAGGAGGATGTGGCCAAGATTCGTGAGAAGGCGGATTTTGATATTGACCGCATTTTGGAGATTGAACAGCAAACGCGCCACGATGTGGTTGCCTTTACCCGTGCGGTCTCTGAGACACTAGGCGAGGAGCGCAAGTGGGTGCACTTTGGGCTGACTTCGACAGACGTGGTAGATACGGCCTACGGCTACCTTTACAAACAGGCCAATGCCATTATTCGCAAGGATTTGGATAATTTCCTTGAAATCATTGCTAACAAAGCTAAAGAACATAAATTTACAATCATGATGGGGCGTACACATGGTGTCCATGCGGAGCCAACGACTTTTGGTCTCAAGCTTGCGACTTGGTACAGCGAAATGAAGCGGAATATCGAGCGTTTTGAACATGCTGCCGCTGGTGTGGAAGCTGGGAAAATCTCTGGTGCTGTTGGGAACTTCGCTAATATTCCACCATTTGTTGAAGCTTATGTGTGTGAAAAACTTGGTATTCGCCCACAGGAGATTTCAACCCAAGTGCTGCCACGTGACCTGCACGCCGAATATTTTGCTGTGCTAGCCAGCATTGCCACATCAATCGAGCGCATGGCGACGGAAATCCGCGGTCTGCAAAAGTCTGAGCAGCGTGAGGTGGAAGAGTTCTTTGCCAAAGGTCAAAAGGGCAGCTCTGCTATGCCCCACAAACGCAACCCTATCGGGTCAGAAAACATGACGGGTCTGGCGCGTGTGATTCGCGGTCACATGGTGACAGCTTATGAAAATGTGTCCCTCTGGCATGAGCGCGATATTTCGCACTCATCGGCTGAGCGCATTATCACGCCTGATACGACCATTCTCATTGACTACATGCTCAACCGCTTTGGCAATATCGTCAAGAATCTGACGGTTTTCCCAGAAAATATGAAGCGCAATATGGGCTCTACCTTTGGTCTCATTTTCAGCCAGCGTGCCATGCTGACTTTGATTGAAAAAGGCATGACCCGCGAGCAGGCTTATGACCTTGTTCAGCCTAAAACTGCGCAGTCTTGGGACAATCAAGTGGACTTCAAACCGCTGCTGGAAGCAGACCCAGAAGTCACTTCCCGCCTGACCCAAGACGAAATCGACGAAATCTTCAACCCAGCCTACTATACTAAGCGAGTCAACGAAATCTTTGACCGCATCGGACTGGGTGACTAAATTTTTGATAATAGCAGAGCACCTCAACCAGTTGGTCGAGGTGCTTTGTTATAGGCATAAACTATAGCGGTCTATACAGAAAAACAATAAAAGCCGCTTACTCAAAAAATAGCGTTTATCATGATATAATAGACCTACAACCATAAAATTCTGAGGAAGCATATATGAAAAGATTCGGGGATAAAATCAAGAACTTAAGAGCACTCAAGGGGCTAACCCAGGAAGAAGTCTGTGGAGATCAGACAGAACTCTCTGTTCGGCAGCTAGCTAGGATTGAGGCAGGAAAATCAGTACCGACATTAAATAAAGTTCTCTATATTTCTCAGACACTTGGGGTGTCAGTTGGTGAGCTAGCAGATAATAATTTTTATGATTTACCTTCAAGGTATAAAGAATTAAAGAATATGTTATTAAGGATACCGACTTATGGAGATAACGAGCGTATAAAGAAAAGAGAGTCCTATATTGATGAAATCTTATTGAAATTTTACACTTCTCTTCCAGAAGAGGAAAAGTTGATTGTGGACTGTCTTCAGTCAAAATTTGATGTACATTTTAGTGCCAATGTTAATTTTGGTGAAGAGATTTTAAACGATTACTTTGATCAAGTTCAGCGTAAAAAAGTTTATCAAATTAATGATTTACTACTGATTGAATTGTATTTAACTTGTTTTGCTTCAAGTGAAAGTTATGAAGGAATTTACACAATCGAACGTTATGATTCTTTACTTAGCTGTCTTCTTAGTCAGAAAAAGCTGTCCACTGAAATATATTTTACATTAAATAATATTTTGCTCTCACATGTGGATGTAGCTTTTAAATTGGAGAAGAAAAACTTTATTGAAAGAATTATTGCTAAAAGCAATGCAATTATGACAGATATTCATGATTTTCAGAAGAGGCCTATTTTAAGTTTGGTTGAATGGAAATATTTCATTTATTTTGAAAAAAATTGGAGTAAAGCAGAGACAGCCTATCAGCAGGCTATACTATTTGCTGACCTCATCGGAGATAGTTATTTACAAGAAAAACTTAAAGAAGAATGGAAAAATGATTCAACATGACATATATGTCATGTTGTTTTTTGTTTACCTTGTTTATAATGAATTCATAAATTATTAAGGAGGTAGAAACCAATGAGATATTTTGTAGTGTTGTTAGTTGGTTGGTGGGGACTATAATAAGACTCATAGGAGTTTTGTTATTTTTTCTGCTATAATAGTCTTATGGTTAGAATTTTAGATAATGATTTAATGGGTGACGAGGAGTATGTTGAACGTACCCTTCGCCCACAATATTTGAGAGAATATATCGGGCAGGACAAGGTAAAGGATCAGCTAAAGATTTTTATTGAGGCAGCTAAGATGCGCGATGAATCTTTGGACCATGTGCTTTTGTTTGGCCCTCCGGGCCTTGGTAAGACAACCATGGCTTTTGTGATTGCTAACGAGTTGGGTGTCAATCTCAAGCAGACTTCTGGGCCCGCCATCGAAAAGGCTGGCGACTTGGTGGCCATTCTCAATGATCTTGAACCTGGGGATGTGCTTTTTATTGATGAGATTCACCGCATGCCCATGGCGGTCGAAGAAGTGCTTTACAGTGCCATGGAAGATTTTTACATTGATATCATGATTGGCGCCGGCGATACCAGCCGCAGCGTTCACCTTGATTTGCCACCTTTTACTTTGATTGGCGCGACGACTCGGGCAGGTATGCTCTCCAACCCTTTGCGAGCTCGCTTTGGGATTACGGGACATATGGAATACTACGAAGAAGCTGATTTGACAGAGATTATTGAACGGACTGCAGCTATTTTTGAGATGGAAATTGTACACGAAGCTGCGCAGGAATTGGCACTACGTAGTCGTGGAACCCCACGTATTGCTAACCGTCTGCTCAAGCGTGTCCGAGATTACGCGCAAATCATGGGGGATGGTGTTATTACTAGTGAGATCACAGATAAGGCGCTCAACATGCTGGATGTGGATCATGAAGGGCTGGATTATGTTGACCAAAAAATCCTTCGCACCATGATTGAAATGTACAACGGAGGTCCTGTTGGACTTGGAACTTTGTCAGTCAATATCGCCGAAGAGCGCGACACAGTTGAAGACATGTATGAGCCTTATCTTATTCAAAAAGGCTTTATCATGCGAACCAGAACAGGGCGCGTGGCAACGGCCAAAGCTTATGAGCACCTGGGTTACCCCTATGATGAAAATCGCTGAGCTGAAACTGATTTTAGTTTCAGTTTTTCTTTAGACAGACAACTTGTAGGCTCGCTAAAAGGAGCTTTTAAGGTGGAAAAAGCTTGAAAAATGAGGTATGATAGGACTAGATAAAAAGCACCTTAGAGGAAAGCAAGAGAATGAAAAAAGTCTGTTTTGTTTGTCTTGGGAATATTTGCCGCAGTCCCATGGCTGAATTTGTTATGAAAAATCTTGATGAAGATGGTCGGCTACAAGTCGTCAGCCGTGCAACCTCGGGCTGGGAACATGGTAACCCCATTCATACTGGCACTCGTCGTATTTTTCAGAAGCACAAGATTGCCTATAGTTCGCAGAAACGATCCCAACAGATTGCTAAGCAGGACTTGGAAACTTTTGATTTTATTATCGGGATGGATAAGCAAAATGTAGCTGATTTGAAAAGGCTATCTAATGGATTGTATGACAGAAAGATTTTTCTTTTTGCAGAAGGTGGTGTTCCAGATCCTTGGTACACAGGCGATTTTGATGCAACTTACATCCAGGTAAAGGCGGGATGTCAGCGTTGGCTGGAGAGAATTTTAAAAGATTAGAATTAGGTATAGAGTGATGCATGAATGGTTAAAAAAATTAAATATATCACGCGGTAAGATAGAAGTGGCTCTCGTTATTCTTCTCTTGCTTTGTGGGCTGTCCACTTTTACAGTTAATAGAAAAACTAAAACCAGTTTGACCTATGATAAGGGTAAGATTACCTATACTGGCTATTTGGTGAATCATCGCATGAATGGTCAAGGAAAATTGACCTATGAAAATGGTGATGTTTATGAAGGTCAGTTTGTCAACGGCCTTTTTGATGGGAAAGGAACTTTTACAGCCAGCACAGGTTGGTCCTATAAAGGGGATTTTAAAAAAGGCCAGGCTGATGGTCAAGGTGTCCTAAATGCGAAAAATAACAAGGTTTATAAGGGAACCTTTAAACAGGGGATTTATCAAAAATGAGAATTAAATGGTTTTCTTTAGTACGTATAACAGGCTTGTTACTAGTACTTTTATATCACTTTTTTAAAAATGCCTTTCCAGGTGGCTTTATCGGTGTTGACATCTTTTTCACTTTCTCAGGTTATTTGATCACAGCTTTGATGATTGATGAATACGCTAGAAGTCAGAAATTTGATTTGAAGGGTTTTTATCGGAGACGTTTTTATCGTATTGTTCCTCCGCTGGTTTTGATGGTTCTATTGACCATGCCTTTTGTTTTCTTAGTTCGGAGAGATTTTATTGTAGGCATTGGACATCAAATCGCTGCGGCTATTGGTTTCACCACCAATTTTTATGAAATTCTGACGGGTGGAAACTATGAAGCTCAGTTTATCCCTCATCTTTTTGTCCATACTTGGAGTTTGGCCATAGAGGTTCACTTTTATTTAATTTGGGGTCTTTTGATTTGGTTCTTATCCAAGCGTCATTATAAGCAAAAACGATTTCGTGGTAATATTTTTCTCATATCAACGGCTTTCTTCCTGATTAGTTTTTTAACCATGTTTGTGCGTGCTTTCTTTGTTAGTAATGTGTCAAGTATCTATTTTTCGACACTTTCTCACAGTTTCCCATTCTTCTTGGGAGCTATCACCGCAACCTTGACGGGCATCAAGGAAACAACCTCGCAGTTTAAGCAAAATGTGATATCTTGGTCTAGGAAAAAAGTCATAGCAGCTATGGCAGTCAGTTTTCTGTTACTTTTACTGTTGAGTTTTGTTCTGAATTTCAATCACAAAGTGACTTATCTCCTTGGTTTTCTTATATCTAGCATTTTGGGGATTGTTATGATTTATGCGGCGCGTGTTTTAAATGACCAGACGCCACAAGTTAAGGAACCGTTGGCTATTACTTACTTAGCGGACATAAGCTACGGCATCTACCTTTTTCATTGGCCATTCTATATTATTTTTAGTCAGTTAATGGCAAATGGCTTCGCTGTTCTTCTGACAGTGCTGTTTTCTGTGATTTTCTCAACTTTTTCTTATTACATCATAGAACCTTATATAGCTGGTAAACAATCAAGCCTGTTTGGCCTTGAAATTGATTTAAAGCCCTATAAATACTGGGTTTTGGGTGTGCTTGCTACCTTAACCTTGTTGACCGTTGGCACCTCTGTCTTTGCCCCTAAAGTGGGAGATTTTGAAACAGACTTGTTGGTTAATACCTTAAAGCAGGAACAAACTAAAATCAATCAGACTCATACGCTAGCTGCAGGGGATGCATCTGCCCTGTCCAATGTGGCTGTTATTGGGGACTCAGTTGCTTTGCGATCTAGCGCAGCTTTTTCGTCCATTCTTCCAGAAGCTCAACTTGATGCCAGCGTGAGTCGTAATTTTGATCAAGCCTTTGAAATCATGGAAAATCAGATTAAGTCAAATACTTTGGCCAATACACTGGTTTTAGCTGTTGGAGTCAATTCTTTGGATAATTACGAAAAAGACCTACAGCAGTTTATTGATAAGTTGCCAGCAGGACATCGCTTAGTTCTAGTAACTCCCTATAATGCACGTAATGCTACTCAAGCGTCAACAGTGAGAGATTACGAGCGTTCTTTGGCTAAGAAGTATTCCTACATTACTGTTGCTGACTGGTATCAAGTAGCAATGGCTCATCCTGAAATCTGGGGTGGTACTGATGGCGTTCACTATAGTGATGCCGATGATACGGGTGCTAAGCTCTATGTTGAAAATATTCAAAGAGCTATTCAACGTGCCGCTAAACGTGATGCGAAAAAATAATAATCCTTTCTTCCAGTTGACTCTTTATCAGCTGGATTTTTAAATTTTATGTTAGAAATTTTAACAATAAAAAGTTGTTGGAAATCCCTTAAAATCAGTTTACAAAGCCTATTTTTAGCGTTATAATAAACCTGACATAAAGTGTTATGAAAATAGGAGGAATGATTAAGATGGCAGACTTGTTCTATGACCTTTTAGCAGCTGTTTGGATTGCTATTGCTGGCATGGATTCACGTTGGGAAGCGTGATTGAGACCATAAAAGTTATCCAATTTGGATAGCTTTTTTGCTATATATTAACAAATTTGCGCAAATTTTCTGATAATTATGGTATAATGCTTAAAAGACTATCTAAAATTGAGGTTTAACATGACATTAGTATATCAATCAACCCGCGATGACAATAACAAAGTGACAGCTAGTCAAGCGATTTTACAAGGTTTGGCGACAGACGGTGGCCTCTTTACACCGCTAACAACACCAGAGGTCAATTTAGACTTTAACCAGCTCAAAGATGCTTCTTATCAAGAAGTGGCTAAGTTGGTCTTGTCAGCTTTCTTGGATGACTTCACAGAAGAAGAGTTGGATTACTGCATCACTAATGCTTATGATAGCAAATTTGATACGCCAGCTATCGCTCCCCTAGTAAAACTTGGCAATCAATATAATTTGGAACTTTTCCATGGTTCAACCATTGCCTTCAAAGACATGGCCTTGTCAATTTTGCCGTATCTCTTAACAACGTCAGCTAAGAAGCAAGGTGTTGACAACAAAATTGTTATCTTGACAGCGACATCGGGTGACACTGGTAAAGCTGCAATGGCTGGTTTTGCGGATGTGCCAGGTACTGAAATTATCGTTTTCTACCCAAAAGACGGTGTTTCAAAAATTCAAAAACTGCAAATGACCACACAGACAGGTGCCAATACGCATGTTGTTGCCATTGAAGGTAACTTTGATGATGCTCAGACAGATGTTAAGCGCATGTTCAACGATGTTGACTTACGAGCTAAGCTGTTAGCGAACAAGACTCAATTTTCGTCAGCTAACTCAATGAATGTTGGTCGTTTGATACCGCAGGTTGTTTACTATGTCTATGCTTATGCGCAACTTGTTAAATCAGGTGATATTCAAAATGGCGACAAGGTTAATTTCACCGTACCGACAGGTAACTTTGGAAATATATTGGCTGCCTATTACGCGCGTCAGATTGGTGTGCCAGTCGGTAAACTCATTTGTGCTTCTAATGAAAACAATGTTCTTACCGACTTCTTCAAAACGGGGACTTATGACAAGAAGCGTGCCTTTAAGGTGACAACTAGCCCGTCTATGGACATCTTGGTGTCTTCAAACTTGGAACGTCTTATTTTCCATCTTTTGGGAAATAGCGCTGCTAAGACTAAGCAACTCATGGAAGACCTTGATAATGCAGGAGAGTACAAGTTGAAAGATGCTGACCAATCCATTTTGGACTTGTTTGCAGCAGGTTTTGCAACTGAAAAAGAAACAGCAGCGGAAATCAAACGTGTTTATGAGGAAAGCCATTATATTGAAGATCCTCACACAGCAGTTGCTTCAGCTGTCTATCAAGACTACACTGAAAAATCAGGGGACAATAAGCCAACGGTTATCGTCTCAACGGCTAGTCCTTATAAATTCCCACGCGTTGCAGTAGCAGCAGTGACAGGTAAAGACAGTGGAGATGACTTTGCAGCGGTACAGAAATTACATGAACTATCAGGTGTTGCTATTCCAGCAGCAGTTGACGGCCTTGAAGAAGCAGCAGTTCTACATAAAACAGTTGTTGCGACAGCAGATATGCAAAAGGCTGTTGAAGATTATTTAGGCTTGTAAAAATGAAGAATGTATTTTAATAATAGGGAGGAGCCGTTGGGCTCTTTTCATTTATAGAGTATTATGAATCAAAGAAGAAAAATTATTGAGCTGGCTCTGCCAGCCATGGCAGAAAATTTGCTGCAGATGCTCATGGGAGTGGTAGATAATTATTTGGTAGCTCAAATTGGCTTGGTAGCTGTATCAGGCGTTTCGGTGGCTAACAATATTATCACCATTTATCAAGCTGTTTTCATTGCTTTAGGTGCAGCTATTTCCAGTTTAATTGCAAAGAGTAGAGGCGAAAAAGATAATCAGAAAGTTTTGCGTTATCAGGCGGAAGCTATTTTTGCTACCCTTGTTTTAAGTCTGGTCTTAGGGTTAATCTCACTCTTGGGCGGAAAATCCATTTTATCTTTTTTGGGAACTGAAGCAAACGTGACACAGGCAGGAAGTTTTTATTTGGCTATTGTTGGCGGTCTGATTGTTAGCTTAGGTCTGATGACAAGTTTTGGGGCCTTCTTACGCGCACAGGGGAAGCCCCGTTTGCCCATGTATGCTAGCTTATTAAGCAACCTACTAAATGCAATTTTGTCGGCGCTAACTGTTTTTATTTTCCACTGGGGGATCGCTGGAGTAGCTGGGGCAACTGTTCTGTCGCGTTTTCTAGGTCTTCTTTTGATGGCTAGTCAGCTACCCATTTTTTCTATAATAAGGAAGATGAGACCAACAGTTGATACAGACTTGTTGAAAGTTGCTTTGCCAGCAGCTGGGGAGCGGTTGATGATGCGGGCAGGAGATGTAGTCATCGTTGCTATCATCGTTAAATTTGGAACAGAGGTTGTTGCCGGAAATGCAATTGGTGAAACCTTGACCCAGTTTAATTATATGCCAGGAATGGGTGTTGCTACGGCCACGGTTATTTTAGTGGCTCACAGTTTGGGACAGGACAACAAGCAAGAAATTCGCCAGTTGGTGCATGATTCTTACATCATTTCTGTGATTCTTATGTTGCTAGTTGGAGCGACGGTATATATTTTAGGTGGCCACTTGACAGGTCTATTTACGACGAATACGAACGCAATTAAGGCTAGTATGGTTGTCCTTCTGTATTCTTTTACCGGTGGTCCGGCGACAGCAGGAACACTTATTTACACGGCGGCGTGGCAAGGTTTGGGTAATGCAAAACTCCCCTTTTACGCCACGACATTTGGAATGTGGGTCATTCGTATTATCACTGGCTACTTGCTAGGAATCACATTCAGCATGGGGTTAGCTGGTGTATGGATCGCGACGATTTTAGACAATGTTTTCCGTTGGGGATTCCTTTATTATCGTTATCAACTTTATCAAATAAAAGGTGTGGGCATCTGAAAGCGCCCACATTTCTTTTTTTAAAAAAAGTAAGCTAAAAACCTTGCAAAGCCTTGCCAAATCTGATATCATATACTGGTGCTGTAAATAAACAGCTTTAGCTATGATACAAGAGGTTGCGACACACTTGGTTGCATTGCCACGCAACATGTGTTGGTTTTCTTGAGGAGCTAGCCTATTATCTTAAATAGACGAAAAGGAGAAAAAGATGGCAAACAAAAAAATCCGTATCCGCTTGAAAGCATACGAACACCGTACACTTGACACAGCGGCAGAAAAAATCGTTGAAACTGCGACACGCACAGGCGCTACAGTTGCTGGACCAGTTCCACTTCCAACTGAACGCAGCCTTTACACTATTATTCGTGCGACTCACAAATACAAAGATTCACGCGAGCAATTTGAAATGCGTACGCATAAACGTCTCATCGACATTATCAACCCAACACAAAAAACTGTTGATGCTTTGATGAAACTTGATCTTCCAAGTGGTGTTAACGTCGAAATCAAACTCTAATTTGATTTCACCTAATTGAGCACAAGCTAAACTCTGTGCAAAAAAGATAAATCTTCCTAGAAACAGAAGTTTCTTCGTCAGATTTCCTGTTTTTGCTGTGAGTTTGACGCCTTTTGCATCATACCTTGAGCATAAAAAACGCTCGTTAAAAACTTTTTTGAGCATAAAAAACGCTCATTAAAAACTTTTTGAAATAAATAAAGTAAAGGAAATATTTTCTCATGACAAAAGGAATCTTAGGGAAAAAAGTGGGAATGACTCAAATCTTCACTGAAGCTGGTGAATTTATCCCTGTTACTGTCATCGAAGCAACACCAAACGTTGTGCTTCAAGTGAAAACTGTTGAAACAGACGGTTACGAAGCGGTTCAAGTTGGTTTTGATGATAAACGCGAAGTATTGAGTAACAAACCTGCCAAAGGCCATGTAGCGAAAGCTAACACTGCTCCTAAGCGCTTCATTCGTGAATTCAAGAACATCGAAGGCGTAGAGGTTGGAGCAGAACTTACTGTTGAACAATTTGAAGCCGGCGATGTTGTTGATGTAACTGGTACAACTAAAGGTAAAGGTTTCCAAGGTGTTATTAAGCGTCACGGTCAATCACGTGGTCCTATGGCTCACGGATCTCGTTACCATCGTCGTCCAGGTTCAATGGGACCTGTTGCACCTAACCGTGTTTTCAAAAATAAACACTTGGCAGGACGTATGGGTGGCAACCGTGTGACAATCCAAAACCTTGAAATTGTACAAGTTATCCCAGAGAAAAACGTTGTCCTTATCAAAGGTAACGTACCAGGTGCTAAGAAATCTCTTATCACTATCAAATCAGCAGTTAAAGCTGCTAAATAATAAGAAAGGAGAAAACAGTTAAAATGGCAAACGTAAAACTATTTGACCAAACTGGTAAAGAAGTTAGCTCAGTTGAATTGAACGACGCTGTCTTCGGTATCGAACCAAACGAATCAGTAGTATTTGATGTCGTGATTAGCCAACGCGCTAGCCTTCGCCAAGGTACTCACGCAGTTAAAAACCGCTCTGCAGTATCTGGTGGTGGACGTAAACCATGGCGTCAAAAAGGAACTGGACGTGCACGTCAAGGTTCTATTCGCTCACCACAATGGCGTGGTGGTGGTGTTGTCTTCGGGCCAACTCCACGTTCATACGGATACAAACTTCCACAAAAAGTTCGTCGCCTTGCTTTGAAATCAGTTTACTCAGCAAAAGTTGCTGAAGATAAATTTGTAGCTGTAGAAAGCCTTTCATTTGCAGCTCCAAAAACTGCTGAATTTGCAAATGTACTTTCAGCACTTAACGTTGACTCAAAAGTACTTGTAATCCTTGAAGAAGGAAATGAATTTGCAGCTCTTTCTGCACGTAACCTTCCAAACGTAACAGTTGCAACTGCAACTACTGCAAGTGTTCTTGACATCGTGAACGCAGACAAACTTCTTGTTACTAAAGAAGCAATCTCTACAATCGAGGAGGTTCTTGCATAATGAATTTGTACGACGTAATTAAAAAACCTGTCATCACTGAAAAATCTATGATTGACCTCGAAGCAGGGAAATATACATTTGAAGTTGACACTCGTGCACACAAACTTTTGATCAAACAAGCTGTTGAAGCTGCATTTGACGGAGTTAAAGTTGCAAACGTAAATACTGTTAACGTTAAACCAAAAGCTAAACGCGTTGGTCGTTACACAGGATTCACTAATAAAACTAAAAAAGCTATTATCACTCTAACAGCTGATTCTAAAGCAATCGAGTTGTTCGCAGCTGAAGCTGAATAATCTAAGGAGGAATTAACGTGGGTATTAAAGTTTATAAACCAACGACAAATGGCCGTCGTAACATGACTTCTTTGGATTTTGCTGAAATCACAACAAGTACTCCTGAGAAATCATTGCTTGTTTCACTTAAAAACAAAGCTGGTCGTAACAACAACGGTCGCATTACTGTACGTCACCAAGGTGGCGGACACAAACGTCACTACCGTTTGATTGACTTCAAACGCAACAAAGACGGCGTTGAAGCAGTTGTTAAGACTATCGAGTATGATCCAAATCGTACAGCTAACATCGCTCTTGTACACTACACTGACGGTGTGAAAGCTTACATTCTTGCACCAAAAGGTCTTGAAGTAGGTCAACGTATCATTTCTGGTCCAGATGCAGATATTAAAGTTGGTAATGCACTTCCACTTGCAAATATCCCAGTTGGTACAGTTATCCACAATATTGAACTTCAACCAGGTAAAGGTGCCGAGCTGATTCGTGCCGCTGGAGCTTCTGCTCAAGTGCTTGGTCAAGAAGGTAAATATGTTCTTGTTCGTCTTCAATCAGGTGAAGTTCGTATGATTCTCGGAACTTGTCGTGCTACAATCGGTACAGTTGGTAACGAACAACAATCACTTGTCAACCTTGGTAAAGCTGGTCGTACACGTTGGATGGGTATCCGTCCTACAGTTCGTGGTTCTGTAATGAACCCTAACGATCACCCACACGGTGGTGGTGAAGGTAAAGCACCAGTTGGACGTAAAGCGCCATCTACTCCTTGGGGTAAACCTGCGCTTGGTCTTAAAACTCGTAATAAGAAAGCTAAATCAGACAAACTTATCGTTCGTCGTCGTAACGAAAAATAGGCGGCCGAGCAGAAGGTTGTTAAAACTTCGTAGCGAGACCCCCGCACAGTTGACGAGGAAAATAGCAAGTTGAAAAATGCCGCTATTTGACCGTCAACCACTGCGCCGGTTGGTTATGATACATCCGCCAACTCGGTAGTGCGCCTTGGGCGCACAGGCCGCTGTGGTACAATATTTTAAAGGAGAAAACTACAAAATGGGACGTAGTCTTAAAAAAGGACCTTTCGTCGATGAGCATTTGATGAAAAAAGTTGAAGCTCAAGCAAATGACGAAAAGAAAAAAGTAATCAAAACTTGGTCACGTCGTTCAACGATTTTCCCAAGTTTCATCGGATACACAATCGCAGTTTATGATGGACGTAAACACGTACCAGTTTACATCCAAGAAGACATGGTAGGTCACAAACTTGGTGAATTTGCACCAACCCGTACCTACAAAGGTCACGCAGCTGACGATAAGAAAACACGTCGTTAATAGGAGGAGGACACAATGGCAGAAATTACTTCAGCTAAAGCAATGGCTCGTACAGTGCGTGTTTCACCTCGTAAAACACGTCTTGTTCTTGATCTTATTCGTGGTAAGAACGTTGCTGACGCAATCGCAATCTTGAAATTTACTCCAAACAAAGCAGCTCGCGTTGTTGAAAAAGTTCTTACCTCTGCAATTGCAAACGCAGAAAATAACTTTGGTTTGGAAAAAGCTAATTTGGTAGTATCTGAAACATTCGCCAACGAAGGACCAACAATGAAACGTTTCCGTCCACGTGCGAAAGGTTCAGCTTCACCAATCAACAAACGCACAACTCACGTCACTGTAGTTGTGTCAGAAAAATAAGGAGGTAAAATCGTGGGTCAAAAAGTACATCCAATCGGTATGCGTGTCGGGATCATCCGTGACTGGGATGCGAAATGGTATGCTGAAAAAGAATACGCGGATTACCTTCATGAAGATCTTGCAATCCGTAAATTCATTCAAAAAGAATTGGCAGACGCTTCAGTTTCACAAATCGAAATCGAACGTGCTGTAAACAAAGTAATCGTATCACTGCATACTGCTAAACCAGGTATGGTTATCGGTAAAGGAGGAGCAAACGTTGATGCTCTTCGTGCTCAACTTAATAAATTGACTGGAAAGCAAGTTCACATCAACATCGTTGAAATCAAATCACCAGATCTTGATGCTCACCTTGTTGGTGAAAATATTGCTCGCCAACTTGAACAACGTGTTGCTTTCCGTCGTGCTCAAAAACAAGCTATCCAACGTACAATGCGTGCAGGCGCTAAGGGAATCAAAACTCAAGTATCTGGTCGTTTGAACGGTGCTGATATCGCCCGTGCTGAAGGTTATTCAGAAGGAACTGTTCCACTTCACACACTTCGTGCAGATATCGACTACGCTTGGGAAGAAGCTGACACTACTTACGGTAAACTTGGTGTTAAAGTTTGGATCTACCGTGGTGAAGTTCTTCCAGCTCGTAAAAACACTAAAGGAGGCAAATAACAAATGTTAGTACCTAAACGTGTTAAACACCGTCGCGAATTCCGTGGAAAAATGCGCGGTGAAGCTAAAGGTGGTAAAGAAGTCGCATTCGGTGAATACGGTCTTCAAGCTACTACTAGCCACTGGATCACAAACCGTCAAATCGAAGCTGCCCGTATTGCGATGACGCGTTACATGAAACGTGGTGGTAAAGTTTGGATTAAAATCTTCCCACACAAATCATACACTGCTAAAGCTATCGGTGTACGTATGGGTTCTGGTAAAGGGGCACCTGAAGGTTGGGTAGCACCAGTTAAACGTGGTAAAGTGATGTTTGAAATCGCTGGTGTATCTGAAGAAGTCGCACGTGAAGCACTTCGTCTTGCTAGCCACAAATTGCCAGTTAAGACTAAATTCGTGAAACGTGAAGCAGAATAAGGAGAAATCATGAAACTTCAAGAAATTAAAGATTTTGTTAAAGAGCTTCGTGGTCTTTCTCAAGAAGAGCTTGCTAAGAAAGAAAACGAACTTAAGAAAGAACTTTTCGACCTTCGTTTCCAAGCTGCAGCAGGTCAACTTGATCAAACTGCTCGTTTGAACGAAGTGAAAAAACAAATTGCACGTGTAAAAACAGTGCAAACTGAAAAAAAATAATAGATTGGGAAAGGAGAAATTCTAATAATGGAACGTAATCAACGTAAAACCCTTGTTGGACGCGTAGTATCTGACAAAATGGATAAAACAATCACTGTTGTAGTTGAAACTAAACGTAACCACCCAGTCTATGGTAAACGTATCAACTATTCTAAAAAATACAAAGCACATGATGAAAACAACGTCGCTAAAGAAGGCGATATCGTGCGTATCATGGAAACTCGTCCACTGTCAGCTACAAAACACTTCCGTCTTGTAGAAGTTGTGGAAGAAGCTGTTATTATCTAATCAAACTAAAAGGAGAAAATTGAAATGATTCAACAAGAAACTCGCTTGAAAGTTGCTGATAATAGCGGTGCTCGTGAGATCTTGACTATCAAAGTTCTTGGTGGTTCAGGACGTAAATTCGCTAACATCGGTGACGTCATCGTTGCATCTGTAAAACAAGCTACTCCTGGTGGGGCAGTTAAAAAAGGCGATGTTGTTAAAGCTGTTATCGTTCGTACAAAAACTGGTGCTCGCCGTCCAGACGGTTCATACATCAAATTTGACGACAACGCAGCGGTGATTATTCGTGACGACAAAACTCCTCGCGGAACTCGTATCTTCGGCCCAGTTGCACGTGAATTGCGTGAAGGTGGCTATATGAAGATTGTATCACTTGCACCAGAAGTACTTTAATCTAAAATTAAAACAAACTTAGTCCCCTGACGTTTGTCAGGGTGCCCAGTAGGGCGTAAGAAATAATTAGGAGAAAAGCTCAAATGTTTGTAAAAAAAGGCGACAAAGTTCGCGTTATTGCTGGTAAGGACAAAGGCGTTGAAGCTGTAGTTCTCAAAGCTCTTCCAAAGGTAAACAAAGTTGTTGTTGAAGGTGTTGCAATCGTCAAAAAACACCAAAAACCAAACGCCGAAAACCCTCAAGGTGCTATCGTGGAAAAAGAAGCGCCAATCCATGCATCAAATGTTCAAGTTCTTGATAAAAATGGTATTGCAGGGCGTGTTGGTTACAAAGTTGTAGACGGCAAGAAAGTTCGTTACAACAAAAAATCAGGCGAAGTGCTTGATTAATCACGAAGGAAAGGAGAAGCATAATGGCAAATCGCTTAAAAGAAAAATATACTAAAGAAGTTGTTCCTGCGTTGACAGAAAAATTCAACTACACATCTGTCATGGCTGTGCCAAAAGTTGAGAAAATCGTTCTTAACATGGGTGTTGGTGATGCTGTATCAAACGCTAAAAACCTTGAAAAAGCTGCTGCTGAATTGGCACTTATTTCAGGTCAAAAACCACTTATCACTAAAGCTAAGAAATCAATCGCTGGCTTCCGTCTTCGTGAAGGTGTTGCAATCGGTGCTAAAGTTACCCTTCGTGGCGAACGCATGTACGAATTTTTAGATAAATTGGTTACTGTTTCACTTCCACGTGTACGTGACTTCCATGGTGTTCCAACAAAATCATTTGACGGACGCGGAAACTATACACTTGGTGTGAAAGAACAATTGATCTTCCCAGAAATCAACTTCGACGATGTTGATAAAGTACGTGGTCTTGATATCGTTATCGTTACTACTGCTAATACTGACGAAGAATCACGTGAATTGCTTAAAGGTCTTGGAATGCCTTTTGCAAAATAATCTAGGAGGTAAATAAATTGGCTAAAAAATCAATGATTGCTAAGAACAAACGCCCAGCGAAGTTCTCTACGCAAGCTTACACACGTTGCGAAAAATGTGGTCGTCCACATTCTGTTTACCGCAAGTTTAAACTTTGCCGTGTTTGCTTCCGTGAATTGGCTTACAAAGGTCAAATTCCTGGTGTTACTAAAGCTTCTTGGTAATCCAAGAATCATTAACTAGCAAGTGAACAATTCAAACTACTAGTAAGAGGAGAAATTTAAAATGGTTATGACTGACCCAATTGCAGACTTTTTGACACGTATTCGTAACGCTAATCAAGCGAAACATGAAGTACTTGAAGTGCCTGCATCAAACATCAAAAAAGGGATTGCTGAGATCCTTAAACGCGAAGGTTTTATAAAAAACGTTGAAGTTATCGAAGATGATAAACAAGGTATCATCCGTGTCTTCCTTAAATATGGACAAAATGGTGAGCGTGTTATCACAAACTTGAAACGTGTATCAAAACCAGGTCTTCGTGTTTACACAAAACGTGAAGATATGCCAAAAGTTCTTAACGGACTTGGAATTGCAATTGTTTCAACATCAGAAGGTCTTTTGACAGACAAGGAAGCACGTCAAAAGAATGTTGGTGGAGAAGTGATCGCCTACGTTTGGTAAAATCATGATACGAAGAGCATAAGAGGCCAAGTGAAATAGGGCATCTAGCGGAGAATGTTTGCACTCTAGGAAAATGTATCTTTTTCACACAGGCCCTAGCTCGTGTTCAAATCAGATTTTATCAGACTTCTAACCGAGATATGTAATTGAACTCGCCTACAAGTCTCTGAAAAAAAGATAAACTTCACCTAGATGTTAGCATCTTTGATTTGTTTTCCTATTTTTCTGTGACTTGCTTGACGGCTCTAGTATCATGGTTGCCCCGTGAAAACTCGTCGCGTAAGCGGCCTGACAATTTAACAGGAGAAAATAAAAACTATGTCACGTATTGGTAATAAAGTTATTACTTTGCCTGCTGGTGTCGAAGTTACTAACAACGACCATGTTGTTACTGTAAAGGGACCTAAGGGCGAACTCACTCGTGAGTTTAACAAAAATATTGAAATCAAAGTCGAAGGAACCGAAGTTACTCTTCATCGTCCAAACGACTCAAAAGAAATGAAAACAATCCACGGTACAACTCGTGCTAACTTGAACAACATGGTTGTTGGTGTTTCTGAAGGTTTCAAAAAAGAACTTGAAATGCGCGGGGTTGGTTACCGTGCTCAACTTCAAGGTTCAAAACTCGTACTTTCTGTTGGTAAATCTCATCAAGATGAAGTTGTTGCTCCAGAAGGGATCACTTTTGAAGTACCAACACCAACTACAATCAACGTACTTGGAAGCAATAAAGAAGTTGTTGGTCAAACAGCTGCTTACATTCGTAGCCTCCGTTCGCCAGAACCATACAAAGGTAAAGGGATTCGCTACGTTGGTGAATTTGTACGTCGTAAAGAAGGTAAAACAGGTAAATAATAGATTATGTCAGTTTAGCAAGAGCTTGCTTGCTTACCTGTCATGCTCTAGAATTTACATATTGTCATTTGACAAGATCTAAATTTAAAGAGGTGAAAATTGTGATTTCGAAACCAGATAAAAATAAAATCCGCCAAAAACGCCACCGTCGCGTTCGCGGTAAACTCTCTGGAACTGCTGATCGCCCACGTTTGAACGTATTTCGTTCTAATACAGGCATCTACGCTCAAGTAATTGATGACGTAGCGGGTGTAACGCTCGCAAGTGCATCAACTCTTGACAAAGAAGTTTCTAAAGGAACTAAAACAGAACAAGCCGTTGTTGTCGGTAAACTTGTTGCTGAACGCGCAGTAGCTAAAGGTATTTCTGAAGTGGTCTTTGACCGCGGTGGATATCTCTATCACGGACGTGTGAAAGCTTTGGCTGACTCAGCTCGTGAAAACGGATTGAAATTCTAATAGGAGGACACTAAGAAATGGCTTTTAAAGATAACGCAGTTGAACTTGAAGAACGCGTTGTTGCGATTAACCGTGTTACTAAAGTTGTTAAAGGTGGACGTCGTCTTCGTTTCGCAGCATTAGTAGTAGTTGGTGACCGCAATGGTAACGTAGGCTTTGGTACTGGTAAAGCACAAGAAGTACCAGAAGCTATTCGTAAAGCAGTTGAAGCTGCTAAGAAAAATATGATTGAAGTTCCTATGGTTGGTACAACAATTCCTCACGAAGTTCATTCAGAATTTGGTGGAGCCCGCGTTTTGTTGAAACCTGCTGTTGAAGGGGCTGGAGTTGCCGCTGGTGGTGCTGTTCGTGCCGTCATCGAATTAGCTGGTGTTGCAGATGTTACATCTAAATCACTTGGTTCAAATACTCCAATCAACATCGTTCGTGCAACTGTTGAAGGTTTGAAACAACTTAAACGTGCAGAAGAAGTTGCTGCTCTTCGTGGCATCTCAGTTTCTGATTTGGCATAAGAAAGGAGATTATCATGGCTCAAATTAAAATTACTTTGACTAAGTCTCCAATCGGTCGCATCCCTGCACAACGCAAAACAGTTGTTGCCCTTGGACTTGGTAAATTAAACTCTTCAGTTGTTAAAGAAGATAACGCTGCTGTTCGTGGTATGATCAATGCAGTATCTCATTTGGTAACTGTTGAGGATGTTAAATAATTGATAAGATATTCTTATCAGGGCAATGCAGTTTATCTGCTGCGCAACATAATCTTTAAGTCGCTGGGTTTTCCTTGCGACTTAATCTGAATTAAGAAAAGCATAGGCGAGTCTCTGCGTGGAGTCCTTTTCCCTACGTAGAGGCGCTAGCATTATGCAAAAAAAGGAGAAATAGAATGAAACTTCATGAACTTAAACCTGCAACAGGTTCTCGTAAAGTCCGTAACCGTGTAGGTCGTGGTACATCATCAGGTAACGGTAAAACATCTGGCCGTGGTCAAAAAGGTCAAAAGGCTCGTTCAGGCGGCGGTGTTCGTCTTGGTTTTGAAGGTGGACAAACTCCATTGTTCCGTCGTATGCCAAAACGTGGATTTTCAAATATCAACGCTAAAGAATACGCTCTTGTCAACCTTGATCAATTGAACGTCTTTGACGATGGCACAGAAGTAACTCCAGTTGTTCTTAAAGAAGCTGGAATTGTTCGTGCTGAAAAATCAGGCGTTAAAATTCTTGGTAATGGTGAACTGACTAAGAAATTGACTGTTAAAGCAGCGAAATTCTCAAAATCTGCTGAAGCAGCAATCACTGCAAAAGGTGGTTCAATCGAAGTCATCTAATGAGGAGGACTCAGGATGTTCTTTAAAATACTCAAAGACGCTTTGAAGGTAAAAAATGTAAGAAATAAAATTTTCTATACTCTTTTTATCATCCTCGTCTTTCGTATCGGTACTCACATTACAGTGCCAGGTATTAATGTAAAAAGTCTTGAACAACTTAGTGATCTTCCTTTTTTAAATATGTTAAACCTCGTTTCTGGTAATGCTATGACTAACTTCTCTGTTTTTTCAATGGGGGTTAGTCCATACATCACTGCTTCAATCATCGTTCAACTTTTGCAAATGGACATTTTGCCTAAGTTTGTTGAATGGGGTAAACAAGGTGAGGTCGGCCGTCGTAAACTCAACCAAGCAACGCGCTATATTACATTAGCTATTGCTTTTGTTCAGTCTATCGGTATTACAGCCGGATTTAATACGTTGTCAAGTATTGCTTTGGTATCTACCCCTAACGTTCAAACCTATGTTTTAATTGGTTTATTATTGACGACTGGGAGCATGATTGTAACTTGGTTAGGTGAACAGATTTCGGACAAAGGTTTCGGAAACGGTGTTTCAATGATTATCTTTGCAGGTATCATTTCATCTATTCCAAGTGCAGTTTCGACGATTTACGAAGATTTCTTTGTCAATGTTCGTTCAAGCGATTTGACACATTCATATATTTTTGTTGGTATTTTGATTTTAGCAGTCTTGGCAATCGTCTTCTTTACGACTTTTGTTCAACAAGCTGAGTATAAAATTCCAATTCAATATACTAAACTTGCTCAAGGGGCACCAACAAGTTCTTACCTACCGTTAAAGGTGAATCCTGCCGGCGTTATTCCCGTTATCTTTGCCAGCTCGATTACAACCATTCCAAGTACGATTATTCCTTTATTGCAACATGGTAAGGAAATTCCTTGGTTGACTAACCTTCAGTCTATTTTTAATTATCAAACAGCAACGGGTATGGTTATCTATGCCATTCTCATCATTCTCTTCTCATTCTTCTATACATTTGTACAAGTTAATCCGGAAAAAACTGCAGAAAACTTACAGAAGAATGCGTCCTATATTCCAAGTGTTAGACCTGGACGTGAGACAGAAGAATATATGTCATCCTTGCTGAAAAAATTGGCGACTGTAGGTTCTATCTTCCTAGCTTTCATTTCTTTAACACCAATCATTGCTCAACAAGCGATGAATCTTTCTTCAAGTATTGCACTTGGAGGAACAAGTTTGTTGATTTTGATTTCAACAGGTATTGAAGGAATGAAACAACTAGAAGGCTATCTCTTGAAAAGACAGTATGTTGGTTTTATGGATACAACAGAATAGAGTATAGGTTGACTTAGTCAGCCTTCTATTTTGCTTTTTAATAAGTCTAGCAGTAGTTGTTAGATTTATTTGAAAACAAAATTGAGTTCAGACCGAGAATGGTATCATTAGTTGAATTCTTACTCTTTGACTACTTTTCTTTAATTGGACCTCTTATTCTTTAAAAGGAGACGATCATGAATCTTTTAATCATGGGCTTACCAGGTGCTGGTAAAGGAACCCAAGCGGCAAAAATTGTTGAAGAATTTGGTGTAGCACATATCTCTACTGGTGATATGTTCCGTGCAGCAATAGCCAACCAAACTGAAATGGGTAAATTAGCAAAATCTTACATTGATAAAGGCGAGCTAGTTCCAGATGAAGTGACAAATGGTATTGTTAAAGAACGTCTAGCACAAGAAGATATTTCAGAAAAAGGTTTCTTACTAGATGGTTATCCACGCACAATTGAACAAGCTTATGCTTTGGATGAAACGTTATCTGAGCTGGGTATCAAATTGGACGGTGTCATCAATATTGAAGTTGATCCTGCTTGCTTAGTTGAACGTTTGAGTGGCCGCATTATCCATCGTGAAACAGGGGCGACTTATCATAAAGTCTTTAATCCACCAGTTGATTATAAAGAAGAAGATTATTATCAACGTGAGGATGACAAACCTGAGACTGTAAAACGCCGTTTGGATGTTAATATTGCTCAAGGTCAACCTATTCTGGATCACTATCGTAAAGCAGGTCTTGTTTCAGATATTGAAGGTAATCAAGACATTGCCGATGTCTTTAAAGATGTTGAGAATGCGATATTGGCTATGCAATAATTTTAGATTTTCTACTTGCACAAGTAGAAAACTCGTGATATACTAGGATAGTCTGACTTATAATTGTTACCTCTGTATCCAGAGGGCATCAAATCGAAATTTAGGGGGTACTTTTGCGTGGCAAAAGAAGATGTGATTGAAATTGAAGGCAAGGTTGTTGAGACAATGCCAAATGCAATGTTTACTGTTGAATTGGAAAATGGACACCAAATTTTAGCAACTGTATCAGGAAAAATCCGTAAAAACTACATCCGTATTTTGGTAGGTGATCGTGTTACTGTTGAAATGAGCCCATACGATTTAACACGTGGACGCATCACATACCGCTTTAAATAATCGAAATAATTGGAGGGATTAAAACATGAAGGTAAGACCATCGGTTAAACCAATTTGCGAATACTGTAAAGTAATTCGTCGTAACGGTCGTGTTATGGTAATTTGTCCATCAAATCCAAAACACAAACAACGTCAAGGATAAGATAGAAAGGAGAAAAAATGGCTCGTATTGCTGGAGTTGATATTCCAAATGATAAACGTGTAGTAATTTCACTTACTTATGTATACGGAATTGGTCTTGCAACATCTAAGAAAATCTTGGCAGCAGCTGGTGTTTCAGAAGATATCCGTGTTAAAGATTTGACTTCGGATCAAGAAGATGCAATCCGTCGTGAAGTTGACTCAATTAAAGTTGAAGGTGACCTTCGTCGTGAAGTTAACTTGAACATCAAACGCTTGATGGAAATCGGTTCATACCGCGGAATCCGTCACCGTCGTGGACTTCCTGTCCGTGGACAAAACACTAAAAATAATGCTCGCACTCGTAAAGGTAAAGCTGTTGCGATTGCTGGCAAGAAAAAATAAAATAGGAGGTATAAAAATTGGCTAAACCAACACGTAAACGTCGTGTGAAGAAAAATATCGAATCTGGTATTGCACATATTCACGCTACATTTAATAACACTATTGTTATGATTACAGATGTACATGGTAATGCTCTTGCTTGGTCATCAGCTGGTGCTCTTGGTTTCAAAGGTTCTCGTAAATCTACACCTTTCGCTGCACAAATGGCTGCTGAGGCTGCTGCAAAATCGGCACAAGAACATGGTCTTAAGACAGTTGAAGTCACTGTAAAAGGTCCTGGTTCAGGTCGTGAGTCTGCTATTCGTGCGCTTGCTGCTGCTGGACTTGAAGTAACTGCAATTCGTGACGTGACTCCTGTACCACATAATGGTGCTCGTCCTCCAAAACGTCGTCGTGTATAATCATAAATTTTAATAGTATACAGGATTCGTTTTTGAGGGGTAAATAGATGATTGAGTTTGAAAAACCAATAATAACAAAAATTGATGAAAATAAAGATTATGGCAGATTTGTCATCGAGCCACTTGAACGCGGCTATGGTACAACTCTAGGTAATTCTCTTCGTCGTGTACTCTTGTCTTCACTTCCTGGTGCAGCAGTTACGTCAATTAAAATTGATGGAGTACTTCACGAATTTGATACTATTCCTGGTGTACGCGAAGATGTGATGCAAATCATCCTTAACATTAAGGGTCTTGCTGTAAAATCTTACGTCGAAGACGAAAAAATTATTGAACTAGATGTTGAAGGTCCTGCAGAAGTGACTGCTGGAGATATCCTGACAGATAGTGATATTGAAATTGTAAATACTGATCATTATCTTTTTACAATCGCTGAGGGACACAGCTTGAAGGCGACAATGACCGTTGCAAAAAATCGTGGTTATGTTCCAGCTGAAGGTAATAAAAAAGATGATGCACCAGTAGGAACGCTGGCGGTGGATTCTATCTATACACCGGTGAAAAAAGTTAACTATCAAGTTGAGCCTGCCCGTGTTGGTAGCAATGATGGCTTTGATAAATTAACAATTGAAATCATGACAAATGGCACAATCATTCCTGAGGATGCTTTAGGTCTTTCAGCCCGTGTTCTTATTGAACACTTGAACTTGTTTACTGATCTTACTGAAGTTGCTAAAGCGACAGATGTGATGAAGGAAACAGAAAAGGTGAACGATGAGAAAGTACTTGACCGTACCATCGAAGAGCTTGATTTGTCAGTACGCTCATATAACTGCCTTAAACGTGCAGGAATCAATACTGTATTTGATTTGACAGAAAAAACTGAGCCTGAAATGATGAAAGTTCGTAACCTTGGACGCAAGAGTCTTGAAGAAGTTAAAGTTAAACTTGCCGACCTTGGTCTCGGACTAAAAAACGATAAATAAATAGAGGAGGACACAATGGCTTACCGTAAACTAGGACGCACTAGCTCACAGCGTAAAGCAATGTTGCGCGATTTGACAACTGACCTTTTGATTAACGAATCAATCGTTACAACTGAAGCACGTGCAAAAGAAATCCGTAAAACAGTTGAAAAAATGATTACTCTTGGTAAACGTGGTGACTTACACGCTCGTCGTCAAGCAGCTGCTTATGTACGTAACGAAATTGCATCAGAAAATTATGATGAAGCTACTGATAAATATTCAGCACAAACAGCACTTCAAAAACTTTTCGATGACATCGCACCTCGTTATGCTGAACGTAACGGGGGATATACACGTATTCTTAAAACAGAACCACGTCGTGGTGATGCTGCTCCAATGGCTATCATTGAATTAGTATAAATCATCAATTTTGTTGAGTGTTATGATGATGGAATTAAAAATTCTTAGTCTAGCTCTGGTCAGCCGCTGGAGGGTCCTCCAGCGGTAACACTCATCATATTGGTAGGTAACGCTTGTTTACGAAATATCTCTACTTGTAAAGGTATTTCGTAAGCAGGCGTTTTTTGACTCTTGTCAACTGTAGTGGGTGACTTATAACTAAGCACGAGAGGAGACAAATGTTGTCTTCTCTTTTGTGCTGTTCAAAGGTAAGCGCCCCATAACAAGGTATCTATCCAATCACTCACTCCTCCAGTATACTGTAATAAAAAAACTGGAGGATTTTTTATGTCACAACCCATCGTCCCATTGACTGTTCCTAAATCACGACGCTTTGAAAAGAAAAGCAGAAACGATATTCTGATGAAAATTCGTATCGGAAAAACGGAAGTCACATTCTTCCAATCTATCAACTCTGAAGTATTGGAAACAATCTTGGATAAGGTACTGCTCTATGACAATCCGGCTCAGTGATCTAGGTCAAGTCTACTTGGTTTGCGGAAAAACGAATATGCGTCAGGGGATTGATTCACTCGCTTACCTTGTCAAAAGTCAATTCAATTTGGATCCCTTTTCAGGTCAGGCCTATCTCTTCTGCGGCGGTCGAAAAGACCGATTCAAGGCTCTTTACTGGGATGGACAGGGATTTTGGTTATTGTATAAACGTTTTGAAAATGGGAAATTGACCTAGCCAAACAATGAAGAAGAGGTCAAGGCTCTAACTTCCGAACAAGTAGACTGGCTCATGAAGGGATTTTCTATCATCCCAAAAATAAATGTTTCAAAAAATCGTGATTTCTATTGAAATCATGGCTTTTCTTTCGGTATAATGAAATAAAATGAAGGAGGCTCAATAGCATGGATGAGTTATTAGCAATTATTAAACAACAGACCTCAACGATTGAACAACTTACCAATGAGCTAACCCTCCTTCGTGAACAGGACGATTATCTGAGACAGAAACTTTACGGAAAATCATCAGAGAAGGTTGTATATCAACCCGGTCAGCTGAGCTTGTTTGGGGAGGAAAGCCTCCCTGAAGGAAGAAGCTGACTTACCCAGTTGAAACAGAGATTATCACTTATAAACGCAAGAAAGCTAAGGGAGTTCGTCAGGCTATTTTTAGTCAGTTCACTCCAGAGATAGTTCATCACGAATTGCAGGGTGAAGACTGTACTTGTCCAGACTGTCATGGACAGTTGAAAGAGATTGGTTCTACCGTTCAACGACAAGAGTTAGTCTTCATTCCTGCACAGTTAAAGCGGATTGACCATGTTCAACACGCATACAAGTGTCAGGCCTGTAGTCAGAAGAATCTGAGCGATAAGATTATAAGGGCTCCCATTCCTAAGGCACCTTTGGCACACAGCTTGGGTTCAGCCTCTATCATCGCCCACACCATTCACCAGAAATTCAATCTGAAGGTGCCAAATTACCGCCAGGAGGAGGACTGGCATAAGCTTGGCCTGCCCATCAGTCGGAAGGAGATAGCCAACTGGCATATCAAGTCTAGTCAGTATTATTTCGAGCCGATTTATGACCTGTTACATGAGAAATTACTGAAACAACCTATTCTCCATGCGGATGAGACTTCCTACAAGGTCTTAGAAAATGATAGTGAGTTGACCTTCTACTGGACCTTCTTGTCTGGTAAGCATGAGAAAAATGGCATCACCCTCTATCATCATGACAAACGACGGAGTGGCTTGGTTGTGGAGGAATTTCTTGGGGATTATGCGGGCTACGTACATTGTGACATGTTACGGCAGTAACTTAGGACTTTAGTCCTTTAGTTCTGCCTATGCGATAGCAGTCCAAGGTTTAGGAGCGAAGCGACGCTAAGCTTGGTTAACTGCGAACTGCTGTCAGCCTATCGGCAGTTAAACAAGGCTCAGCTGGTTGGTTGTTGGGCTCACGTCAGACGAAAGTTTTTTTGAGGCGACTCCTAAGAAGACAGACAAGACTTCTTTAGGAGCCAAGGGATTAGCCTATTGCGACCGCCTATTTGCCTTAGAGAATGACTGGGCAGATTTGTCTACTGAGGAACGACTACATAAACGTCAGACAGAGTTAGCCCCTTTGATGGACGAATTCTTTGACTGGTGTCGCATTCAGGCTGTCTTGCCGGGTTCTAAATTGGGCACTGCATAGAGTATAGCCTCAACTACGAAACCACTTTCCGAACCGTTCTCTCGGACGGTGACTTAGTCCTGTCTAACAATATGGCTGAAAGGGCAATGAAGACATTGGTGATGGGCCGTAAAAATTGGTTGTTTTCTCAAAGCTTTGAGGGAGCCAAGTCGGCAGCTGTCATTCTGAGTCTTTTGGAAACTGCTAAACGACATGGCCTTGATGCAGAGAAATATATGACCTATCCTCTAGAACACTTACCTAACGAGGAGACGCTCGCAAAAAAAGAGGTGCTAGAGGCCTATTTGCCATGGAAGGAAAAAATTAAAAGAGTGTGTAAATAGAAAAAGGTTCCAGGGTCGACAGGACTTTGGAGCCTTTTTCAATATACTTTGTTATTGGGCGATTACGTTCAAAGCGAGGTAAATGCGTTTTTTAAAGTTGTCAAAGTTCCGATAGCCAAAAGCATTGCGCTTGATATCCTTGATGAGTTTATTGGTAGCTTCTAGTTTAGCGTTAGAATAAGGCAATTCAATGGCATTAGTGATATAGCTTTTGTAGCGCATAAAGGTTTTCAAAGCAGTTTTAAAGGTGTGATTGAGCTGAGGTAAAACCTCTTGAATTAAACCAAAGAAATGGTCGGTATTTTTCTCTTGAAAATGAAACAGGAGCAGTTGGTACAGGTCATAATAACCTTTTAATTCAGGAACGCGCTTGACTATCTTATCAAGACATTGTCTAGGCGTTAGCGTTTCTCTAAAAGTTCTAGAGTAGAAAGCCTTAAGCGACAGTTTCCGACTGTCCTTTTGAATGAGCTTCCAGTAGTATTTAAGAGCTCTGTATTCAAGGGATTTCTTGTCATATTGCTTCATAATTTGAATGCGGGTTTGATTGAGCGCTCTGCTCATGTACTGCACAATATGAAAGCGGTCAAGGACGATTTTGGCGCAAGGAAACAATTGTTTAATGATAGGAATGTAGCTGCCAGACATGTCCACGGTTACCACTTTAACCTGCTCACGAACCCTTCTAGGAGACTTGTAGAAGTCGTTTTTGATGGTTGATTGCCTGTTGTTTTCAAGGATGGTGACGATCTTCCTCGTCTCAAAATCTTGTGCAATGAAGGCGAGCTTGCCCTTATTTCGAGAGAATTCATCCCAACTCAAAACTGTAGGAAGTTTGGAGATCCTCTTTGAAGGTGAACTGTTCTAGCTTTCTCTGAACGGTAGAGACGGAGATATGAAGTTTCTTTGCGATAGCTGAGTTAGTCAACCTCTCTGTATGGAGCTGTGTGATTTTAGCCCAGACAGGTTTGGAAATCTGCCCGTTTTTCTGAACGAGAGAGGTCTCAGCCACNCTCACTCTGCGACAAGCCTTGCACTGAAAGCAACACTTTTTTGAGCTTAAGGACGGTGGGCATTCCTTGGATATCAAGAAGTGGGATAGTTGATGTTTTCTGAAAGTTGTATGTCATCATTTTTCCCTGACAATGGGGACAGTCAGAAGCTTGATAATCCAACTTTGCCCGTATCACGATGTGG
>NZ_KB904064.1 GCF_000379985.1 Streptococcus caballi DSM 19004 | reverse complement strand
CGCCAGCCAAGTTTGGTCAGAGAAACCACTTCACTCTTAGATGCTGTGTAGTGATGGCTACCTGATTTAGCATTAGGATTATAAAGGCGATACATAGCAATTGTTCCTGCCGAATACCAAGCAATACCTTCATAGCGCCAACCCAGATTTGACAAATTAGTCATCTCACCCTTGTTTANTGTATANTGGTGATCACCGGCATTAGGATTATAAAGACGATAAACTTCCTCTCCTTTGGTCGGTGCATACCAGGCTACATTTTCATCACGCCAGCCAAGCTTAACAAGACTTACTTTTTCGTAACCATTTGAGGTATAAAAATGCTCGCCTGAGTTGGGATTGTAGAGACGATACATGGCTAATGTGGTGACTGCAGCTGACTGGGCTTGTGTATTAGCCGCTGACAAACTAGCTTCATCTTGTGACTTAGCTGCCGTTTTTTCCTCAACTACTGCTACCTCAGAGCTTAGACTATTTTCACTTGCTTGAGGCGCCTTCGACTGCTCATCTTCTACCCTTGTAGATACAATTCTTTCTTTTTGTACGCTAGTTACTTGAGTATTTGAAGTTTCAACTGATTTTGTTTCAGCCGATACTGGATCCGTCGGCTGCCCATCCTTTGCTTGGCCTACTACATCTACTTCTGTCGTCTGAGTGGTAGAAGCCGTTGGAACTGCTGGACTTACTTGAGTGTTATCATCTACTGCTGAGTTTGTTGTTGACTGAGATTGGTCAGTTGTGCTACTTACCCCGCTTGTAGATGAAACTGTCGTTGCTTCAGAAGCTGCGGAAGGTACTGTTATTGGCTGTACTACGGCTTGTGGTACCTCCACTTCCTCAGCAAAGACAATTCCAGCTGAACTTACCAAGAAGAAGGTCCCTAATAAAACAGAAGCTGTACCAATTTTTTTGTACTTACGGATAGAAAATTTCTCTTTACGTTTAAGTCCCATTTCTTCTTCTCCTACTCTTTTTTATTCATTATATCACAGTAAGAAAAGGCTTTCAATATAGCACTGAAAAAGAAGGTCCTAAACCTCCTTACTTCCTTATTTCAACTTATCATGTTCATAGGTATGACTGAGTTCAAGATTTGGAAAGGATTGCTGGCGCAATGCTTCGTAAATAATCATGCAAACAGTATTGGACACGTTTAAGCTGCGGACGTGTTCATCATTCATAGGAATGCGCAGAGCTTTTTCTGAATTAGCCCGCATAAAGCCTTCTGGCAAGCCCTTATCTTCACGGCCGAACATGAAATAATGGTCTTGGTCGTCATTATAATCTTCATCGGAATAAACCTTATCAGCAAATTTACTAATCAAATGAACCCGTCCAGTGCATTTACTCATAAACTCTTCTAAATTGTCATAAAACGTGATGTCCAACTTGTCCCAGTAATCTAATCCAGCACGTTTCATTTTTTTATCATCAATTGGAAAACCCATGGGACGGATGATGTGGAGGGGACTATTGGTTGCTGCGCAGGTTCTGGCAATATTACCTGTATTAGCTGGAATTTGGGGCTCAAAAAGGACAATGTGGTTACGACCGCTGTCTTTGCGGTGATTATTCTGGCTTAATTCTTCAATATTCATATCTTTTACTTCTCGATTTTCTCATAAAAAAACCACACTGCCCGGAGTCAAGCTCAGCAAACAATGTGGTTGGTGGCGATTCATTAACTTAAATCATAACAGGTTTGATTTAAACCAACGAATTCTTGTAGATTATTATAACACTTTACAAAGTAATGTCAATCACTTTAACTCTATTTTTCAAATAATATCTAAATATCCTTTTATTTACCGTTTCTAATCTGAGAATAAAAGGAAGTTAGCAAAAATTCAGTTTCAACTTAAAAAGAAATTTTTCAAGCATTCGGGCTAGACAGGCTGGTGTCATAATGGCAGAAGCTCAATAGCAAAGCTTAATTAGCTAGTTTCAAATTTTTGATTTCATTTTAGTGACTTTTACTTATTGGCGTGCATTTTTAGGGAAAAAAAGGTATGATAGTCTATATAATTTGGAGGTTATTATGAGAATAATTGTTGTAGGTGGTGGTAAGGTCGGAACTGCCCTTTGCCGCTCACTGGTTGAAGAAGATCACGATGTTATTCTGATTGAAGAAAATGAAGCTGTTCTAAAGCGAGTAACCAAGCGCAACGATATTATGGGAATTGTGGGCAATGGAGCCAACTTTAAAATTTTAGAGCAAGCTGATGTCAACTCTTGCGATATTTTCATTGCCATCACGGATAAGGATGAGGTCAACATGATTTCAGCTGTTTTGGCCAAGAAGATGGGAGCAAAAGAAACCATTGTCCGTGTTCGCAATCCTGAATATTCTAATGCCTATTTTAAGGACAAGAATTTCCTTGGTTTTTCACTGGTGGTCAATCCAGAATTGCTGACAGCTCGTTATATTGCCAATTCTATTGATTTTCCAAATGCTCTATCCGTTGAACATTTTGTCAACGGTCGTGTTATGCTGATGGAATTTAAAATTGTCAGCGACAGCAAGCTTTGCCAGATGACTCTTAGCCAGTTCCGTAAAAAATTCGGTAACATTGTCGTCTGCGCTATTGAACGAGATGGAAAAATCATCATTCCAAACGGTGATGCTGTTATTCAGGCGGAGGATCGTATCTTCATCACAGGAAATCGTGTGGAAATGATTCTCTTTCATAATTTTATCAAGGCTAAGATTGTCAAAAATATGATGATTATCGGTGCGGGTAAGATTGCCTACTATCTTCTCAATATTCTAAAACATACTAAAATCCATGTGAAGTTGATTGAGGTCAATCCTAAGCGTGCTGAATTTTTCAGTCAAGAATTTCCTCATGTCCATGTTGTTCAGGGTGATGGAACGGCTAAGAACGTTCTCTTGGAAGAAAGTGTTGAAAACTTTGACTGTGTCGCAACCTTGACAGGTGTTGATGAGGAAAACATCATTTCTTCTATGTTCCTAGAAACGCTGGGTGTTCAGAAAAATATCACCAAGGTCAATCGAACCAGTCTACTTGAAATTATTGACACCAGCCAATTTTCAAGTATTGTCACACCAAAAAGTATTGCCGTGGATTCGATGATGCACTTTATCCGTGGTCGTGTTAATGCTCAGGATTCTAGTTTGGATGCTATGCACCATGTGGCAAATGGTCATATTGAGACCCTGCAATTTGAAATTCGTGAGTCCAATAAGATGGCAGGAAAGAGCTTGTCCTCTCTAACCTTTAAAAAGAATATCGTTATCGCTGCTATCATTCGTAATGGTAAAACTATCTTTCCAACTGGCGAGGATGTCCTCCATGTGGGCGATAAAATCGTTGTCGTGACTCTGCTCAAAAACATCACGCGTATTTCAGATTTGTTAGCGAGGTAAGACATGAATAAAAGTATGATTCGTTTCCTCCTATCGAAATTATTGTTAATCGAAGCAGCACTTCTGCTAGTACCTTTGGTTGTCGCCTTCATTTACAGAGAAAATTTCACTGTTATTTCCAGCATCCTCATCACCATGGCCATTTTGCTGGCTCTGGGTGGCCTAGGAGTGCTCTTTAAGCCTAAGAATTACCACGTTTATACTAAGGAAGGTATGCTGATTGTTGCTCTTTGTTGGCTTTTATGGTCATTCTTCGGTGCATTGCCTTTTGTCCTCTCCAAACAAATTCCTAGTATCATTGACGCCTTCTTCGAGATGAGCTCTGGTTTCACAACGACTGGTGCAACTATTTTACCTGATGTAAGTGTCCTGTCTCATTCTCTTCTTTTCTGGCGAAGCTTTGCTCACTTGATTGGTGGGATGGGAGTGCTGGTTTTTGCGCTAGCCATTATGGAAAATAGTAACAACAGCCACTTAGAAGTCATGCGAGCCGAGGTTCCTGGCCCCATTTTTGGTAAGGTGGTTTCCAAGCTCAAAGAAACGGCACAAATTCTCTACATTATCTACTTGGTCATGTTCGTCATTTTCGCCCTTGCCCTCTGGTGGGCTGGCATGCCTCTCTTTGACAGTATTGTGACGGCAATGGGCGGTGCTGGGACAGGCGGTTTTGCAGTTTATAATGATTCCATTGCTCATTATCACAGTGCCCTGATTGCCAATATTGTTTCGGTTGGCACTCTGCTCTTCGGGGTCAATTTTAACCTCTACTACTTTCTCTTATTGCGCAAGTTCAAGGCATTTTTCGGAGATGAAGAGCTACGTACTTACTTTGCTATCGTCTTGATTTCAACAATCCTCATCTGGCTCAATGTTGGCGGTCTCTATTCAAGCGTAGGCAAGGGCTTAGAATACTCTTTTTTTGAAGTGTCAACCATAATCACAACAACTGGTTTTGGCATAACTGATTTAACGGTCTGGCCACTCTTTTCACAAGTTATTTTACTCATGCTCATGTTCATTGGGGGCTCTGCGGGATCGACAGCAGGGGGGATTAAGGTCATGCGAGCCTTGATTCTAGGAAAAATTTCCCGTAATCAAGTCATTTCCAGCCTCTACCCTAACCGTGTTATGACCATTCACGTCAATGGCAGTTCCTTAGAAAAGGAAACCCAGCATAGCATTCTCAAATATTTAGCCATTTACGTCATGATAATGCTGGCTTTGATTTTTTTTCTATCACTAGACAACAGCAACTTCATGGTAGTCGTCAGTGCAGCTGCCTCAACCTTCAACAATATAGGACCAATGCTGGGAACATCAGATACTTTCGCTATCTTTAGTCCATTTTCAAAAGTTCTCATGTCCTTGGCCATGATCGCCGGACGCTTGGAAATCTACCCAATGCTCCTACTCTTCATTCCAAAAACTTGGTCTAAATACTAACCACAAACACTTACAAGACAAGCTGTCTCTAGGGTCAGCTTATCTTGTTTAAAGACAATGGCTCATCTTTTAATAGCGCCACTGCTGGGTAACCTGAAAAATTCCCTTCATCTAATTAGATTAGACAAGTTTCTTTGAAAGGCAGCTAAATCTGATGATTTTAGGTGCTTATTATACTGTACCAACTCTCTGAGAAACAAAACAAGCGATTCACTGGTGTGAGTCGCTTGTTTTGTTGCGTTTTAAACTAAAATGGTCTGGGACCGGATCATGCCCACCCTGGACAAAGGGATGGCAGCGCATGATACGAACAATTCCCATGAGAACACCTTTAGCACCATGTTTGTCAATGGCTTCAATCATGTAATTTGAGCAGGTTGGGCGATAACGACAGGATGGTGGAAAAGCAGGCGAGATAAATTTTTGGTAGAAACGGACAGATGCTATTAAGAGCCTTTTCATTTGACCTTATTAATAGCCATGTTGTGCAACTGGCTGATTTCTTTTTTATTGAGACGGCGAAATTCACCGGGACGAAGACCCGTCAAATCCAAATTGCCAAAGCGTGTCCGTGACAATTTGTCTACCAAAAGTCCAACGTTTTCAAACATCTTCTTGACCTGATGATTGCGTCCTTCGTGAATAATCAATTCTACCAGCGAACGGTTCTTGTCAGGGTCAACCTTGATGATATTGTAGCGAGCCGGCTTGGTTTTCTTGCCATCTATAACGATACCACGCGTCAGTGGACGCAGATTTTCCTTAGTCGCTATGCCTTTGACACGCGCTAAATAAACCTTGTCAATCTCATTACGTGGGTGAATCATCTTGTCCGTGAAATCTCCATCATTGGTCAAAATCAAAAGACCAGATGTATCCCAATCCAAACGACCAACAGGATAAATGCGCTCCTTGACTTGGGGCAGGAGGTCTATGACTGTCTTACGTCCTTTTTCATCAGAGACGCTGGAAATCACGCCGCGTGGCTTGTTGAGGAGGTAGTAAACCTTCTCTTCATTGTAGATTGGACTACCTTCAACCTCTACTAAATCTCCTGACTTAACAGTCGTTGCCAGTTCTGTCACCACTTGCCCATTAATAGTCACTAGACCTTGTTTAATCAATTCTTCTGCTTTTCTGCGGCTGGCAACCCCTGCGTGCGCAATGTATTTATTAATTCTCATTTTCTTCTTTCGTTTCTTTTGTCTGCTCTTGGTCTGGGAAGGCTTCTTCTTGATGGAAAAGATTGATTTCTTGATCAACCAGTTCAATATTTGAAGCATCTACCAGCTCATCCAAATGATTAATCCCCATGTAATCAAGAAAATAATCCGTTGTCGCGTAAAGGTTGGGACGTCCTATCACTTCTTTCTTACCTGCTTCTGCAATTAAGCCAAAGGCCATCAATTTACTGATTGCTCCGCTAGAATTAACCCCACGTATATCATCAATTTCAATCCGTGTAATGGGTTGCTTGTAAGCAATGATGGACAGAACTTCTAAGCTGGCGCGCGACAAACTTTGATTAATGGGTGCCCTAGCATAATCCCTCAAGAGATCCGCAAACTTATCCTTGGTAACCAGCTTATAGCTGTTTGAAGTTTCTAGCAAAGCCAGGCTTGAATTGTCATCTTGAGCGTATTTTTCAGCTAATTTTTCTAACTGCTGCTGAAGCGCCGTCGGTGTCAAAGACAATATACTAGCCAGCTGGCGCAGCGTCAGACCATCTTCTCCTGCTACAAAGAGAAGGGCCTCAATCTGTGCTAAATAGTAAGTCATGCCTCTCCCTTTCTTAAAATGATTTGTCCAAAATTCTCTTCCTGTTCAACCGTTGCCTCATGCACCTTAATCAGCTCTAAAGTTGCCAAGAAAAGGGTCACCATCTCTGTCACACTCTGGCAATCCGCGAAAACATCCGACAGACTAATTTCTCTCTCTTCTGTCAAACGCTGGTTGAGACTAGCCATCATGTCTTCAATACGAAAATCATCTTTTTCAATGACCGTATGGCTTTGGCGCAAGCGATTTTGCTTCTGAGTCATGATTTGTGAGAAAGACAAGAAGAGATCCATGACAGATTTATCATGATTCAGCGTCACATCGTCAAAAATCAATTCCTGCTTGGGTTTGGCAAAGAACTTCGCCCGCTCATCATGCTGAGCAGAAAATTCTTGACTCAGCTCTTTGAAACGCTTATATTCTTCAATCTTACTCAAGAGTTCTACTTCAGGATCATCTTCTTCAGGCGCCATTTCAACAACTTTTGGCAGTAGTTTTCGACTTTTGATCAGCATGAGTTGACTGGCCATGACCATGTATTCGCCCGCCACTTCCAACTTCATGGCCTGCAAGGTTTCAATATAAGCCAAATATTGCTCAATCACCTCAACAATGGGCACATCGTAGATATCCACCTGATACTTGGACACCAGATGGAGCAGTAAATCTAAAGGTCCTTCAAAATCTTTTAATTTTATATCCATTAGTTTCTAAAATACTTCTCCAGTGTCACAGGACTCCGCAACCCCAAACTTTGACTGACCTCAAAAATGGACTTGCCTGCTTCTTTTTGATGCAAAATGTACTGTTCACGTAAGGTCTGAGCTGTGAATTCTGGCAAATTTTGCTCACGCAAAAACAGTTTGAGCTGCGCTAGTAACCATTGCCTTGAATAAGGTTTGCCAGCATGTTCAAATAAATATGTCCCATCTTTTTCCATAACTTGCTCCAAATAAGGCAACATTGTCCTTGGAAAACGGACAATCCTAACCAAATCGCCCTTCCTCAGCTGACAAATTAGAAAGTCCAGGTCCAGCGCAACTTGTTCCAGCTGAGCAATCTCACTGATTTGCAGACCTAATTCCACAATCAATAGGGCAATCAACTGACCAGCTGTCTGCTGGCTATCTGCATAAAAGACCGACAAATCCAAAAGCCTGTGATTAACAGGTTTCTCAGCTAATTTTTCCTTGATAGTTAGTTTATAAAAGCGGTCAACCTTACCTTGACTGTACAAATAGTACAAAAATTGATTAACAGCGGAGATCTTGCGTTTTCTAGCTGATAACTTGAGGTCAGATAAGGATTGCTCATAAAGTGCCAGTCTTTCCTGACTAAGACGATGATCAACTACCGCTTCAAACTGTTTCAAATCATAGAAATAAGACTGTCTCGTATTATCAGACAAATGCTTACTGTCAATGAAAGCTTTTATTAATTCAATCATGCGGTGTAATGGTGTAGTAATCTGTGAAATCATGCAAAAGACTGTTGACAGCCTTAAGGATAGATTTGCGCGTGATAATACCGATAAAAGTTCCTTGGTTATCCACCACAGGCAAGAAAGAATAGTCAATCAGTTTGTGCATGGTTTCTGTCAGACTAGCCTGATCACTAATGGTTTCAATCTTAGTGTTGACCATCTCAGCAATATCCATCTTAGACATCTCCCAATCCGTCAGCTGATGTTTGGCTTTGTAGGAAAGAATATCTGAAATACTAATGGTTCCGACATATTTCTTATCCTTGGTAATGACAGGCACGCGCGAATAGCCATTATTAGCCAGAAGCAACATGACATGGTCCGTATTGTGGCTATCAATAAAGATAGCCAAGTCATCCGCCGCTATCAGGTAATGATCCAAATGCTGGAGCAGAAAGTCTTCAAATTCTTTTGCAATCATCTATTAAATACCTCGGTTAATGCTGGGTAAAGCTCATGCTGGCGAGTAAAGTATTCTACTTTAATCTCTTCAGACGTTACAGTAATTTTAGCATACAGTTTCTCGTTGATGTCACCTCTTGGCTGTAAAACACTACCTGGATTGACAAAGACAGTCTTCCCATTACGCCAAGCAGCTGGACGATGCAAATGTCCATAGAGACAAATATCTGCATCCGCCTCTTGGGCAAACAAATCAAGACGATCCCATGTGAAATTAATATTGTAAAGATGGCCATGCGTTTGAGCCACGGTAAATTCTGGAAATTGCGTAATCAAGCGGTTAGGATAACCCGAATCGTAGTCACAATTTCCCGCAACAACATAGATACCATCCCAAATATCATCTTTACTAGATAATTCAGAGTCCCCATTATGAAAAATAGCATCAACCTTACCTTGATAACGTCCCTTAATCTCTTTGACAATCTCACGGTCTCCATGGGAATCACTCATCACGATTAATGTTCTTGTTGCCATGCTGGAAATACCTCCATTAATTTCTTAACAGCTTGACCTCTATGAGAGATTTCATTTTTTTCTTGGGCAGATAGCTGCGCAGCTGTCCGACCTGTTTCCCCCACCAAAAAGAGAGGATCGTAACCGAAACCATTGTCACCTCTGGGTTCTGTAGCAATGTAACCTGGCCAGTCTGCTTCAACAACCAGACTTTCCTTACCTGGCGCTGCCACAACCAAGGTTGTGTGGAATTGGGCTGAACGGTCTTTGAGTTCAAAAACCATGGCCAATTCATGCAATAATTTAGCGTTATTTTTAGCATCAGTCGCATCTGGCCCAGAAAAACGGGCCGACCAAACCCCAGGCAGTCCTCCTAAGACATCGACCTTCAGTCCCGAATCATCTGACAGCACCATTTTACCGGTGATTTCAGAGATAGTTTCAGCCTTCAGGCGAGCGTTCTCTTCAAAGGTCATGCCAGTCTCAGCTACTTCTGGCAAATCAGGGTAATCGTTAAGATTTTCAACCTTGATGCCCAGTTTCTCAAACATTTTTCGAAATTCTTTGGTTTTACCTTCATTTCGTGTCGCAATGAGGATAGTATCTCCAAGTTTTTCAGCACCACTATTGCCAAAAAAGTCATCAAGTTTGACACCAGCTTCTGGCAAATGTACCAGCAAAAGTCTTTCCTTTTCAGTCACCAAAACAGCTCCCTGATGCTGTTTGACTTTTAAAGGACGACCTGTTTCCTGAGCAATCATGTCTACAACAAAAGCAATCAAACGAAAATCAGATGATTTCTTGATAACCGTCACATCATAGCCGTTTGGCCGCCAGTTCTGATTGTCCTTAGAATCAACCTTGTCACTGTCAAGTAAACTAGCCAAATCATGATTTAACCTAAGGTAAGCCTCGTTACTAACCTGACCTAAACCAGCTAGAGTATTAAAACCCTGCCATTTTCCGACAAACCAGTTTTTTTCATCCTTATATTCGTAAATGTTATCAGTCATTTTTCACCTTTCTTAACCAGCAGGGTCGCATGTTCTACAGGAATGTCCTGATCCAGCCAATTGATAGCAATCATTTTGAAACTTTCTGGGTTGGCTGTGGTGTAAAAGCGATGCTTCACACCTTCTCCATCCCTGCTGCGATTGATTTGGAAATAATTCAGCAAAACAGAAATATCACGAACACACTCTGCTCCGCTATCAATTAGTGTAACCTGTGGACCCATGACATTTTGGATAATCGGTCGTAACAAAGGGTAATGCGTGCAACCCAAGACCAAGGTATCAACTTTGCCAACTAATGGCGCCAATGATTCGTAAACAACCTTCTTGGCAACACTAGATGCTATTTGATTAGACTCCACCAGCGGAGCAAACTTAGGACAGGCTAAGCTTTGGACCTCCATTTGAGGAGCTAAAGCTTTTATCTTTTCATTATAGATATCAGAAGCAATGGTCATAGGCGTTCCAATGACACCAATTTTCCCACCAGTCGATGATTTAATAGCAGCGCTAGAACCCGGTAGGATAACACCCAAAACAGGAATTTTCAGTTTTTCCTTAACCTCCTCCCAAGCTACAGCTGTCGCTGTATTGCAGGCGAAGACAATCATCTTGACATTCTTGGTCAAAAGAAAATTAACCAGCTCCCAAGTGTACTCTCTAATCTGTTCTGCTGGACGAGGGCCATAAGGAGCTCTAGCTGAATCACCAATATAAACAATTTCTTCATGAGGTAGTTGACGCATCAGTTCACGAACGACTGTTAAGCCACCAACTCCTGAATCTAAAAAACCAATTGGTCTATTATCCATATTTTTTCTTTCTAAAACTAGATTTGTTAAAAAACTCAGTTGGTGGAGCCAACTGAGTCATGCATTTCTGAGCTCTGTTCCCCAGAATCTAGTTTACGATAAACTACTAAAGCAGTCTTTCTAGGAATTAAACGAGAAGATCCTATTTTTTAGCTTTGGCTGCTGCTTTTGAGTGTTTAATTATATTGCGATAAGTTTGCTGCACTTTCGCCTCATTAGGCTTTTGCCCCATTTGACTCATCATCTCTCGAATAGCATCTGGTGTCAAACGTGGGTGTTCACCAAGCTCTTTTTCGATTTGTTTACGAGCAATAAAAGCACCACCAACAAGCCCACCAAATAAGGCAACGATAATTAATAAAATCCAAATAACAGTATTCATTTTTTATCCAGTTCTCCTAACTTTTTTAACGTACCTATTATAGCAAAAATGGAAAGAGTTTACAATTACAAAAGGTAGCTAGAAAAGCCCTTTTCAAATCAGCTTTCTGCCACCTTTCTCCTTATTTTTCAAAATCAAAACCATATAGGGTTGCGAAATAATCCTCTGGTTTTTCTGCACGACGAATCATGCGAGCACCGCCATCTTCCTGATAAAGAATCTCAGCCGAACGCAAACGACCGTTGTAATTGTAGCCCATAGAGAAGCCATGAGCACCAGTATCATGAATAATCAGCGTATCCCCGACACGTGCTTCAGGCAATTCACGATTTTTAGCAAACTTATCGTTGTTTTCACAAAGACTACCTGTCACATCTACCGTTTCTATATTGCCATCAGGGTTACTGATGTTAGTAATGTGATGGTAAGCATCATACATGGCTGGACGGAGCAAATTAACTGCAGAAGCGTCAACCCCCACATAATGACGGTAGGTATCCTTAAGATGCAAAACCTTAGTCACTAAATGACCATGAGGCGCTAGCATAAAGCGACCTAACTCAGTGAAAATCTTGATATGACCCAGACCATTTGGTACCAAAATCTTATCAAATTCTTGGTGCACCCCTTCACCGATTACAGCAATATCATTTTGCTTGTTAGCAGGACTATAATCAATCCCTACACCGCCTGACAAATTGATGAAATCAAGGCTAACACCTGTTTTCTCTTTGATTTCAACAGCTAGGTTAAAAAGCTGCGCTGCCAAGGTTGGATAATAATCATTTGTTACCGTATTAGAGGCCAAAAAAGCATGGAGGCCGAAAGATTTAACACCCTTGACTTTCAAGTCCTTGTACCCCTGAATCAATTGGTCATGGGTCATACCAAATTTTGATTCCTCTGGATGATCCATGATATCTGTTCCAAGTGAGAATACGCCGCCAGGGTTATAGCGCAGGGAAACAGTTTGAGGCAGACCAGCCACTTCTTCTAAAAAAGCAATGTGTTCATAAGCATCTAAATTAATCATGGCATCGATCTCACGCGCATAAACAAATTCCGCAGCCTTAGTATCATTGGAAGTGAAACTAATATCCTTGAAACCAAGTTTATGACTCATCATCAATTCAACATCAGTAGCACAGTCCACTCCGCAACCTTCTTCTTGCAAGATTTTCAAAATCGTTGGGTTTGGCGTTGCTTTAACGGCAAAATATTCTTTAAAGCCTGGATTCCAAGCAAAGGCCGCATTAACCGCGCGTGCTGTCTCACGAATCCCTTTTTCATCATACAGATGAAAAGGGGTCGGAAATTCTGCAGTAATCTTTGCTAGGGCTTCTTTTGTGATAAACGGTGTTTTCATGGGATAACCTCAAATGTTCAAAATATTAGGACTATTATAGCATAAAGCACAGCCTTTTGACAAAGTTCTTTAAGGTCTATTCTCTTAAAATCATAAAAAAACATTGAAAATGTCACCTTACTCATTAAGTACCAACTCAAGAAGAAATCTGTTTTTTTCAAAATAAAGCCAAAGTTACCCTTAATCTTTTACTCGTCATTCAGTTTGAGCAGCACAACACGTCAGCATGCTCCAAAAGCAACAGGTTTTAGTCGCTGTCAGGACAAGCTTGGGAGCTTGTCTTATTGAATACAGGAGCTCTCTACTAATGAGGTACATAAAATAGTTGATAGTATCAACATTGAGATCTAATTGGAGAAAAGTTTGAGCTCTTTTGCTTTGACGAACAGTTGGAATGAGAAAAAGGACACTAACAATAGTGCCCTTACTTTATTATTCGATTATTAATCATTTCTGCCGAAAATTCTCAACAAACTCAAGAAAAGATTGATGAAGTCCAGATAAAGACTAAGTGCCATTGAAATAGCCCATCCGTTCCCCACATTGCCGCCTGTTCCTTCATAGACACGCTTAATCATCTGATTATCATAAGCAATCAAGCCTGAGAAAATTAAAACAGAAACAACACTAATAATTAAACTCATCAAGCCACTGCCAATAAAAAGATTGACCAAGCCAGCAATCAAAATACCAATGATAGCCGCGTACATAGCCTTACCCATGCCAGATAAGTCTCGCTTAGTCACTGCACCGATAATAGCCATGACGAAAAAGAGAAGAGCTGACGATAGAAAAGCCTGTAAGACAGTTGTCTGAGCATAAGCCACGATGACAAAGCTGAGCGTAAAGCCATTAAGAGCAGAGTAGGTCAAAAAGAGCGGTAAAGCAGCTGGTGTATTCTTACGCGCTGCACCACTAGCTAAAAAAACAAGAATCAGCTCCAGAATGATGGCACCATAATAAATCAAAGAATGACTAGTCATGATGGCAACCATATTATCTGAAAAGACATAGAGCATAAGGAAAGAAACAAAGGCTGACAGGCCTATTCCAAAACCTACCAGTCCGTAAATCTTAGCAAAAAAGCGATTGAGACCTGTATCCGTCTCAGTATAGATAATATTATCGTTCATTTAAACTCCTTTTTAATGATGGTAACTGTTCAAAAACTTGCGACTAAAACGACGAGGTTTGGCCAATACTTTCTTTAAAGGCCGAGCAGCTTCGCGAATAGCCCAATACTTATCAACCATAGTAACAATATAGCCTTCCTTGTAACGCGGTGGTGCAATGGTTGCTCCCCACATATGCTTAAGAATAATATCTTCCTCGCGTTTATTGAGCTTGGTCAGCTTTCGCGCATTGCGAACAGCTATTCTAGGGTGAACCCAAGCATGACTTTTATTGAACTTAGTTATTCTCCAGTCATAATAAAAGAAATCATGCAACAATCCCCCACGTGCAGTAGATTTAGCATCCCAGCCGAATCGTTTGGCTAGCTTATAGCTAGTATAGCTCACATGAATGGAATGTTCCAATCGGGTCGAATGATGATGTTGGACGATGTCATCTAAGCGTTGAAAACGCGGATGGTCAATCAGATGACCAACATAATCCATAAATTCTTGATCTTTCTTATATTTTTCCATGGCATTCACCTCTTCAGCACCATTATAGCATAACTTCTTAAATTAAACTGAAAACAAGTATACCTGCTGCTACGGCTACATTTAAACTTTCCGCCTGTCCTGGCATAGTGATATGAGCTAAGATGTCAGCCTGCTCTACCATTTTTTTGGAAATGCCTTGACCTTCATTCCCCATAACAAGAGCAAAACTGTCTTGCTTTGGCAGTTTCTTATAATCAACCGATTCTTTTGACAAGGTAGTCACTATCAGAGGAATATTTTTCTCTGAAAAATGCTGACAAAGGTCAAATAGATTTGTTCGATAGACAGGAAGATGGAAATGACTGCCTTGCATAGAGCGAAGCGTCTTTTGATTGTAAATGTCTGCTGATTTTTCTGAAATAATAACGGCATCTAGGCCAGCCGCATCGGCCAGCCTAACCATAGTTCCCACATTTCCAGGATCCTGCACATCTTCCAAAAGGAGAAAACGGCTTCCTTTTAGGTCTTCAAGATGATTGGATGGCATAGCAACTTCTGCAATAATACCTTGTGGTGTTGGTGAGTCTGTCAATTCTTTTAAGACCTCTGGTGTCACAAGAATTAGCCGAGGAAAAGTGGCTAGGGGCTCTGCCATCTCCTCCAAAACAAAAATATTAAGGAAAACAGCTCCTGCCTTTTGAGCTTCTTCAAAAAGATGCCAACCTTCAATTAGGTAAGAAGCTTTGCGATGCTTTTTTTGCAATAATTTCTTTGTTTTTTTAATGAGATTATTTGATTTTGAGGTTATAATAGTCATAAGAACATTATACCAAGAAAAGAGGGATTTGCATGAAAAAAGTACATCTGATTGTCTCGGGACGCGTGCAAGGCGTGGGCTTTCGTTATTCCACTTATATGCTAGCGCTTGAAATAGGAGATATCTATGGTCGCGTTTGGAATAACGACGATGGTACCGTTGAAATCTTAGCCCAATCCGACGACCCAGCTAAAATAGCTAAGTTCATCCAAGAAATTCGTAAAGGCCCTTCAAAATGGGCTAAAGTTACCTACGTTGATGTCAAAGTGGGGCATTTTAAAGACTACAGTGATTTTTGCATGGCTAACTAAGCACTCAAAAAATCAAGTTGAGATGGGAAATTCCTCCTGAATCTGCTGAGGTAAAATTTAACAGGCAGGCTCCTTGAAAATCTTTTTTCTAAGCTCACCCGTCTGAATTACAAAGACTAGTAATTTCAGACTTAAGAACTATTGTTTATTTAAAGAAAAAACAGTAAAATAGTAAGGTATATTAAAATCAAAAGGACTATTATATTGAAAAAGAAATTAAATCGTGTTTTATTCTCAGGTTTAGCCCTGTCCATGCTCTTTCTCTTATCTGGTTGCGTACAACAAAAAAATGGTGTGCCAACAGGTGAAGGATGGGTTTATAAACTTCTGGTTGAACCTATGGGGCACGTCATCAAGTTCTTTGCAACCGATGCAGGACTTGGTTTCGGTGTTGCCATCATCCTAGTAACCATCATTGTTCGTCTGATCATTTTACCTTTGGGACTTTATCAGTCTTGGAAGGCAAGTTATCAATCTGAAAAGATGGCTTACCTCAAACCAGTCTTTGAACCAATCAACGAGCGCATGAAAAATGCTACAACCCAAGAAGAAAAGCTGGCGGCGCAAACAGAACTCATGGCAGCTCAAAAGGAAAATGGTGTCAACGTGCTTGGTAGTATTGGTTGCTTGCCACTCTTGATCCAAATGCCTTTCTTCTCAGCTCTCTTCTATGCAGCTCGCTTTACTGATGGTGTTGCAAGCAGTCATTTCCTTGGCTTTGACTTGGGACAACGTAGTCTTGTTCTGACCATCGTTATCGCGGCTCTCTATTACTTGCAATCATGGTTATCAATGAAGAGTGTAGCCGAGGAACAACGTGCACAGATGAAATCAATGACGTACATGATGCCACTTATGATGATTTTCATGTCCATCAACCTACCAGCCAGCGTTGCCCTTTATTGGTTTGTCGGTGGTATCTTCTCCATTATTCAACAATTGATAACAACCTACATTTTGAAGCCAAAACTTCGTCAAAAGATTATGGATGAATTCGAAAAGAATCCGCCTAAGGCCTACAAATCTAGCAAAGCTCGTAAAGATGTAACCAAGTCTGCCAAGGCTGAGTCAGTACCATCTGCTATTACAACTAATACTAAAAAACGTCGCAACGCTGGCAAACAGCGTAATCATAATTAACATAAAAAGAGGATTCTATATTCAAGTCAATGACTTGATTTAGAGTCCTCTTTTTTTCTTGAACAGTTTTATTTTGAGGGGATTAAAAAAGAGCTAGCCTAATCGACTAACTCCTATTCTCTGTTTTTAAGCTGTTTTTTCAACGCTGATGATTTTAACATCGTAGCTACCAGCAGGAGACTCGATAGTAGCGATATCCCCTGTTTTCTTGCCAATCAAAGCTTGGGCAATTGGACTTTCATTTGAAATTTTACCAGAGAAAATATCTGCTCCGGCAGCACCAACGATATGGTAAGTATCCTTATCACTTGTGCCAACTTCTTCGACAACGACTGTTTTTCCGATGGCAACCTCATCCTTAGCAACTGAATCGCTATCAACGATTTCAGCGTAACGGATTTTAGTTTCCAAAATTTGAATTTGACCCTCAACAAAAGCTTGCTCATCCTTCGCTGCTTCATACTCTGAGTTTTCTGAAAGGTCACCGTATGAACGAGCAATTTTGATACGTTCAACAACTTCTGGACGGCGAACTAATTTAAGATCTTCTAGTTCTGCTTCCAGTTGCTGTTTTTCTGCAAGTGTCATAGGGTAAGTTTTTTCTGCCATGTTAGTCTCTTTTCTAAATTTTTAATTTTAATCAAACAATTGAGCAATGAAAAAGCAAATCTGCAAGGATCGCTTTTTATTTTTCCTTATTCATTTGTCAATTGACTGTTAACATATTTTTCAACATTTGAAGCATGTTCTTCGTAAGTCTTTGCATAATAGACCTTACCTGTTTTGACATCAGCGACAAAATAGTAATAATCTGTAGATGCAGGGGTTACAGTAGCTTTAATAGCTGACAGACCGGGGCTGTCAACCGCACCAGGCATCAAACCTGTGTTGGTATAAATATTATAGGGTGAATCAATAGATGTGTCAATAGCGGCATCTTCTGCAAGTGTTGTCTTGCTTCCAAGTTTATCCATTGCATAGAGGATAGCAATGTTACTTTGAAGAGGCATCCCTGCATTTAAGCGATTATAGAAGACGCTGGCAATGTTACGACGGTCTTCGTCTGTTGAACCTTCTTTTTCAACCAATGAAGCCACGGTCAGGACTTCATTCACTGTTAAATTCTTAGCTGCAATCATATCATAATAATCTGACAGATTTTGATTCATAGTTGAAATCATTTCCTCAGCCAATGATTCCAAGGACGTTTCTTTGTAATAGTTATAGGTCGCTGGAAAAAGATAACCTTCTAGCTGATATTTAGCCGACGACTTGCTTGGAAGATTAGCCAAAAGTTTTGGGTATTTTGCTTGCATCTTAGCAATAAAATCGTCACTTTGAATGAGTTTGAGGAAATCTTTTGAGCTGAAAGGCGTTTTATCAGAAGTTTTCTTGGTATTGGCATTGCTCTCAATAGCCTTTGAGATTTGCTTGATAGTATAACCTTCAGTAATCAAAATTTTTCCAAGAACTGGCTTAGTTGGCTGTGCAGAGCCACCCTTTTGTAAAGCGGCGGCAATATCATCTAAAGACATGCTCTTTTGAAGGTTGTAGTAGCCGCTCTGGAAGTTAGTGTAATTTTTAAACTTTGAATAATAATTAAAAACTTGGCCACTCTTGATGACCCCTGCCTTCTCCAAAATCTGCCCAATCAACTTATTGCCAGAGCCTTCAGGAATTTCAACCTGAACATAGTCAGTATCATTCTTATCAAGCGGATTGATAGAGGATTTTACAAATCGGTACCCAAAGAAACCTGCCATCAATAAAACAAGAATGATAGCTGAAATTAAAATTAGCGAAATGCGTTTAGCTAAATTATCTGTCTTTTGACGTCTACGTCTTTTATTCATCTTTTCTACTTTTCTATTTTCAGGAGCAACTTCAAGCGAAGGTTGGACTTTTTGCTCTGTTGGAACTGGTTTAGCCACTTGATTAGAAGTATCCTGCGCTTTTTCAGAAAATAGCTGAGCTGTTTCGGCCGAATTCTTTTCTAAAGCAGCTACTTTTTCTTCTTGAGCTACTTGATTAGATCGCTCAGCCACTTCTTTGCCAGCTACAAATACCCTTGACCCATCAGAAGCTGACAAACTAGCCTGCTGACGTTCTCTAATACTATCGTCAGTTAGAACAAGAGGCTCAGCAGGTGTCTGAACCTCTTTTTTCAATTTTGCCTCTGCAAGACGCTTTTTCTCAGCAAGACGAGCTTTTTTTTCAGCTTCAGCTTGCTCTAGTAATTCCTTTTCACGCAATTCACGAGCACGATTGGCCTTTTGCAGGTCAGCTAAAATCTGCGCTTTAAAACTTTTTTCCTCTTGAGCCTTTTGTTGATGATCTTTACGTTCGGTCAAAGCTCAACCTCCTCATATTAATCAACCGCCATTATATCTTAAAAAAGGCGGAAAATCAACTGATTAGGCCCTTTGTTATCTATTTTTAACAAAGAAAAACAAATTCCAAAAGCTTTTCTCTAAGACAACTGGGGATTTTCCCAAACCATATTATACCAAGTTGCCCCACCATGAGTAGATTCAGACTCGCCTTCATCAAGGAAGCCGTTCATTTCATAATAAGCAATCAGATAGTCGTGGCAAGTTAGATTAATACCTTGTCTTTCTTGAGCGATAGCTAAATCTTTCAAAGCAGCAATCAAGGTTGTTCCCACACCCTGTCCCTTAAACTTTTTATCCACAGAAAGACTTGTCACAGCAATAAATCCGCCTTGATGAGGATTTCTAGTCACCTTATGGAAAAGATCGTCTGTCAAATAACGTTGTGCCACAACTGGACCTTCTATGTAACCAGCAATTCGCCCATCAATTTCTGCAATCAAAAAGGTATCGCAAATCATATCTAATCGTTCTTTGATGGCTTGTTCTGACGCCGCTTCTGCCGGTGAAAAGTTCTCCCACTCAATGCGAACCACATCTTCAAAGTCATCTGGTCTAGCGTGTCTAATTAACATCAACATTCTCCTAAAAGAAGACGGAGCTAACCTGCAGGCCAAGCTCCCCTCAGTCTGCCAGCTAGTCTCCGACTATCTAAATTGTACTCACTTTTAACGTGTATTTTTAGTCAAGTTTGCCAAAAGTTCTTCAAATGAACGTTCATAAAGTTGAATATCACCAGCTCCCATGAAAACATAGACCGCATTGTCATGGTCAAGGAGTGGCGAAACATTTTCAACAGTAACGACCTTAGCTGGCTTAGCAATTTTTTCAGCTAAGTCTTCAACCTTGACATCACCGTGATCTGTTTCACGTGCTGAACCATAAATTTGAGCTAGGTAAACACTGTCCGCTTCATTAAGCGCCGAAGCAAAATCATCTAACAAGGCGATGGTACGAGTGAAAGTGTGAGGTTGAAAAATAGCCACAATTTCCTTTGATGGGTATTTTTGGCGTGCCGCATCCAGTGTCGCAATAATTTCGGTTGGGTGATGAGCAAAGTCATCAATGATGATAGTGTCATTAATCACTTTTTCTGTAAAGCGACGTTTAACACCTGAGAATGTTTTCAAGTGCTGCGCTACCAGCTCCATATCAAAACCTGCTACATAAAGATTAGCAATAACAGCTGTTGCATTTAAAATATTGTGACGGCCAAAGGCTGGTACATGGAAACTACCAAGAACTTCATCGCCATGTTTTACCTTGAAATCAGATCCGTTGGTTGTTCGTGTAATATCATAAGCTACGAAATCATCCGCATCATCAAAACCGTAATAATAAATTGGCGCATCCGCAGTGATTTTACGGAGATAAGGGTCTTCGCCATATAAGAAGAGACCTTTCTGAACTTGTTTAGCATAGTCATTGAAAGCCTCAAAAACGTCATCAATACCTGTAAAGTAGTCTGGGTGGTCAAAATCAATATTAGTAATAATAGAATACTCTGGATGGTAAGGCATAAAGTGACGTTCATATTCATCAGACTCAAAAACAAAATAGCTAGCCTTGGCTGAACCACGGCCAGTACCATCGCCAATCAGGTAAGAGGTATCCGTAATGTTTTTGAGAACATGAGAAAGAAGTCCAGTCGTTGATGTTTTCCCGTGAGCACCTGCCACACCAAAGCTAGTGAACTGGCGCATAAAATCACCAAGAAATTCATGGTAACGTTTGAACTGATAGCCATTGTGCATAGCGTAAGCCACTTCGATATTGTTGTCTTCACGGAAGGCATTCCCAGCGATTAACTCAACATCTTCTGTGATATTATCTTCAGAAAATGGCAAGATAGGAATTCCTGCTTGCTCAAGGCCACGTTGAGTGAAATAATATTTTTCAACATCGCTACCTTGAACCTTATGTCCCATTTGATGGAGCATCAGTGCAAGGGCACTCATTCCTGATCCCTTGATTCCGATAAAATGATAGACCTTAGACATGTTTTCTCCTCTAATGTTGCTCGCTAAAAGGGGTTAGGTTAAGCTCTTGGGCCACCTGACGCTCTCTATGCGCACGATTTTCCTCTTTATTATAAATCTGACTTCGCTTCAAGAAATCATAGTTATTCTTTTTAGGTTTCTGCTTATTTTGGTTATTGGGCTTCTGATAAGTCACTGGTAATTCAGCCAAGATATAATCTTCCTGTCTCAACTGTTCAGCAAGATGGACTAAATGGTTTCCTTTTTGAGGAACCTTTTTAGTTTTATTTACTCCACTCACTTGATTATTCTTTTGAAAATCAGCTTTGACAGCCTTTTGAATATCTGGAGTCAGATAAGTTTGACGTTTTTTCTTGATATCTTGCTTGGCCTGTTCACGGGCTAATTTAGCATAAGACTTGCCTTCATTATGCGTCTTTAGACGATCGGGAGCCTGCTGACGAGAGGTGACAGTTTCATCAAGAAAATCATAATTTTTTGTAACATCATTATAATCCTTATCCTGATACTGACCACGAATGTTGGTGATTAAATCTTCGTTATCATACAAGGCCATTTGTTTAGGCGGTTCAATAACGGTCTCACCGTCTGCAATCAGCGGAAAAGATCTTAGATTTTTCTTCACGGCAACACTTCCTTTCTACAAGCATTCTTATTATAAACTAATTGTTATTATTTTTCAAAGTTTTCCTTTTCACAAAGTCACGTATTTCTCAACTATTAGTCAATCCCAAAATGTCTTTAATATCATCAATGGTCATGCTAGCACGGGTTTCATTGCCGTCAAGCACCGTCGTCACCAAGTTTTTCTTGCTCTCTTGCAATTCTAAGATTTTCTCTTCAATGGTGCCACGCGTAATCAAGCGATAGACTTCAACATTTTCTTGCTGACCGATACGATGGGCACGGCTGATGGCCTGCATTTCAACAGCAGGATTCCACCAGAGATCAATAAGCACCACTGTATCCGCACCAGTCAGGTTAAGACCGACACCACCAGCCTTCAAAGAAATTAAGAACGTATCTCTGGCGCCATTATTAAAGGCTCTTGTCATTTCCTGACGTTCATTGGCTGGTGTTGAGCCAGTAATCTTGTAGCTGGTCAGGCCCAATTTTTCCAACTCTGCTTCCGTGATGTCCAACATGCCACGAAATTGTGAGAAAATCAAAGCACGGTGACCATTTTCCTTGATTTGTAGAAGTAGATCGCGCAGACTATCCAATTTACCACTGTCGCCCTTGTAATCCATGAAGAGACTAGGTGTATCACAAATCTGACGCAAGCGGGTAATGCCAGACAAAATTTCGATTTTCTGGCGATTAATATCCTGGTCTGAAGAATGACGAATGCTATCTTGCATCTGACGAAGCTGAGCCAGGTAAATAGCCTTTTGACCGTCAGCTAGCTCGCTTGAATAATTGATTTCAATCAAATCTGGCAGCTCTGGCAATACTTCTTCCTTGCGGCGACGCATGATAAATGGCTTAATATAGCGAGACACCTGCTCGGCATCCATTTTCAAAAAAGCTTTTTTATTTGGCAAGAGGCCTGGAAGAACAATCTGAAAGATGGACCAGATTTCCAGTAGCTTATTTTCAATCGGTGTTCCTGATAGTGCAAAGCAATTTTTGACCTCAAAAGCGCGCAAGTGCTGGGCAATCTTGGTCTGAGTGTTTTTCATGACCTGGGCCTCATCCAAGATCAAGTAATCAAAGGCTTCCTGCTGGTAACCTCCGAAATCCTGACGGAAAGAAGAATAACTGGTAATGGTAATCTGATGCTGCTCTGCAATGATGTGATCGCGGACAGACTTAAGCCCGTAAGAAACGACCACATCTAGGTCAGGAGCGAATTTATCAAACTCATCCTTCCAATTATAAATCAGGCTAGATGGCGATAGAATAAGCACCCGAGACTGATCAGTTAATTTAGAAGACAGAAAGGCGATGGTCTGCAAGGTCTTTCCTAGTCCCATGTCATCAGCCAAGACACCGCCAAAACCATAGTGATCAAGCATAGACAGCCAACGCACGCCAACTAGTTGATAGTCCCGTAAATCAGCATTAAGCTTGAAATTCGACAACTGGAACTCCTCAGGATGAGTTAAGTCGTGAGCTAAATCTTTAAAACTTTCAGAAAAAGCGACCTGATCATTGTCCTTAAAAACATCTGCCAACTGGAAGGCAGCTAAACTATTCAACTGTAAATGACCATTGTTAAGCTGCTTAGCTCTGAGCTTCTGAAGAGTCTGACTGACCTTTTGTGTTTCCTCGTCAAAGAGCACTAACTTGCCAGATTTGTTAACAAAGTAAGGCTGATTATCAAAGAGTGCTGTCAAAGCCTGATCAATATCATCCTCATAGATGCTAGAGAAATCAAAAGAAATATCAAGCAAGCCAACCTTGGCATTAATATCCACACGAGGACTTTCAATCAAACGAAGCTCCTCTAAGTCATCAGACAGAATGACTTGACCTAGGCTCCGCAATTCTTTCAAGGTCTGGTCAAAGAAATGGTAGAGGTCTGCGACCGCCAGCGGCGTATGATAAGAATGGAAATCAGCTGAAAAGCCATTATCTTCCAAAACCTTGAAAACACGCTCTTCATGCTTAAAGTGACTAGCAAAAGGCAAGGCCAGTAGTTCTTTACGATTGTTCACTTTAAAGCCGTCGTAATCAAAGACAAGGTCCAGCAGAATTTCTTGACTGTCATTGATGTCCAAGTAAAAGCTAACCTCAAAGTCCCTAATATCAAAGCTCTTAGGTGCCTCAACCGACCCTAATTCTCTAAAATCAAGCAAACTAGCTGCCAACTTTGCCTGGTCGTCCAAGCCAAAATGGATATGCTTGGCTAGATCTTCCTCAATAGGCAGGCTGCGAATCGCTGAAACCATCTTACTTTGCTTGAGGCTGAGATGGTAAAAGGTATCTTGGTAAAAGAGGTAATCATTGTCAAACAAGGCCTGATAAACCTTTTCAACAATCATCAATTCAATAAAACGACGGTGAACAACAACCTTAAATGAAAACAGATTTTCTGAACCGTCCAGTTCTCTGAAAAAGAGCTGATTGACCGTCTGGTACTGACCTTCAAAAGTAAAGTCATAAAGTTGATTTAATAGCGAGACACCTTCTTCAAAAAAGCCACTCGGAAAGCTGAGGTTGCGACCATGGTTAGGCAAAAGGTAATCCAAATCCTGTCCAGCCTGATCAGGGATAAGGCGCCACAAAAAATGAATCAAATCCTGACTGGCCTGATCAAACTGAATCAATGAAATAGGCTCAAAATAATGTTTCCCGATTTGATAATAGCCTTCTTTTTTGACAACCGACAAGAAAGCCTTAATATCGCGTACAACATAGCTCCGCTCATCTGGCAAACGATTAATTTTCAAGCTCCACCAGAAGTCAGACGAGTAGGGACTTTGGTTCCCCAGAGCAGACAAACGATACTTAGTGCGGTCATCCTCATTGACTTGAAGCCCATCCAAAAAAAGGCTACCAAAAGAAGTGATTTGCTGAGTTTCCTGTTGATCTTCCTGTCTGGAAACCATTTGCTCTGCCACTTCCTTGCCCTCTTGATTATTTTTAAGATAATATTCAAGGGCAGCCAAGTGTTGACAATACTTTTTCTTTGTAAAAAGCTCACAGTCACAGCGGGTCTTGGCATCTTCAATCGAGTACTGCACGTGATGGTCTGCCACTTCTGCCTGAATGAAGTCACTTTCCCTACTCAACAGCTTAACTAATCCTTCTTCATAAAGTTCAATGCCTTGATTGCGAATACGGCCTGGAATCATTCTACTCATTTTCCTACCACCTTTACCTTATCCTTTTATTATAGCAAAATGGCTGAGCTTTTTCTTAAAAAATCTGAATTTCAAGCCTGAAAAAGTTAAACAAGCCTCCCAAACACCGTCGGAAGACTTACTTAACTTCTAACAAATTCCTCTACAACCATAGACAAAGTGGTTTAACTTTTTATAGGCTTTCCGATGAAAGAGAGACTTGGTTAGGTTTTGTGGGGGAGCTTTAGCTAACTATCAACCTGCCTTTCGCTACTTCCCACACACAAAGAACCAGCGCTTGCTTGTTGCTGTCGGTTCCTTATCTTCAAAGTCGGCGTATACTTTGACATTTTTAAAACCTGCCTGCTCCAGCAAAATATCGTAGGTCAAGAGGTCGTAGGTTCGCTCTTCGTGAACCTCATCATAGCGGGTAAAGCGACCATCTTCGTCTTGAATGAAGAAAGTTAGTTCATGCACAACAGAGTGCGGTGCTTCATCCTCATAAGTGTCCCAGACCATGGCAAAATCTTCCGCATTTTCATGATAGGAATAGCCGGGAAAAACCTCGTCTGTCTGATAGGTCGAATGGACATCAAAAATAAAGATCCCACCGCTGTTCAGATGCTGGTAAACCTGCGCAAAAACATCACCAACATCCACCTCATCTTCCATGTAGCAAATGGAATCCGAATAGCAGGTCACAAAATCAAAGGTGCCAATAGCTGACAAATCCAGCATGTTGCCCTGCACAAAGGGAATGTCCAAATGTGCTGCTTCAGCACGTTTGCGCGCTAAGTCCAGCATGTCCTCACTCAAGTCCAATCCTGTCACATCAAAGCCCGACTGCTTGAAGCGAATAGACTGAATACCTGTTCCGCAGGCCAGCTCCAAGAGCTTGGCATCTTTCTTTTTGGGAAAATGGCGGAGCGAAAAGTCTGTCCACAAATCGTAGAGTGAATCATCCATGATACTGTCATAGACAGCAGCAAATTTTTCATAGTTTTTCATTTGTTTCAGGTAAGGCTAGCTTGGTTCGCCTTTTAATCCTTTCTTTCTATTGTCAAAAACCTTGCCATCTGGCAAGGTTATCTCTTATGCTAAGTGTGCTGCCATATCTACCATTGGGGCTTCGTGCCAGAGTTTTTCAAGATTATAGTGGGCACGCTCATCTTCTGTAAAGATATGAACCACCACATCATTCAAGTCCAGCAAAATCCAGCCTGTGCTGCTTTCACCTTCGTGATGACTAGCATCGCCACCAGCTTCTTTAACCTTCTCACGAATATTGTCCGCGATGGCTTCTAACTGACGGCTGTTCATAGCCGAAGCAATGACAAAGTAATCTGTCACGCTAGTCAAACCAGCCACGTCCAACACTACAATATCCTCCGCACGCTTTTCATCAGCGGCCTTAACAACTAATTCTAGTAATTCTTTCTTATCCATTTAATCCTCTTTTAAAATCGTTTCTAAATCAGCCACCTGAGCGAAACGTCCATTCCAAATACTTTTATAGTGTTTCACTAGCTGATCTGCTGCCATGTCTTCTTCATCAAAGGTCGTTGTTGCATTTTCAATAACTGAAACGTGATAACCAAGCTCAAAAGCTACTTTTACAGTCGTATCCACACAATAGTTGGTTGCCATGCCCATCATAATGACATGCTCAATCTCTTGACTGTCTAAGTAAGCCTGCAAACCAGTCTCTTTAAAAGCACTGTTGTAGTGCTTGTCAAAAATCTTCTCGCCTGCTTGCGGTGCGACAGCTTTATCAATTGCCCAGCCACGACTTCCCGTGATCAGTTCTTCATCATTGTGACGAATATAGATCACTTCAATTCCCTTTTCACGACAACCCGTAATCGCCTCTTGCCAAACCTTCAAACACTCAGCAATAACAAAGGGTTTTGCCTCAACCAAGAGCGTTTGAATATCAATCACCAGTAAAGCCCTTTTCATCGATCCTCCCTCATGAAACCCACATAAGCATTATAGGTTTCGATGGTTTGTGGGAAAATAGGCAGAGCTTGGTGAGCCAGATGCTCAACGGTGTGAACAGTTTCAAAAGCCACTGCCCTGTCCAAATCTTGCTCCGCTATCGCACGTGCTTCTTCCACCAGTGGGAAATTGCGGTTATGTTCAATGTAATCCGCCACATAGACAATCTTATCTAGGAGCGACATGCTCGTGCTGCCGACGGTATGCGTTTCAATGCTGTGCAGGATTTCCTTGTCGGTGACACCCAGGTCCTCTTGGATTTTGTAAATACCCACCATGCCATGCCAGACATTATTGTTCCAGTTTTTGAGTTCAGGGTCAAGCTGATACTTGTCAATCAAGTCAAGAAAGGTTTGGTCTGGCACTTCTTTGGCATAATCATGCAAGAGACCTGCCAGTCCTGCCTTTTCGGTATCATAGCCATTAAGCTCTGCCAAGTGAATAGCTGCCTTTTCAACTCCTAAAACATGCTTGAAACGCTTGTCACTCATAACGCTCTGCACTTTTTCTAAAAGCACCTCACGAGAAAGTCCCGCATATGTTTCGTAGGTCATTGATAAAGTCCTTCTTCCTTGATGTAATCTAGAACAGCTTGGGGTAAGAGATAGTTAGGCGTGCGGCCTTCTTTGACAAAATGGCGAATCATGCTTGAGGAGATGTCCATGAGAGGAACGTCAACCCAGATGACAGGGTAGGAAGTCCCAGCCTTGTACTTAGGACGCTGCACACCGATAAACTGTACCAGCCCGATAAGCTCGTCAATACGGTGCCACTTAGGCAGGTAATCAACCATGTCAGCACCAATGATAAAGTAATAATCCACATCAGGATTTTTCTCTGTCAATAGCTTCATGGTGTCATAGGTGTAAGACACCCCCTTGCGATTCAGCTCAATGGTTTCAATGCCCAAGCCCTCAACACCATCAATAGCCAACTCTAGCATCTTGAGGCGGTGCTTTTCGTCAATCGTTTCTTTTTTATCCACATGAGGCGGCTGGTACTCTGGCATGAGCAGAACCTGATCCAAGCCCAGCTGTTGGCGGACCTGATCAGCAACAACCAAGTGAGCATTATGTACAGGATTAAAATTCCCGCCCAAAATACCAATCTGCTTGCGAGTATGATCTTTTGCTTGCGTTTCTAATTCAACCTTTGTAAATGGTGTTAGCAATTCCAGTGCCATAGGCCCTCCATGAACAAGTTATCTTTTTTCTCTTTTGATAGTTTTCACTCTAGTGTCAGACGCAAGTGAACCTATGGTTCCATTGCTAACTTTTGAGCCAAAGTCTCAAAAGTTCCGTTTTTCATAAGAACTAAGTTCTTATGAAACATATTACTACGGTGAAACTATCTTTATCTAGGCTCACTGCGTTCGCTAGAGCTGCGCGGTGAGTTTGTGTCTCTCAGCTGTGTCAGGCCTTAGTTTGATTTGATAGCTTTCACTTTTGGTGAGAGTTTGCGATTTTGTTTCTTGCTTGATTCTTTGTAGAGAATGAGGATCCGTCCGATTTTAAGGACGGTGTCACAGCCGATTTCATCTTCCAAGATGTCAGCCACTTCGTGGATATCCTCATCCGTATTTTGCAACAAAGTCACCTTAATCAATTCACGCGCATCAAGCGCCTGACGAATACTGGTTTTAATCTGGTCATTAAGACCGTTCTTTCCAATCTGAACGACTGGTTTCATCGTATGTGCCTCTGATTTCAAAAAAGCACGTTGTTTACTTGTAAGCATAATGTTTCCTTTTAATTTTCTTATTAAATCAAAGCCTTGCGGATCACCACTCCGACACCCTCTGGTGCCCAAGCAGCTGTCGTTACTGGACTGTCCTGACTAGCCTTGATGCGAATCCACCCCAAACCAGAATAGACAATATCCATCTTATCCTTGATGGTAAATTCATGGCGGACCAGCTTTGGAAAATCTGCAACTTCCTTACCTGTCGGTGGTGTCAGAAGGCTGCCGACATGTTTGTCATAAAAAGCGTCAGCTCCTTCAAGCTTGGTACGGTGGAGTTTCAGGTTATTATCAAAGTAAGCTGTAAACCCCTGCTTTTCTCCCGCTATAAAATCAAAGCGCCCAAGACCACCCAAGAAGAGAGTCTGATTAGGATTCAGCTGATAGGTCTTAGGTTTGATTTCCTTCTTAGGACTGACATATTTGAGATTTTTAGCTGTCAGGTAGTGAGCCATCTGGTGACGGTGGATAATCCCTGGCGTGTCAAAAATGTAGCTACCATCATCCAGCGGAATTTCAATCTTATCAAGGGTGGTTCCTGGAAAACGTGAAGTCGTAATGACATCCTTTTCACCTGTGATTTCTTTAATAATAGCATTGATGAGAGTTGATTTTCCAACGTTGGTCACACCAACGACATAGACATCACGGCCCTTTCTGAGCTTCTCAATCTTGTCAATCAGTTCCTTGATAGCCTGATGATTTTGTGCCGCAGTCAGGATAACATCCACAGGACGTAAACCTTCTTCATGAGCACGTTCTGTCAACCACTGGGTTACTTTACCTGTCTTAACCGACTTAGGCAGAATATCCTTCTTGTTACCAACTAGAAGCACATCATTACCAGCGACAAAGCGTGACAAACCTGGGATAACAGAGCCATTAAAGTCAAAGATATCCACAACGTTAACCACAAGGGCCTTACTGTCCCCCACCTCGTGAAGAAGTTTTAAAAACTCATCGTCGGTAATGTGGACATCCGTGATGTCATTGTAATGACGTAGTCGGAAACAACGTTGACAGTAGAGGTCGCCTGTCTCTAGTCCCTTTTCCAAGGCAGCCTTAGGTGTAAAGCCAGCCTTCTCCTTGTCCTCAGTTTGAATTTTGGCTCCACAGCCTATACAAAATAATTCTTCCATTAAATTCCTTTTTGATATGTGATTTTTCCGTATTTATCTTCTATTTGTCGCCAGACGCGACGTTCGCGCCAGCGATTAAACTTAGTATTCCAAGCGTCAGAGGTGACCAAAGGCTTAACCAGAACAGATTTTATGCCCGCACGATGACTGGCTCTGATGTCAGTCATGAGCTGGTCACCCACCAAAATCACTTCCTCTGGCTCAAAGCCATAGCGCTTCATGGCTATTCTAATACCACGCGTAAAAGGCTTCATGGCACGACTGACAAAGTCCACACCAAAGCGCGCCACCGCACGTTCCACACGCGAATGCTTATTGTTAGACACTACCACTACTGAAATATCAGCAGTAGTCATAGCATCCAACCAAGCTCGCACCTCAGGCGTCCCATCAGGATTATTCCAAGCAATCAAGGTATTATCCAAATCTACTAAGACCGCACGAATCCCGTGACGCAACAAATCTTCCGCTTTTAAATCATAAACTGCCTCAACCACGAAGGTCGGCCTATAATCATCTATACTCAAGTTTAATTTTCTACTCCAAAATTTATAGCTTACCATTTATTTTACCATATTTTCTGGAAAATAGCAGAGCTTTACAGCAGAAGAAAAAGAAGCACTTATGATAGTACTTCTCCATTAACAGTCATCACTTTAATCATTTAATTTTGTTTGTGTTGATTCATCAATGCAGTATAGTCTTTTACTGCTGCTTGACATCAATACACCTATGAAATTCAAGTATTCAATACTGTTTGATGGCAATGCACAGGTAAAATGAGCTCAGATGGATTTTTTGGGGGCATTGTTCATTTGCCTCCCCCAAAAGGTAGTGTGGTTAATGACCTTCCTATCCAAAATACTTTTCCCAAAAGGTCTGCACTATTGATACTTGCTACTTTTTAGGATCCACGTTTACAAATTTCAAGTCCGATGGCTTGATTTTGACATCAATTTTTTTCTTCGAGTTTAGATTCAGGAGTTTTTCCAAAGACTCCTCAGCGTATTTAGCAACTTTTTCTTGCCGTCCTTGACTATTTGTCACTTTTTCACTGGTCTGATAGATGGCATCTTGGCTTTTTTCTTCAAGAAATTCCATCGATTTTTTATTCGCCGTGAATAAATCAGTTACTTTATCAACAATCCCTGATGACGACTTCTTAATTTCTAACTGGCCATCTTGCTGTGAATCAACATTGACTATCAATGGCTTTTTAAACATCAAGACATTATTTTGAATGCTAATATCTTTTTGAGATAATTGACCAACTTGTAATTTAAAGTCAGTTTTTACAGGAATTTTCAAAATCACTTTTCGGCTAACCAGTAGATCCGAAAAAGTTCGCGTCCATTTAGGCCAATTCTTTGTCATATCTGAATTAAACTTTTTATTAGTTGTCGTATTAACCGTTGCTCCCGTTACGACTAGTTCACTTTTCTTAGAAAATTTATTGAGAATCAAGCGATATTCCGCCGTAATCTCATTAGATTTTTTATATTGTAGCCAAAAAAATCCGACTAGTGCAAAAAACAGCAGAGTAACAACCACAGCTAATTTCTTCGCTAGTGATTTTCCAGATGCTTTCATTTTTATTACCTCATTTTTTGAAATGCCAATATATATATTATCATATTATCAATCACTTTTCTGTTTTCCATTTAATCATTTGCCTGATTACATTTCCTTTCATCCTAAAACCAGTAAAAGGAACTACCCATTTTAACAAAATTTGATCTGTCAACAAGTTTTTCCTGAACAAGTTAGCTCATTTTAGCTTTCTTTAAGGTGGACGAACTATACTGTAAACATCCTAAAACTTTTCATAAATCTCCGAACTCAGATCTTACTGTCTAGTAGGGCCTGAGTTTTTGTTTTACAGACAAAAAGCAAGACCTACCAATAAGATGTAGTGCCATTAGCGTCTTTACTTTTTTGATTCATATTAGTTCAACTCAGCTTTTTAAATTGTCATATTAGTTTTGCCTTCCTTCTCATAGTTAATCTCCCGTTTGATAATGGGATGGTGGCGATAAGAATAGTAGAGTTGGCTAGTCATGAAGAGCCAGATAACTGGTTCGCAGATAATGACGCCAAAATAGCCCATATACGGAATGAGAAAAATAACAAACAGATTTTTTCCAACTAGCTCAATGATACTGGAAATCAGCGGTGTCACTTTACTACCTAGGCCCTGAAAATTATTACGAAGGATGAAGAGAATACCTAGAATAGGGTAAAAAGGGTATTCCAGTTGAGATAGGTAGTACTGGCAGTCAGGAGCACTGAGTTATCAGAACCTGAAATAGCTTGCGTCAGCAAAGGTCCCAAGAGATAGAGAGTGACCATAGCAATCATACTCCAAGCAATAGCTAGGTAGGATGCCTTTCGGACTCCCTCATGAATACGGTGAAACTTCCTTGCCCCAAAATTTTGGGACGTAAAGGTGGCAACTCCCGCTGCAGTTGCGGTCAACGGCATGATGAAGAAGGCCTGAATACGACGTGCCGTGGTCTGAGCAGCAATCATGAGGATGCCTAGATGGTTGATGACCGTCTGCAAGATGACTGTGCCAAGCGAAACGATGGAGGACATGCATCCCATAGACAGCCCCTGCCCCAAAAGATCCATGTAGAGTGCCTTATCCACCTTGAAATGCCTGCGCTCTGGTATCAGGACGAGGCATTTTTTGAAAATATATAAGAAACATAGCAGAGCTGATAAAAATTGTGCCGTAATAGTCGCAACAGCTGCTCCTGCTACCCCCATGCGAAACTGGGTGATAAAGAGAATATCCAATCCGATATTAAGCACCGAGGCAAAGACTAAAACATAGAGTGCCATCAAGCTGTCACCAATAGCTCGCAACAGGCCCGCTCCGAAATTATAGGCAAAGGTCACCGCCACACAATTCATGATAATAGGCATATAAGCATAGGACTGCTCAATAATATTGGCTGGTGTTCCTAGCAGATGCAAGAGAGGAGAAAGACCAAAATCCCCAATCATCATGACTAAGAGACTCATTCCGACGCCGATAATCAAGGTAGACGCTACTGACTTTTTAATCATATCATGTTTTTTAGCACCATAGTACCTAGCAATGACGATACTCATCCCATTTCCCCACACCCAAAGCAAAGCCGACAATCACCATATCTGCCGTATTGTAGAGCTGCTGGAAGATATTTAAATCATTATGGGCAGAGCAAAAAGAGCAATGACCTTTGAAACTGGTCCCTTGGTCAAATCAATACCTGCTTTCATCTAGTCTCCTTTTTAAGCTCTAAGAAAACCCAAATAAACAATGAGTTTTCCACCCATATTCAGCTACAGTAGCTTAACATTTTGATTTTCATGGAGTATAAATACAAGTTAGTTTACCAAAAAGAGGGGCTGCCGTCCAGGCTGTCCTCTCTTTTTCTACCACTAACCCTTTAAATTAAGTGTAATTTTTTAAAAGTATTATATAGACCATCTTGGTCTACATCACTTGTCACCATATCAGCCATAGCTAGGATTTCTGGACCACCATTTCCCATAGCCACCCCCAACTTGGCAGTATTCCAGCATAGGAATGTCGACCTTGGCATCGCCAAAGGCTATAGTGTCCTCTTTATCAGCTCCGATGTGCCCTAAGAGCACATCAATGGCATGTGCTTTGGTAATATCCTTAACTCCCAAGTCGCCAAAGAGAGCTCTTTCACCAATGCCACCCCAAGTACCTGCCTTGAGCTCTGGGAAAGCTTCCTTAGACGCTTCATAATCTTCCAGCGAATTAAGAATAAAACTGATTTTATTTAGGTCATCCCGGTAAAGTTCCCCCCATAAAACAAGCCATGCAGAGCATCTTCTGCCTCCATAGTCTCTATCACTTCTTCTGGCGCCCCTTTACCTTTGGCATAAAGTCGTATGACTGGACGGGCAGCTTCTTTAAAGTTTTTGCTAGCAAAAAGCCCGTTATTACTTTCCAAGTAAAATTCCAAGCCGCGCTCATGTAGCCAGTCCACTACACGCTTTTCAACATCAAGCGGGATAAGCTGGTGCATAATAACTTGATTGTCGTGTTCGACATAAGAGCCATTACCACCAATCATACCATCGAAGCCAACATCCCAGATAAAGGCTGGCATTTCAGCCTTACTGCGTCCTGTGCAAACATAGACTAAGTGTCCCATTTTGCGTGCTTCCTGCACTGCTTTCTTAGCAGACTCTGGCAAAATATTATCATAATTGACCAGCGTGCCATCTACATCCAAAAAAATAATCTTGCGCATAGCTTTACCGCCCTTTATTGTTTTATTAATTAGAATATAGCACAAGTCAGAGCAAAAAACTTGTCAGATAAAAGGTTATTCTGATACTATCCTATGGCAACACTCACTAAATGTCAAAATGTTCTTTCAAGGATTTATCAATAATTAGGTTCAAAACAGGAAATTTTGATTTTAAAAAAATATGTGGAGAGCAGCAAAAAGAGAGCAGAGCGTCTACTCTCTTTATCTCTTAACGTATTTTACTTAACAAAGATCACCAAATGATAACACGATCTTCCGGCGCACGCCACATTGGGTCCCCATCTTTGATGTTAAATTCTTGGTGGAATTCATCAAAGTTGGTCAAGGTGACATTGGTGCGGAGCTTGCCAGGTGCGTGAACATCAACACTTGCCATCATCTGCATGAATTCCTGACGAGCCTTCATACGCCAAATAGTCGCAAAGTTGATGAAAAAGTCACGCGCAGAGAAATCATCTTCTTTCTTGGCAGCTTCCAGCGCACAGGCCACACCACCCAAATCTGCCACGTTTTCAGAAACGGTGAGCTTACCATTGACCTTAGCACCGTAAGAATCCAAGCCGTCAAACTGGTCAACAATCTTGTCTGTGCGTGTTTGGAAGGCGGCATAGTCTTCCTCAGTCCACCAATTGTTGAGACTACCATTTTCATCAAAGGATGCTCCGTTAGTATCAAAGGCATGAGAAATTTCGTGAGCAATTACTGCACCGATGCCACCGTAGTTAGCTGATGAACTTTGCTCCAAGCTGTAAAATGGCGCTTGCAGAATAGCCGCTGGAAAGACAATTTGGTTTTGCTGTGGATCATAGTAGGCATTGACCATGTGGGCTGGCATGTGCCACTCGCTGCGGTCAACAGGCTGGTTCCACTTGCTCCAACTGTAAGCAATAGAAATTTCTGATAACCGTTGTGCATTTTCAATCAAAGAAAGCTTCTCGTCAATGATTTTCTTAGCATAAGTTTCTGGCAATTTCTCTGGATAGCCGATGTGCGGTGTGATGCTATTAAGTTTGATAATAGCTTTTTCACGAGTGGCTGACGCTAACCAATCAGCACTCGTCAAGCGAGATTTATAGACATCAATCATGGTCGCAACCTTGTACTCCACATCAGCTTTAGCTTCGGGCGAGAATTTTTGGCCTGCATACCAGAGCCCCAAGGCTTGGCTGTAAGGTCCTTGCGCTAGATAGAAGGCTGCTTTCTTCTTGTCCATAGCCTGCGGTGTACCTGACAGCGCACGACCATATTCGCCTGACAAGATACGAATATCATCCGTCAAGTAAGCATTCCAAGAAGTTACCGCTGACAAAAGCAAATCAGCCTTGAGCAAGTCCCAATTGTCTTCAGAGTAGTATTCAGCTGCAAAATCTGTCCAAAAACGTTCTTCAGGAACGATGACCTTGTCAGGAATCTGCCCTAAAATTCTTTCAAAGATAGCATTCAGAGGCAACTCTGGCGCTAATTTTGTGAAATCAGCCCAGTCGTATGGATGGTAAAGTTTGACATATTCAGAACCTTCTTCACGGGATAGGACAACCTTGGCCAACTTAGCATCTAGGGCAATAACCTTGTCTAAGATATCTTTGATATCAGCTTCAGTAAAGCCAAATTTTGCTAGAAGTTTTTCTTCTTGAGCACGCCAGAGGCTAAGCAGCTCCTTGCCTTTTTCATTATCGTCAGCGTAATAAGTTGTATCTGGCAAAATGATGCTTGGTGCCTCAGCCCAGAGGACGTTGAGTTGAGCATTCATGAAGTCTGGTGAGACACCAAAGGGCATAGCGTTTGGTTTACCAGCCAATTCATAGTCAGCAATACGCGTAGCAAATTCCGCAAAAGAAGACAAGCCCCTGTACTCCTCAATCAAAGGCAGCACCGGTTCTACACCGACAGTCTCACGCTTGTCGTAGTCAGCTATCATTTTGTGAAATTTGATAAAGTTTTGCAGCACCGCATCTTGGGGTACATTCTCACCAGCCAACCACTGGTCAGTCGTCTTTAGCATCAAATCCTCAATCTCATCAGCGAGATCTGAAAAACCACCTGTACGCGGCTTATCATCAGGAATAACAGCTGTCTTAGCCCATTCCCCATTAACCGCATCGTAAAAATCATCTTGATATCGTGTCATCATTTTACTCCTTTTTGTTGTCTTTTTTCATTGTAACAAAAAAATATTAGAATTGCTTTTTTGAGACTATTTCCTATCGTTTTTATTTATTCGAAACAATTTTTTATTTTTGATATAATAATGACAGCACTTTCATAAGGAGAATAGAATGGAAAATTTAGTTCAATACAAATGGGCTACCCTAGGAACTGGGGTCATTGCTAATGAATTAGCTCAAGCTTTGCAGTCACTAGGCGGCAACCTCTACTCCGTTGCTAACCGTACCTATGATAAAGGTCTAGCGTTCGCTCAAAAATATGGCATTCAAAAAGTTTATCAAACCATTGATGAGGTATTTGAAGATCCTGAGGTAGATATTATCTACATCTCAACCCCTCATAATACCCATATTAACTATCTAAGAAAGGCCTTGTCAGCAGGAAAGCACGTCTTTTGCGAAAAGTCTATCACGCTCAATTCAGAGGAACTGGAAGAGGCTATCGCGCTTGCCGAAGAAAACCAAGTCATTCTTGCTGAAGCGATGACTATTTTCCATATGCCTATTTACCGCCGTCTCCGCGAACTGGTCCAATCACAGGCCTTAGGTGATCTAAAAATGATCCAAATGAACTTTGGAAGCTATAAAGATTACGACATGACCAATCGTTTCTTTAATAGAAATCTAGCTGGTGGAGCCCTCCTTGACATTGGGGTTTATGCCCTATCTTTTGTTCGCTGGTTTATGTCTGAAACGCCTGATCAAATCAGCTCTCAAGTAAAGTTAGCACCAACTGGGGTTGATGAACAGGTGGGAATTTTATTAAGTAATCCCAAAGGAGAAATGGCTACTATTGCCCTTACCTTACACGCTAAACAACCGAAACGCGGTACTATTGCCTACGATAAAGGCTATATTGAACTTTATGAATACCCTCGTGGTCAAAAAGCCATCATCACCTATACAGAGGATGGCCACCAAGACATCATTGAAGCAGGAAGCACTGGCCAAGCCCTCTCCTATGAGGTCCAAGATATGGAAAAAGCTGTCGCTGGTATCGAAAATGAGATGCACCTTGCTTATAGCCAAGATGTGATGGCTATCATGACCAAACTCAGAAAAGACTGGGGACTAGTCTATCCAGAAGAAGAATAACTGTATCCACTGATGAAAAGCTATGAAGAAATATGATTAAGCTTGATATTATCTACGAAAAACTTTATCAGACTTACGGCCCGCAACATTGGTGGCCTGCAGATTCTGATCTTGAAATGATGATTGGAGCTATATTGGTTCAGAACACCAGCTGGGTTAACGTAGAAAAAGCCCTGAAAAATTTTGAATCCTTTAATGGAGCCGCTATCTTAAACTTATCATCAGACGAACTAATAGAAAAAATTCGTCCAGCTGGATTTTTTACACGTAAATCTCAAACTATCCGCAATCTCCTGCTATGGTTCCAAACTTATAACTATGATAAAAAGCAATTGAAAATGAAAACGACAGAAGAATTACGACGAGAATTACTATCAATCAGCGGTATTGGTCCCGAAACCTGCGATTGTATCCTGCTTTACTGCTTTGAGCGGCCCGTTTTTATTGTTGATAGTTACCTTAAACGTCTCTTATCCAGATGCGGATATCCCCAGATGACCACTTACAATCTCATTCAAGACTATGTGGTGGCTCAGTTGCCGCAAGATGTCCAGCTATTTCAAGAGTTCCACGCCTTGATTGTCACCTACGGTAAAACCTACCTAACTCCTAAAAGAATCATTACTAATGATCCCCTTTTTCATTCTCAATGAAGCTAAAAATATCTCCACACTTTTATATTAGTCATAATAAGTTATAGTCTTTTAGGCTGATTTTCATACGATGTAACAGATTATAGCATAGCAGATCCAAAAGCATGAAAGCCCACTTATAGCTAGCCTCCAATCATTATCCAACTAGCTTGCACAATCATTAATACAAAAAGGCTTAAAACCTACTTGATAGTAACCATAGGTTTCAAGCCTTTTTTGGGTATTTTAATGTATTTAGTTCTCTTTATTTTTTAAAATAGCAAGGGTTTGATAAGGTTTGAGGGTGATCTGATCTACTAAAACAGTGTCTTTATAGTTGCTAATCAGAACTTGACCTGAAGCATAATCAGCTAGGTCAAGGGTTACTTCTTCAGCAAAGAAGTTGTTTAGGACAAGGAGCTTCTCGTCACCAAGTTGACGCTCAAAGGCGTAGACTTTATCATTATCTTTGTAAGCGGCCTTGTAGTCACCTTGAGCAATCAAGGGCATCTCCTTTCGAAGTCTAATCAACTCTTGATAGAAGGTGAAGATTGGACCACTTTTCTCCTTAGCTACATTGATGTCTGGATAAGATTTGCCAGCTTTTAGCCAAGGTCTTCCAGTCGTAAAACCCGCATTTTGGCTAGCATCCCATTGCATAGGGGTCCGTGCATTATCACGTGACTTAGCCTTGATAATACTAAAGGCTTCGGTTTCTGACTTTCCAGCAGCTATCATTTCTTGATAAGCATTGATGGACTCAACATCCACGTAGTCTGCCATGGAATCATAATCTGGATCAACCATCCCAATCTCTTCCCCCATATAAATATAAGGCGTACCACGTGACAAATGAATGCTGGCAGCTAGCATGGTTGCCCCTTCATTGCGGAAGTTTTTTATATCCACAAAACGATTAAGGGCACGTGGTTGATCATGATTGTTCCAGAAGAGGGCTGACCAGCCGTTGCCCTCACTCATACCTTCTCCCCAAGTATGGAAGAGTTTTTTCAACTCTTCAAAATCGAAAGATTGGAGCGTCCACTTTTGTCCATCTTTGTAGTCAACTTTCAAGTGATGGAAGTTAAAAGCCATAGACAACTCCTCACGCTCAGGAGCAGTGTAGAGAATACAGTTTTCAATCGTTGTGGCAGACATCTCCCCAACCGTCATAAAGCCTTCTTCTTTTCCAAATGTCGCCTTATTCATCATCTTAAGATATTCGTGAGTAATCGGACGATCTGTATAGGCAGGTTTACCATCATTAATCGAGCAATCTTTCAAGACTTCATCCTTACCAATTAAGTTAATCACATCAAAGCGGAAGCCCTTAACCCCCTTATCTTTCCAGAAATTGATAACTTTAAATAGTTCTTCACGGACATGAGGATTGCGCCAATTGAGGTCTGCTTGAGTAACATCAAAAAGATGAAGATAGTATTTTCCCGTATCACCAAATGGTGCCCAAGCATTACCACCAAATTTCGAAACCCAATCTGTCGGTTCGTCACGCAGAATGAAGAAGTCTTGATAATATTTGTCCCCAGCAAGAGCCTTTTGAAACCACTCATGTTCTGTTGAGCAATGGTTTAACACCATATCCAGCATAAAATCAATATTGTGCTTACGACCAACTGCTATCATTTCCTCAAAATCAGACATCGTTCCGAAATCTGGATTAACAGCAGTGTAGTCAGACACATCATAACCATTATCACGTTGCGGACTTGGATAAAATGGATTGAGCCAAATCATATCAATACCCAATTCTTCAAGATAAGGCAATTTCTCAATGATACCTCGAAGGTCACCAACACCATTACCTGTTGTGTCTTTATATGATTTTGGATAGATTTGGTAAATAACTTTACGTTTATCGATTGCCATTTTTGTCTCCTTTTTTCTGTATTATGAACTCATCAAGCTCGTCAGCAGAGCCATTTATTGACACACTTTCTGCTTACTGTCCTAAATGTATCAAGTCCAGCAACGGTGAACTGGACTTGATGACTTTACTATAATTTACGTGCTTGGAACAAGTCCTCACCACGTTTGATAGCTTTTGGTAAATCTTTCTCTGCAATTGGTAAGAAATTATCTTGATTAGTAATGATGACAGGTGTTTCAACTGGAAAACCTGCTGCCTTAATAGCTGACATATCAAAGCTAATCAATTTATCACCAGCTTTAACCTTATCCCCTTGAGATACATGGGCTTCAAAACCTTTACCATCAAGACTAACAGTGTCCATACCGATGTGCATCAAGATTTCGACACCATCTTCCGAGACTAAACCAACTGCGTGTTTTGTTGGGAAGAGTACTGAAACCGTTCCGTTAACTGGAGCAACCAGTTCCCCTTCACTTGGTTCAATGAGAACTCCTTGTCCCATGACACCTTGAGCAAAAACAGGGTCTTTTGCAGTTGATAGATCTTTAACTTCACCACTAAGCGGGCTAGTTAAGGTAACAACCGCTCCTGCTGCCAAGCCACTTTCTTCAACAACTGGCTCTTGAAGTGGAACATCAAGTACAGCATCTTCTTCCGCCTTAGCAAGAATACCAGCTTTTTTAAAGAAGACTGTCAAAACAAATGGAATGACGATAGCTACTGCCATACAAAGGAAGAAAGCACCCATGTATTTCACGTTGATAGATAGAAAACCAGGCAAACCACCAATACCGATAGCATTAGCTTGAACATTGAATGTTGTAGAGAGAAGGCCTGCAATACCAGAACCAATCATTCCGGCTACGAATGGATAAACGTATTTGACATTGACCCCAAAGAGGGCTGGTTCTGTAACACCGAGATAAGCTGAGATAGTTGCGGGAAGTGAAATTTGAGCTTCTTTTTCATCGTGACGGTGCATCCAGTAATAACCGAATACTGCTGAACCTTGAGCAATATTTGAAAGAGCAATCATCGGCCACAAACCAGTGGTATGAGTACTTGTATCAGCTATCAATTGTGTGTCAATAGCATTGGTCATATGATGAAGACCAGTAATAACAAATGGAGCGTAAAGAGCACCGAAAACTGCACCAAAGAGCCATTTTAGAGAACCCGTCAAGCCAGCAAGAACAATAGCTGAAATCCATTTACCGATTGTCCAACCGATAGGACCGAGCACTGTATGAGCAAGAATGATAGCTGGAAGCAATGACAAGAATGGTACAAAAATCATTGAGACCACTTCTGGAATATGCTTACGCCAAAAGATTTCAAGATACGATAAGCTGAGACCTGCTAGCAATGCTGGAATAACTTGAGCTTGGTAACCAATTTTATTAACAGTGAAGTAACCAAAATCCCAGACCCAGTTTTTAGCAATTTCTGCTGATGAAGTATTTGCAACATCATAGGCATTTAAGAGTTGTGGTGATACCAAACAAATCCCTAAAACAATACCTAGAATTTGTGAGGTCCCCATCTTACGAGTAACCGACCAAACGATACCAACTGGTAAGAAATGGAAAATAGCTTGGCCTGGTAACCACAAGAATGAGTTAACCCCGCTCCAGAATTGAGAAACCTGAACAATCGTATTGTAAACAGGGTCACCATTGGCATCAAAAACAGGTTTTCCATTCTCCATGGCTTGACCTAGGGCTTGAAAAGGAACTCCCTCAAGGATGTTACGGAAACCGAGAATCAATCCACCAACAATGATAGCTGGGATGATTGGCGTGAAGATTTCAGCCAACATGGTCAATACACGTTGAATAGGATTTTGATTTTGTTTAGCTGCAGACTTGGCTGCTTCTTTAGAAACACCTTCAATTCCAGATACAGCTGTAAAATCATTGTAAAAAATAGGCACATCGTTACCAATGATAACTTGGAACTGACCGGCATTGGTAAATGTTCCCTTTACTGGTGAAAGGCTCTCAATTCGTTTAACATCAGCTTTCTTGTCATCATTTAAAACAAAACGCATGCGTGTTGCACAGTGAGTGACCGCTGAAATGTTTTCTTTGCCACCAACTGCTTGCAACAGTTCCTTAGCATCATTTTCAAATTTTCCCATAATACTTTTCGGTAAAAACCGTCTCCTTTATTCATTAAAAATCAGCTAGCTTCATTTACAAGTCTATTGTAAGCGATTTTTTATTTGTATGCAACTTGTTTGGTGGAATTTAGCTGATTTTTTGTTAAAATAAAGTTAGTTGTATGCAAAATAAAAAACAAATTTAAAGGAGTTCCTAAAATGAAAAAGTATGAAGTCATTTTTAAAGCTTTAGAAAAGCAAATAATCAACAATCAGTACAAGGTCGGAGATTATCTCCCCACCGAAAAAGAATTGACAGATAGCTATCAGGTTAGCCGCGATACCATTCGAAAAGCTCTCCAACTCCTAACCGAAGCTGGCTACATCCGAAAAATTCACGGCTCTGGCTCTCAGATAATCAAGCATGACCAAATTAATTTTCCTGTTTCAGAATTAACAAGCTACCAAGAGCTGGTTCAGCAGCAAGGGCTCCAATCAAAGACCAACGTTATTGCCATTGACAAATTAATCGTTGATGAAAAAATGGCAAACTTAACAGGCTTTGAGGCTAATAAAATCATTTGGCGTGTCATTCGCCAGAGAGTCGTTGATAATGTGGCTTCCGTGCTAGATATAGATTATCTGGATAAGGCACTTGTTCCGCAGATGTCTCGAGAAATATCTGAGCATTCCATTTATGATTATCTGGAAAAACAACTTCACTTAGACATCGCCTATGCCAAAAAGGAAATCACCATTGACCAGATTAATGACCGAGACAAATTACTCCTAGACCTTGGTAACGAGCACCATCTAGTCTCAGTCAAATCTAAAGTTTATTTGGCAAACAATCAGCAATTTCAATTCACGGAAAGCCGCCACAAGCTGGAAAAATTCAAGTTCGTAGACTTTGCCCGCCGTAAAAAATAACACCCCCAACCTGTTATAGTTGGGGAGAATTTTTATCTTTCGATTCTGGTTGATAAGCATTATCAATAATCAAGTTAAACTCAAAAGCACCTGCCTTAATTTATTAGTCTTCGCTTCTATAGCGATAGAAAACAGACCAGAAGATGAGTAAGAGTATAAAGAGTAGCACAGCGATAAATGGTGAAACCAAAATTGGTTTAACCTGACTGGCATCTGATGTCACACGAGCTGTCTTAGCTTTATTAGCAATACGATGACCACGTACCAAGAGCCTATGAGAATTGACTCCGTAAGGTGTACAAGTAACCAAGGTCACATAATCTTGATTTGGGTCAATCGCTAGCGCCGACACGTCATCAGGCGTTACGGTCAAAATCTGGTCGACCTCATAAGTCAGCGTCTCATCCATAACCTGAATGAGGAAGGTATCTCCCTCCACCAGCTGGTCAATATCCGTAAAAAGCTTGGCCGATGGCAAGCCACGGTGTCCAGAGATTACGGCATGCGTGCCCTGACCACCAACTGGCAAAGACGTTCCAGGGATATGCCCAATAGCCACCTGCAAGATAGCATCGTCCGTCCCGTGATAGATAGGCATTGTAGTGTTGAGCTTGGGGATTTCTACATAGGCCATAATACCAGCATCTGTGACATTCAAGACTTTATTATAGGCAGACTTCTGCTCAGCTGACAAATTTAAATCAGGGATAACTCCTTGCGGCAAGGACTGATTATAAGCACGCGCAGCATCCAACATCTTGTCTGTCTCTTCTTGGGACATGTCCTCAACTTTCTCGACATAACCTGCGACAGCTTTTGACTGGTGGAAAGAATTCCAATAATCACTCACCGTTGGGTACAGCAGTAGGGACAGCCCAATTAGCAATATAAAGACTAATAAAAAAGTGGTCCAATTTTGTTTTAGTTTATCTATCATTAATAGAGCTCTCCTTACTGTTGTCAAAAGAAAGAGGTAGCCAAGGCTACCCCTCACCTTATAACAACAGAAATTTTTCTGTTAAGCTTGATTAAGCTTCCATACGTTTTTTAGTAATAAGAAGGATACCAGCACCAAGAACTAAGATAGCACCAGCAATGTAAAGCATTGTAGTACCAACGCTACCAGTTGAAGGAAGGATAGAACCTTTCTTATTTTGAACTTCAGTCGTCAATGAACCAGCATTTTTATCCGAAGTGAATGTGATTTCACCATTTGCAGCAACACCATTAAGCTTAGTCAGTTGTGGAGCATCAGATTCTGTATCATGTTCTGCTTCTACAGTGAAAGTAATATCAGCGATAGTGTTATAACCACTTGGTGTAGTTGTTTCTGAAAGTTTGTAATCACCATCATCAAGACCAGTAAATTCAAATGAAGTTGCTTCACTAGCAGAGATTACTTTAACTTGTTTCCATTCACCATTAACTTTCTTGTAAAGTGTGAAACCTGCACCTGCCAAGGCTTTATTATTTTGGTCAACTTTGTTTACAACTGTTTTGTATGTAAATACGATTACAGTATCTTTTGGAGTTTTACCAGTTTCAGTTGGTGGTGTTGGAGGAGTGGTTGGTGGTGTTGTTGGAGGAGTTCCAGGTGTTTGGTTACCGTCACCTGAGTTATTAGGGTTGTTAGAGTAGATCAATTCAACTTTATTAGGGTTACCAGCTGAACCGATAACAGCATTTTCATTAAGAGTTGCAGTGTATTCTACAACAATTTTAGAATTTTTATCAACAGTAGCAGCACCGTCAACAGCGATTTGTTTCAAATCTTTAATAGCAAATGAAGAACCATTTTCTGCTGCGTAGAAGTAGTTAGTTACTTCTGTACGTTCAGTACCATTTACCACATAAACTTTAGCATCTTTGTTATAAGTCAAACCAGCTGAAAGTTCATCTGAGAAGTTCAAGTAGTATGAGTTATAAGAATCGTAGTTATCTGGCAATGTAGCAGTCAATTGGAATGGTACTTTATCATTGATATCATGGTCAGCTGAATCTTGCCAGTCTGAAGTAACACCAGTTGTGTCGTTAGTATCTTTGACTTTTTTGACAACAGTTGGAGTACCAACCTTAGGAGTCATGTTAGTATCTTTGATAACTTTAAGAACATAAGCTGATGTAGCATCATTTTTATCTTTGATGAGGTAGTAACCAGCTGCAAGACCAGTGATGGAAGCTGAACCTGTACCTGCTGGTGCACCTGTCAGGTAACCATTGATTTTAGTAGCAAAGTTTTTAGCTTCTGTTGAATTGTCAGTTGCTTTTGACAATGTCTCAGCTACTGTACTTGCATCTCCAAGTGCAGTTTTACCTGCATCAGAAACATTAGCACCCCATTGAATATTACCGAGTTGTCCATCAGAACCAAGACTACCAGTAAAGATTTGATAAGCTTCATAGGTATGACCTGATACCGGTTCGTTGATAGTTAAAGTATAACCATCAGCCAAGGCTTTACCACCTGTGAAGGCAGCAAAGACTGCGACGATTGTCGCCAAGATTAATTTTAATCTTTTCATATTAAGTCTCCTTAAATAAATTTTGTTAACGATAATTAGTGTGCACTTCTTTGAGTACGGTTGATAAAAGGTATTCTGCTTTATCTATAAGCCTCACCACCTTTACCAGCAGTCTGGGAAGTCATCATAGCTGACCTCCTGACTGATATTTTCTGAAGGCTTGGTAGCCTAATACATAGGCTGCTGTAACCGCAAGAGCTATACCCGCTGCCATCAAGCGTTCAATACCACTACCACCTGTCTTAGGCAAGTTATATTCTTTTTGAGCCTTGTTGGTAATGGTAATTGTGCCACTTGTAGCCGTTACATCACTAGCATTCACTGAGCTAGCAGCACTATTTGAGTAAGTAGCCTCATAACCTGCAACTTTGTCTTCTTCAACAAAGTAGGAATAATGCTCCTCATCATCACCCGATGTTGGTAGATTATCAAAGGTCGTTGACCATTTACCACCGTTGTAAGCAATAGTTCTTGTCTCAATATCAACTGGCGTTGAATCAATATCTGATACACGTTTCAGATGAACCGTAACTGTGCCTGATGTTCGTTCAGCAGCCGAACCATCTGCATTCTGCCATTTCTTATCAACCGTAATTGATGTAGTAGGTGGTAATTGTTTATTAGTCACATATTCTGACTTACTTTGTTTCGCTAAATTGACAGCTGAAGATAAGTCCGTCAAATTACCAAGATTTAATGGAGCTGCTCCTGTTTCAGAGAAGTAGAAATAGTAACGTTCAGGATTAGTTGGTAATTTATATCCCGATGGTGCTTGAACCTCTGTCACATAGTACAACTTATTATCTTCAAGTGGTTCAATAGTATTTGTTGCTTCTTTTCCATCTTTCGTGATATGAAGCGTTCCATCTGCTGCTGTTTTATAAGTTGCGACAACTTTATCCGTACCATTCTCTCTCACTTCAAAGACAGCATTTGGCAACACAATGGCAAAGTTATCCAAATCAACCTTGGTTAATTTGAAATACTTTGTTGTCTGTGCGGTACCGCTTGTTGACATTTTTTGCCAGGTATAGCTTACTGTGTTTTCTGTTTCACCAGTCTTGAAGCCACTAACTTCAGCAGTGTTTTTTACAGAAAGGTCCGTTTTATCATCTGCGGCAACTTCTCTTGAAACAGTATAGCTGTACTCTAGTCTCAATTTTTGCTTGTTAGGAACAGTAAGTTTGAGAACACTCTTATAAAGACCACTACTATCTTTCGTTTTCTCCACTGTCCAAGACCATTGACTCTTATCAACCTCTTGATTATTGGAATCGTATAATTTAACTGACTCCTGCTTCAAATCATAACTCAGATTGGTTAGCAAGTCTTCTTGATATTCTAGCGTATCAGTAACTGTATAGCTAGCCTTTCCTGCAGCCAAATCCTCAGCATATGGATTAATATCTAGCTTATAGTTAACTTCACGGTTATCATTACTCCAAGAGCCACCTTTAGAGATTTTTTGAGCGGGTTTGACAGTAATCTTCTGCGTATGATCATCTTCACCAGCAGGACTACCATCTAAAGTTGCAGAAGCTTTATTTGTATAGGTCTTGGTGATTGGGCTATCTAATGGGGCTAAATCTGTTTCAAAGAAGAATCCTGCATAAAGCATACCTGTGTTATTCAAGATTTCTTTTAGAGTTTTACCATTTTTAGCTGTGAAAGTGACGTTAACCACCCCAGTGCTATCGATAGTACCTGAAACACTAATATCACTTCCATATCCTCCTGCCCAATGTGGATTATCCCAATATATTTTTCCACCGGAGACTGCGAAATCTCCACTATTCAAACTAGAGGTTTTTTCACCATATCTAAAGCCAATCAATGATAAACCAGCAGGTGGCGTATCTGTAATGGTAACTGTCTTCGTATCGTCATTCAACTTTACCTTGACAATCCAATAAAGATTACCGCCCCTCTCAATCTCATGTTCGGTATCGTTCAAACTGTACTCATAATTTTGACCATCCCATGCATACTTATCACCATCCATCTTGAAGACTTTCCCTGTCTCCTCATATTTGTAATCAGCTGTTTTGGTAAAACCATTACTTGATATGGTATTAGTAAAGTATATGACAGTGGACTTGTTAATCGTTGACTGGTAGTCCAGAGTAATGTTTGATCCTTGATAGTCTTTTAACAGTCTAAACTTATATTTGCTATATGTTTTATCTGCACTAATCTGGCTATAAGGGGTGTACTGCCATGTAGAATTCCCTGATTCCCAAATGGAAAACTCAAAATTTCCTGAACCAAAGGCAGAGACCAATTTAGCATAGACAGCATCTAGTTGATCTTTGGTAAAATAATGTTCTCCATTATTGGTATTATCTTGTCCGCGTAAAATATCTTCAAATTCTGCACCAGCAGGGATTTTTCCACTTCCAGGCATCTTAATAGTTGACTTCCATGTTAGAGTCTTGATATTTGAATCCGCAGTAGCTTCCATCTTTTCAAAGCTCTTGTCCAGTCCACCTGTGTCACCTTTACCACCTGTTACTGTATCCGAAGTAGAGGAATTTTCCCCGTTATCAGTAATCGTTGCTGTATTGGTAACAGTTTTCGCCGCTTCTCCCCATTCGTTGGGCTTTTCACCAGCATCGGTCGTGTAGGTAATGGTATAGACATTGGTATTTCTAGTTCCATCCGTCGCCGTGAATCGATAGCCTGTGGACGTTCTAATCGCTCCTTTGCTTGGCGTGATTTTAACATCACTTGCCTGAGCAATCATGGTGTCTTTCAGTTCTGCACCAGCAATATCATTCTTGTTTTCATTGACAGTAATGGTCCATTTAATCTTGTTGGTGTCTTTATCATAAGAACCAGACTTACTAATTTTATTGCGATAAACTTCTAGTTGGTTATCCTTGTGTTGATTAGGAATATCTGGCGTTGTGAGATCTAACCCATTCCCAATATTAGTTGATTTACCTGCTGGGAAACCTGAAATTTTATAGCGATAAGTTATCCTATATTTCTGATTAGCGCTCAGTTTAGGAAGTTGAGTCGTGAATTTTCCGTTCGAATAATTAAGATTAGTACTATTTGTTAGATCAGCTGTTATTCCGTTACTATCAGTTCGAATGACAGATGATTTTTCAAAACTTTCAATCTTGAACCCATCAACCTTTAATGTGTCTGTCAGATTGACAACATCTTTGCTCCCCTTATTTGAGTAAACTTCAACAGTATAATTTAAGTAAGCATTATCACCATCATAAGTGACATTCCCCCACTTATTACTAGAAACATCATACTGTGCTTGTTGTGGCTCTTCTTTCTTTTCTATCTTATCCGAAGGAACCGTGATTGTCACCTTGTCTGTAAATGGAATTTCATAATTACCTGTTTCTTTTCGGTAGGTTTCACCGATTGTGGCAGTATATTTTAAATCACCATAGACCTTATCACCAGCATTGGCAAGGTAGGAGTCTAGGAAACTAATGACAATATATTTCTTCCCATTTTCTTGAACAAAACGATACTTATAGGCATCTCGTGCCCCATCTTTACCGGTATACTCTTGGTTTTCGTTGACATTTGTCCAAGTGGTATCTTGAGGTAATTCAATGGCATATGACTTGGTCTTATTAAGTTCAGTCTTTGGAATATCATAATCTAATTTAAACTCTGTTTGTAGTGTTCTGCTACCATCACTGTGGAGTGTTTCTGTAGTAGTTCCTTGGAAGCTACCTGAAACAATATAGGGTTTGAAATCTTCATAAGCTACTCCAGCAATCGTATATGGAGAGAAACTAGCCGTTTGGAAATCGACTTGTGTAACATTCTCTGCACCGTCTTGCTTGATTTCCGTAGTCTTATCAGAGGTTAAATCCTCAACTTGATTGACATCATTGTCTTTGAAGTGATAAAGTTTCCAACCTTCTTGTAAGTTTGAACTTTCAACAGCATTCTTGAAATTCATGGAAACTTTGACTTCTTTACTAGGTTCTACTTCTGCGCCAGCTTCATTGACAAAAGAAATGTCGTAAGAATAAGATGAAAGTAAGCTTTGTTTGCTATCATTTAGGACATCTTGAATCTTATTTGCGAGTGACTGATTGTCCGTGATAGGAGTAACCTTAAGGGTCACCTTTTCTGAGAAGGTTCCTGCCTCGTAGTCAACCTTAACCGTCACATTATCCGCGTCTGCAGTCTGACTACCAGCCTGTGTCACATCCTCAGTCGAACTATCTGGAGTTGAAACTTCTTTACTACTGGGGTCTTGGCTGACAGAGGCCGAAGGACTAGCGCTTGACTCTGTCGTACTTGTCGAACTTTCGGTTATAATAGAGGAAGGACTGGACTCTTGAATGACTGAGCTACTAGAGCTTGAGGTCAAGGTCAGAGCAGGTAGTACCAAAACATAAGTTGTACAAAAGACAACTACGATTGATAAGACTAAACCAATCCTTGCCCAAACATTATCCTTGATTTGCTGCTTAACCAGAGCAGCTAACTTTTCTAATAAACGTTTCATAACTCTCCTTTCTGACTTAGATTCAAATCACAAAAATTAAAAACCATTATCATTACCTTACAAAGATTTTCTTTTTACTAATGACGATAAGTCCTTAGGTAACAGAATAAGTTATTATGACTTAGTGAACCTATTAGAGCTTATCTACTTTAGCAGATGGTCTTTAACCAACTAACTTATCAAGTCCACTTTGCAGACAAGCCTTTACAAGTTTAATATTTAACAGCTGCATTGGCAAAAAAGTATTTAAAGCTGTAGTTCCCTGTATTCTCTTTTGCCAGACTGTCGCTTACTAAGTGGAGGGCTATTTAACCACACTCCAGCGCGTCAATGGCCAGATACGGAAGGTCAATCTACCAACCAACTGCTCATCACCAACTGTGCCGACTGCCGTATTACGCGAGTCAATGGAAACACTGCGGTGGTCACCCATGACAAAAATTTTGTCATCAGGAACTTGGTAGGGAAGCTTGATGTTGGTTTCACCATAAGCCTTCTCACCTTTGGAGAGATAAGGTTCTTTAATCTTCTTACCATCTACACTGACGTTCCCTTTTTTATCTATATTAACCCATTGACCAGAGGTAGCAATCACGCGCTTGACCAGAACCTTGTTATTATAGTAAAAGGCAATGACGTCACCGCGCTTTAGCTTTTTAGCATTGACGGATATAACCATATCCCCAGATTTTAAGGTTGGGGTCATAGAGTTCCCATAAATTTGTAGAACTGGCAACCATAAAGTGGCAATCAGCACCGCTGCAGCTGCAACAGTGATTAGCGTAAAGACGGTACTCTTTAAAGTACGACGGTAGCGCTGCCGATATTTCATTTTCGCCAACTCTCTAGACATGACTTCAGCTTTAGGGAGGTCAGCTAAGGTTAGCTTAGTATTATTTATTTTTTCACTCTTCTGAGATTCTGTTCTCATGATGAAAAATTCCTGTCTTCTTTATTTTTTAAGTCCTGAATATTGGTTAGATATTGATCAGCTGCCTTTTGTGCAGCTTCAAAGATACCATTCAACTCCAGAGCGGCCTCAGCGATAGATCCTGCCTTAGCAATCTTTATTTCCTTGTCATCTAATGCTGAGCGTAGCGAGTTGACCTCTGCTTCAAGGCGCTCAATTTCCTGTGCCTGAGAGACTAGCAAATCTAGCAAATCTGTTCGACGTAATTTTCGTAATTGTTTTTCGTTCACAGCTCCCTCACATTCCATTCATACTTTACATATCTGCTTATTATTTTTTCTCTATATAGTTGTTTTATTTTACACTTTTATTACGAAAATATAAAATAAAATGCTCACAACTCTTTTGACAACGTTTTCTTTTGGAAAACAAACCCAAATCTAATACAATTTACAAAGTAATTTAACCCTTTTTTATCATTTTATATCAAATTAATCTTTTATGCAATATTTTTTTAAAAAAATAAACTTTTTCATTATTATTGTTTACTAAGGTTAAAAATTATCAGAAACTTATTTATCCAACAAGCATTCTATTTATTGTATTTTACGTACCAATCCTATAAAATAGTAAAGTAAGAAAGTTTAAAGGACTTGCATAATATCTATGAAAAAGATTATCAACCACTTGACGACTCTGATCATCCTAGCAGGTATTATTGTCATTAGCTATCCTGTTATCAGTCAAGTCTACTACAACTACCAAACCAAGCAAGATGTCAATGACTTTGGTAAGGCTGCCAAGCAATTGACATCAGAAGAAGTTAAAAATCGCTTTAATCTTGCTAAAGACTATAACGACTCACTTAAGAACATCTCCATTTCTGACCCTTACACGGAGGAAAAATTGGAGAGAGGGAGAGCTGAATATGCTCGCATGTTGACGGTCCATGAAAAGGTAGGAACCATATCCATCCCTAAGATTGATGTCAATCTTCCTATCTATGCAGGCTCTAGTGAAGAAGTCCTGCAAAAAGGTGTAGGGCATTTGGAAGGCACCAGTCTGCCAATCGGTGGTAAATCAACACACGCTGTTTTAACAGCGCATACCGGTCTGCCCAGTGCACGTCTCTTCACCGACCTTACCAAGGTTAAAATGGGAGATAAATTCTTCATCCAAAACATCAAAGAAACCATTGCTTATAAGGTTGATTCCATTACCGTGATTGAACCGACCGATTTCGACTCGCTGACCATTGTTCCTGAAAAAGATTATGTGACTTTGCTAACTTGTACCCCCTACATGATTAATTCCCACCGTCTCTTGGTTCGTGGTCACCGTATTCCTTATAAGGCTAAGGATGCTCAGGTAAACAACTCAATTACTCACATTTCCGTTCCACCGCTTTATCTCGCTGTCTTCGCCATTATCCTTATCATTGTTCTCATTTCGATTTGGAATAGATGGAAAAATCGCAAAGCAAAGAAAGAACAAGCCCATGTCAGCAAATCATAAATCTAAAAAATTGATGAGAATTACCTACCGTCTCCTCATCGCCATCGGTCTACTAGCAATAGCTTACCCTTTTGTTAGCCAAATCTACTATCAGTATGTCACCAAACAAGAAACCAATCAATTCGACAAAGATGCCGCCAAGCTAACGCCACAAGATATAAAAGCTCGAATTGAACTGGCTAAAGCTTACAACAGCACCCTAACACCTGCCAAAATTGGTGACCCATTTACCTCTAAGGAAAAAGAAGGCATCGCTGAGTATGCGCGCATGTTGCAAGTGGCGGAAAAGATTGGTTACATCACCATTCCAAAGATTAACCAAAAAATCCCCATTCGTGCAGGAACCAGTGAAACCGTCTTACAAGACGGAGCTGGTCACTTGGAAGGAACTAGTCTTCCTGTTGGTGGAAAAAGTACTCACACTGTCATTACAGCTCACCGCGGTTTGCCTTCAGCCAGACTGTTCACAGACCTGGATAAATTAAAAGTAGGCGATGTCTTTTATATCACTAATATTAAGGAAACCTTGGCTTACAAGGTCAATCAGATTCTTACAGTAGAACCCAATAATTTCAATCCTATCCTGGTCAGCCCTGGGCATGATTATGCCACACTCTTGACCTGCACCCCTTATATGATCAATTCCCACCGACTCTTGGTTCGTGGGGAACGAATCCCTTTACCAAAATCGCAAGCTAAGAAAAAAACACAGATTCACTTCTTCCAACAATACCGTTGGTTTATTATTCTTGTCCTCATTCTACTAATCATGATTATCAGTTACCTAGTATTCTATTTAGTCTGTAAGAAAAAGGTTAGTGAGGTTTAGAATGATGAAAAAGAAACAAGTTATTGGTCTCCTGATTCTGCTAACCGGCATTATAATCCTAGCAACTCCTTTTAGTTTCATGCTTAAAGACGATTGGACACAGTATAAAAACGGGAAAGCCTACCAAATTTACCAGAGCAGACAGGCCAGTCAATTAGAAAAGAGGCGACAAGCGCTAGAAGATGCTGAAGTTTCTTCTAACGGTGTTCAAGACATCTTTCGTCAGGATAAGACCGAAGCAGCTAAACAGATTAGTCCTTACTCCAGTATCTTTGATACCAATAAGATGGTTGGACGCATGTCTATCCCTGTTTTGGGACAAAATTTTGATCTCTACCTTGATGCAGATTATGAGAAACTTCTAAAAGGAGTGGCGACCTTGGTTGGTACATCTGCCCCTCTTGGTATCAAGGGGCAACGTCCAATCATCGCTGGGCACCGTATTAATTATAATGGCATGTCCTTCTATTTCCTACCATCTTTAAAAAAGGGCGACCGCATTTATATCAGCATTCTTGATCAAAACCTGGAATACGAAGTCACAGACAGTCAAATCATCGGAGAATATGAAACAGAAAAACTGGCTCCTATTTCTGATAAGGACATGATTACACTGATGACTTGTGTAAACGCGCCAAGCTATAATCAACGCTTGCTGGTCAACGCTAAACGTGTTACATCTAATTCAAGTAATCACCCTACAACAGCTGGGCTGGGAGAATTTATCAAAAATAAAAAAGTTCCCTTTAGCTTCAAGCTCCAAAGATTACTTCCTTATCTCATTGTCCTCATCTGTCTTCTTGGTCTTCTATTCTTTGGAAGAAAACTTTGGCAAGTATTACACAGTAAAAGCACTAAAGAAGATGCTCGATAATCAAATGAAAACAATCGTGTGGTTCGATTGTTTTTTATGTCTTCAAAAATTGAAAATGGTAAAAAGAGCTGAGTTTACTTCTCAGCTCTTCATCCATTGATAATTTTTTGATCTTCACAGCTAGTTGAAACAGGAGAAAACAGAGTACAACCCCATTTTCATCTCCAAACTTGGTCAATGACTCCCTTAACTAAAGCCAATTTTTCCACTGATCGTCTTCTATGATAAGATTGCCCTCTTGTGTTGAGTCAAAGCTTAAGCCAATAGAGATTATATTAAACCATAAAAGACATTTGGGATTCTTTCGAAAATAAATTAGACAGAGTCCGAAACTAAGCATTAAATGATAAGATCAGTATTTTTCACTCCAAATATTTCCATTTTCTCTATCATAACAAAAATCAGCCCGAAAGCTGATTTTATCTATTAGTCTTCTTTCAATTTAGCCAATTCTTGTGCCAAGAGTTTGAGGGCAACTTGCGGATTAGCTTGACCCTTAGTGGCTTTCATAAGGAAGCCTGTAAAGGCCTTGTCAGCATTGCGTTTGCCTGACTTAAAGTCGGCGACCGCTGCTTCATTTTCGGCAAAAACTTGATGAATGATTGGAATAAGCACAGCTGGATCTGAAATTTGTACTAATCCAGCTTTTTCAACATATTCACGAGCAGAGCCTCCATTCTTAGCCAAGTGAACAAAGACTTTCTTAGCAATTTTAGATGAGATAGTGCCATCCTCAATCAGTCCAATCATTTCAACTAGATTTTCTGGTGTAAGACTGATTTGTTCAATTGTCTTAGATTCACTGTTGAGGAATTGGGCTACTTCACCTTGAAGCCAATTGGAAACTTGCTTAGCATCGCCACCGAGGCTGACAGCTTTTTCAAAGAAATCAGAGGTTGCTTTAGTTGCTGTTAACTGACTTGCATCATAGGCAGATAAGTTAAGCTCAGCCACATAGCGAGCACGGCGGTCTTTGGGAAATTCAGGCAAAGTTTGACGGACTTCCTCAATCCATTCATCAGATACCTCAAAAAGTGGTAGGTCTGGCTCTGGGAAGTAACGGTAATCTGCTGCTCCCTCTTTGACACGCATGAGGATCGTTCCCTTATTAGCTTCATCGTAACGACGGGTTTCTTGACGAATTTGACCTCCACTGCGTAGAATTTTAGCCTGACGAGCCACCTCAAATTCTAGCCCTTTACGAACATTGTTGAAGGAATTAAGGTTCTTCAACTCAGTTTTAACACCAAATTCTTCTTGACCATAGGGGCGTAGGGAAATGTTGGCATCCACGCGCATGGAGCCTTCCTCCATCTTGACATCAGAAATACCCGTGTATTGGATGACTTCTTTGAGAGCCGTTAAGTAGGCGTAAGCTTCCTCAGGTGAGCGCATGTCAGCTTCCGATACGATTTCAATCAAAGGCACACCTTGACGATTGAGGTCAACGTAAGAGTAACCGTCTGTGCCGTGAGTATTTTTACCAGCGTCTTCTTCCAAATGAGCACGTTCAATGCGAATTTTCTTAGTTGAACCATCCTCTAACTCCACTTCAATCCAGCCATTGTAACCGATTGGTTCATCAAATTGAGAAATTTGGTAAGCTTTAGGATTATCAGGGTAGAAATAATTCTTGCGGTCAAAGTGCATGTGCTGGTGAATATCCATGTTAAGTGCCAGCGCAGCCTTGATTCCTGCATCAATAACACCCTTGTTCATGACAGGCAAGACACCTGGAAAAGACCAGTCAATCACATTCGTATTGGCATTTTGATCGTTACCAAAGTGGGTAGAAGTTGGTGAGAAAATTTTGGAATTGGTGTTAAGTTCAACGTGAACTTCAAGTCCGATAATCGTTTCAAAATTCATTACCTGTCACCTCCAAAAATAATAGGTTGTTGTTTGTGGTAGTCAGTCGTTGCTTCAAAAGCTGCTGCCGCTTGGTAAATGGTACTTTCTGAATATTTTGGACCAATCAACTGTAAACCAACTGGCAAGCCTTGGGCAAAACCAGCAGGAATGGAAATACCAGGCAGTCCAGCTAAGTTTACTGGAATGGTCAAGATATCTGCTAAGTACATGGCAACAGGGTCATGATTGAGCGAATCCAAATCATAGGCCACACTTGGTGCCGTTGGTCCTAAAATCAAATCGTAATCCGCAAAGACTTTCTCGAAGTCTTGGATAATCAAAGTACGTACAGCACCAGCCTTTTTGAAATAAGCATCGTAATAACCAGATGACAAGCTGAAGGTCCCCAACATAATACGACGTTTGACCTCATCGCCAAAGCCTTCAGAACGAGTATTGATATAGATGTCATCCAAGTTTTGGTAATTTTCCGTGCGATAGCCATAGCGGATACCATCAAAGCGCTGCAAGTTTGAAGAAGCTTCAGATGAGGCGATAATGTAGTAGACCGCCACACCGTACTTAGAATGAGGAAGGCTGACTTCCTCAACCGTCGCACCCAATTTTTCAAACTGTTTAGCCGCCTTGAGAATAGTTTCCTTAACCTCAGGGTCAATCCCTTCACCAAGATATTCCTTAGGAAGGGCAATCTTCATGCCTTTAATGTCTTGACCAAGTTTGGCTGTAAAGTCCGTATCCTTGCCAAAAGCTGATGTAGAATCCTTGGCATCGTACCCTGCAATAACATTGAGCAGCTGAGCATTTTCCTTAACCGTTTGTGAAAGAGGACCGATTTGATCCAAGGAGCTACCGAAGGCAATGAGACCAAAACGCGACACACGACCATAGGTTGGCTTGAAACCAACCACACCATTGAAGGAAGCGGGTTGACGGATAGAGCCCCCAGTGTCAGAACCTAGTGACAAACGAACTTGACCAGAAGCAACAGCTGTCGCCGAACCGCCTGATGACCCACCAGGAACCTTATCTTGATTCCAAGCATTTTTAGTTTTCTTGAAAAAAGAGGTTTCAGTTGATCCCCCCATGGCAAATTCGTCCATGTTGGTTTTACCGATGACAATCATGTCCTTGCTATAAAGCTTTTCAACCGCCGTCGCATCAAAAATCGGCTCATAGTTGTAGAGCATTTTTGATGCTGCTGTGGTCAAGATACCCTTGGTTGAGATATTATCCTTGACCGCCAAAGGAATACCAGACATCACATTATCAGCATCAATCCCTTTTTCATCAAGAGCCTTGGCTTGTGCCAGTGCAGCTTCTTCAGAAACAGTAATGAAAGAACCAACTGCTCCTTCACGCACCTTAATATCGTCAAGAGTTGCTTGAGTCAATTCTGTTGCTGAGATTTCTTTCTTGACCAGAAGATCGTGCAACTCATCAATTGATTTGGTGTTAAATGACATTAGGCATCTCCTCCGTCTTCCAAAATAGCTGGTACCTTGATATAGTAATTTTCAGATTGTGGTACGTTTTTAAAGAGCTGGTCGCGGTCTGTCCCCTTTTCAGCTACATCTTCACGTATAACTGTCTTGCGATCTGCCATAGTCGTGGTAATGGGCACACCCGTCGTATCCACTTCGTTTAACAGCTCCACCATGTCAACGATTTTCGACAAAGTCGTCGCAAATTCTGCGGTTTCTTCTTCAGAAAAAGACAACTTGGACAAATTCGCGACATGACGAACTTCTTCTTCAGAAATTTTCATGTTTAAGATACCAAGAACACCAAACTCTCCGTTTGGGTTCAATTCCTTTCTTCTCCTATAAGTTTACATAGTCCCTAAGATTATACCACAAATTCAGCGCTTAGGCATGACTAGCTTCCTAAATTGAAAAAGTTTCCAGCCTCAACTGAAAACTTCTCTCTCATTTACTCAATCACTTTTGCCCCAAGGACATTTTGGAAATGACCGAGCGCGAATTGGTGATTTTCTTTGGTCAAGCTGGCAACCGCTGCAGCTGGGATTTCAATGTCATAACCCAGATTATAGGCATCAATGGCTGTGTGTAGGACACAAATATCGGTCAATACACCAGTCAAAACGACTGTTGTCACACGACGCTCCCGCAAACGAATATCCAAATCTGTTCCAGAAAAAGCTGAATAATGACGCTTGTCCATCCAAAACACGCGCGAATTATCTTTGATTTTTTCGTAAACATCAGCCAGTTTACCATATAAATCACGGCCACTAGTTCCTTTAATGTTGTGAGGTGGGAAGAGCTTAGTCTCTGGATGAAATTCATCTCCTTCATCATGCCCATCAATGGCGAAGAAAATATAATCCCCGTCACCGTAAGCTTTCTGTGTGATAGCTGCAATAGCCTCTTCGATCGCTTGGGCTGGTTTGCCTGCTGTCAGCTTACCATCGTCAGCCACAAAATCATAGGTATAGTCAATAGAAATCAGTGCCTTAGTCATGTCTCCTCCATTCTAGAGAAAAAGAGGCTGGCAATGCGTCTCAGCCTCTTTTGATGGTCAATCTTATTTGTATTCTTTTAACTTATCAAAGATACCTTCGTTGATAACTTTGAGGTAAGTTCCCTTCATTCCAAGCGAACGGCTTTCGATAATACCTGCCGACTCCAGCTTGCGGAGAGCATTGACAATCACCGAACGAGTGATACCGATACGATCAGCAATAACAGAAGCTGTCAGGCGTCCTTCCTTGCCATCAAGCTCACCCAAGATAGCTGAAACAGCCTTCATCTCAGAATAAGAAAGGGTATTGATGGCCATGTTAACCGCTGTCTGCTTACGAATGGTTTCTTCAAGATTTTCTGTTTGCAAGTTTAGCAATTGAATACCAACTACTGTGCTAGCAATCTCAACCAAAATCAGATCGTCGTCGTCAAACTCATGGTCATTGCGCCAAATAATCAGCGACCCTAAGCGCATTCCGCCACCATAGATAGGGGCGATAGTCGTCAGACCATCAGGATAAATATCTTTAGATTCAACAGGAAAAATCGTCAAATCATTGCTGACAGGCAAGTTGGCTTCAGTGTCATAAACGCGACTAGCAGCCTTGACATAAGACTCTGGGAATTGTTTGCTTTCGAAAAATTCTTCAACACGGTCAGTGTTGGTTTTGTACTTCATAGCATAACCCAAAAGAGTACCGCCACCATTAATAATACAAGCATTGCAATCAATGATATCTGCCAATTGCGCCGCCATTGTGTTGTATGGTAGCTCATCTTCCAAGCTATTCACAGAACGCTGCAAAATGGAAGTGATTTTTCTTGTTTTTTGTAATAAATTTGGCATGTTCTCCGTCCTTCGTATAGTTTGCGATACAATTATAACAAAGGAAAGGGCTTTTTGCAAATAATTATCAGAAAATTATCTATTTTTTTGACAATTCCCGCGTTGTAAAATGAAGTGCAACAAAAAAGACATGTTTGTCTGATATACTAGAATTCCCCAACTCAGTATAGAAAGCAGATGAACATGTCCACTAATCATTCTACCAAAAAATCGTTATATTCACACCTTTCAGCCTCTGAACGCGGAGAAATCAGCGCCTATCTCAAGATGGGCAAGAACCCCTCTGAGATTGCTCGTCTGCTTGGGCGTCATCGCTCAACCATCAGTCGTGAAATCAAACGAGGAAGTGTTTCTCAGGTTCAAGAT
>NZ_KB904063.1 GCF_000379985.1 Streptococcus caballi DSM 19004 | reverse complement strand
AGAGAAGAACTTACTTCCTTCCAATTAGAAACCTACATTGCCAAGCACCTATCTATTATTCGACCCAATCGAACCTTCCAAAGAAAGATAAAAAGCCAGGCTCCCGTAAGCTTCACTTATAGAATATCATAATAGTTAAAAAATTGGGTTAAAAACCTTCCTTTTTGTGCGCCCTAAATACAAAAACTATTCCCGTCTTGTCGTCAACTGCTCAGACGGGAATAGTTTCTTCAATTGGTTAAAGACTTAACTTAATGACATTGCCACTGACGTCATCTCTATTTTCTCATCAGTCAAGCTATTTTGCTAGCCTAGTTTTCTGTTTCATTAACTCTTGTTTTTAAGAAAGCGCTGATATTTTCTACAGCAAATGGCAGAGATTCTTCCTTAGGGCTCATCTTTGGATGGTGGAGGGCATAAGGTGTATCAATACCGAGCCAGAACATAACGCCAGGGACTTGATGCAGAAGGTAGCCAAAGTCCTCTCCCGTCATAGCTGGTGGACAGTCAATCAGGTTGACAGCTGGGCTATTGTCAAAAAAGGCCATCAAATTAGCCGCGAGTTCAGGGTTGTTTTCAACCGGCAAATAGCCTCCTTGCTTGAGCTGAACATTAACTTCCATACCAAAGCTGGCAGCCACACCCTCTGCAATCTCTCTCACGCGCTTTTGAATGAGCAGGCTCATGTCCTGAGTCAGTGTGCGGATGGTCCCATGAAGCTGGGCAGTCTCCGCAATGACGTTGTTAGTTGTTCCAGCATGCATGGAACCGAAAGTGACAACACCACCTTGAATCGGATCAACATTACGACTGACAATAGTTTGCACCTGAGTGATAAAGTAAGATGCTGCAACAAGAGCGTCATTGGCCTCGTGTGGAAAGGCAGCATGACCGCCTTTGCCCTTGAAGGTAATGAAAACTTCACACGTACCTGCAAAAAGCGTACTGGTATTGGTCGCAATATCCCCAACCTTGAAATCTGGACGCACATGCAAACCATAAAATTCATCAGGTAACCAGTCACCGAAAGCACCGTCTTGGTACATAAGCATACCGCCAGCTTCATTTTCCTCTGCTGGCTGAAAAAGAAAGAGTAGATTATTTTTGGGTTGTTCTTGAACCATGACATCCAGCAAACCAAGAGCCGTTGTCATGTGCATGTCATGTCCACAGGCATGCATCCGCCCTTCGTGCTCACTCTTGAAGTCAAGTCCTGTCTCTTCAACGATTGGCAGGCCATCAATATCGGTGCGCCAGCCGACAGTCTTTTCAGGTGCGGAACCTTTCAGAAAGACCAAAATCCCTGTTCGCCAAGTACGTTGCTCCACAAAATCTTTACCAACTGTGATTTCAGCAATCCGCTCTAAGAGATAGGCTTGCGTTTTAAATTCTTCCAGACCAATCTCAGGAATTTGGTGCAAATCACGACGAATCTTAATTAAATCTAAAGTCATACTTTTTTCCTTTTAGAAAAGCTTGGACTAAACCAAGCTCTTTTTTATATTATAAATGACGAAGTGCATCTTCAAGGGCTGTTTTTTGTTGTGTTTTCTCATCAATTTCCTTGATGACACGCGCAGGCACACCAGCCACGACAACATTTTCAGGAACGTCTTGAGTAACAATAGCTCCCGCAGCGACAACAGAGCCATTACCAACTTGAACACCTTCGATAACAACAGCGTTTGCCCCAACCAAGACATTGTCACCGATGCGAACAGGTTCCGCTGAAGCCGGCTCAACGACCCCCGCAAGTACGGCACCTGCTCCAATATGACTGTTTTTACCAACAGTTGCACGACCACCAAGAATAGCTCCCATATCAATCATGGTTCCAGCGCCAATTTCAGCACCGATATTGATAACAGCCCCCATCATAACCACAGCATTGTCTTCTATAGTGACTTGGTCGCGGATAATGGCACCTGGTTCGATACGGGCGTTAAGGTGGCGTTTATCAAGCAATGGCACAGCTGAATTGCGGCCATCTTGCTCTACGACATAGTCTTTGTTTTCCGTCAGATTAGCCAAAAGTGGCTCAACATCTTTCCAGTCGCCAAAAAGAACGTTGCCCAGTTTCACCACTGAAGCAGGCACTTCAGCCGCCAAAGTCCCTTCAAAAGTCACCTTGACATTCGTTTTTTTCTCAGCATTTCCAATAAAAGCAATGATTTCTTGCGCAGACATCTTTTGTGCAGTCATATATTTCTCCAATTACATTAGATTAGTAACTCCTATTATATCAAATCGTCGGAATATTTGGTAGATTTTTGATGTAAAAAGAGAGCAAAAGCTCTCAGTTTAGTCTTTAAATTCAACCTTAACCCTTAAACTATCATCAATAGATGCAAACAAGTTTTTATAATATTCAGTTGCAGATTCCTTAATAGCATCTCCATATTGTTCTAAATATTGTTTCTGACTTTTATTTGATAGTTCTTTTGAAACGAGCTTTGCTGTATCAATATCTTTCGTACCCAAACTTAGCAACTCTCCATCGGTATCATAAAGTTCATATGGATTCTTTTCAACTAGCTCAATTCCGATAACTTCAAACTTAGGAACCGTAACAATATAACTCCCTTCTCCACTCTGTTTGATGTTTACTTTTTTCTTAATACCAAATTTTGCTTTATAATTCATAATAATCAAAGCCGTTTTCTTTGAAAATGGAATTTCTACTCCGAAGACTTTACTTGAATCAGATGCTTTGATCACTTTTTGGATACCTGCATTAAGAAAAACAACTTCTTCAACCTTTTCAATATACTTGACTTGACTATTTATTTGAAGCTTAGGATCACTTGATTGTTTAGAGCCGATAAACCACATTGCAGCGAAACCAGCACATACAACCACGAGAATCCATACATAAACTTTAAAACTAAAAATACTTTTTAAAACTTTCATTTTTTCTTTATACCTTCAATAATTGATTTTGTAACTTTTTTACTTAAGCCTTGATTTTTAGGATGTGTTCGCAAATAGGAATGAACCTCTGTTCCTGTATCTGAACGCGTATAGCCATTGGTATTAACAACTTTGTCTTCTAAAATCTTACCCAATAAATCTTTCAACATTTTTCTACCCCACTCAAAAATCATTCGTTAACTTGAGTAAAAATCAATCTAGCTGTATCAGAAGATACCCCGTATTGAGTATTATCAAAATTTGTCGTAATCATTTCCCCATCTTCCAATTTAACAGCGACATCTTGATTACCTGGGTTGAAAGTTTGACTACGACTTTTACCTGTATCTATATTAGCAATGGAAATATTCCAGCCTAAATTGTCAAATTGAGGATCCATTATCATATTCGTACTTAATTTATAAGTTCCTGCTTTAATATCTCTTCCAACAATATAATTTCCAATACCAAGCTGGTCAGTCATTGTAACTGTCTTAGGAACAGCAGTCAGCTTAATCTTTGAAATATCCGAGAATTTTAAGACTAACTCGTTCAATAGAGCGACACGAATAACATTTGGATAGTCACTACCGCTATCAGCTGCTCCTGCTATCCAATAATTTGATGTGAAACCTGGAATATAGATACCATGTTCCACAGAAATATTTCCAGAACCACCCGTTACTTGTAAATCGTAGATACCAGCCTTCACTTCTTGATTCTCTCCTACGGTAATATCTCCTGTAACATATATCTCTTCTACAGACTTAGAATTATCAGCTAACTTTTCCCATAATTCCATAGCCGTATCTGCCTCCTCTGACGAACTAGAACTCTTCACCTTTAAATTCTCACTAGATTGTTGCATCTTAGAAGTCTCACCCGAGGTAGATGAACAGCCAACTAATACCAAGGCAGCTAAGAGAGTAACACTTGGTAATAATATTTTTTTCATAATCATTCTCCCAAAATTTTCTCGAAACCATTATATATATATTGTCAAGCGCTTTCAGAAAAGAGTTTTGAAAGATTTTTGGAAACGAAGGCAAAGAAAAATCCCTCCTCGAAAGGAAAGGATTTTAGTCTCTTACAAACGAGCATTTAACTCTGCTGAGAGTTCTTCATAACCTGGTTTGCCAAGAAGGGCGAACATGTTACGTTTGTAAGCTTCTACACCTGGTTGGTCAAATGGGTTAACAGCGTTAAGATAACCTGAAAGAGCGATTGCCAATTCAAAGAAGTAAATGATGTAACCCAAAGTGAATTCGTCTTGTTCTGGCAAAGTGATAAACATGTTTGGCACATTACCATCTGTGTGGGCAAGAAGAACACCATCTGTCGCTTTCTTGTTAACAAAGTCAACGTCTCTACCTTGAAGGTATCCAAGTCCGTCAAGGTCTTCAGCAAGTTCAGGGATAATCACGTTCTTGCGTGGTTTGTCAACACGAACCACCGTTTCAAAGAGAATGCGAGCACCTTCTTGGATGTATTGACCAAGTGAATGAAGGTCTGTTGAGAAGTTTGCTGATGTTGGATAGATACCTTTTTGGTCTTTACCTTCTGATTCACCAGCCAATTGTTTCCACCATTCTGAGAAGTATTGAAGTGATGGTTCATAGTTCACCAAGATTTCAGTCGCATAGCCTTTGCGGTAAAGAGCGTTGCGGACTGCTGCATATTGGTAAGCTTCATTTTCAGAAAGTTTATCTGATGAGTATTCTTTACGAGCTGCGTTAGCACCTTCCATCAATTTAGTGATGTCTGCGCCTGAAGCTGCAATCGGCAAAAGACCTACGGCTGTGAGTACTGAGAAACGCCCACCAATGTTGTCTGGAACTACAAATGTATCCCAACCGTTAGCATCAGCTTCAACTTTAACAGCACCTTTAACTTTATCAGTAGTAGCGTAGATACGTTTGTTAGCTTCTTCTTGACCGTATTTTTTAACCAAAAGTTCTTTGAAAACACGGAAAGCGATAGCTGGCTCAGTAGTCGTACCTGACTTAGAAATCACATTAACTGAAAAATCTTTATCTGCAACATACTCTACTAAATCAGCCAAATAAGTTGATGAAATTGAGTTACCTGCGTAAAGGATTTGTGGGGCTTTGCGTTTGTCAGCAGATTGCAAGTTAACAAAATGATTGCTTAAGAAATCAATCGCTGCGCGGGCGCCAAGGTAAGAACCACCGATACCGATAACAACAAGCACTTCACTGTCAGATTGGATTTTTGCTGCTGCTTTTTGAATGCGAGCAAATTCTTCCTTATCATAGTTTTCTGGAAGATCAAGCCAACCAAGAAAATCTGAACCAGGACCAGTTCCCTCACGTAGCATTTTATCAGCTTGACTTACTTGTCCTTGAAGATAGTCAACTTCGTGTTGACCAACAAATTTTTCTAATACCTTTGAATAATCAAATTTAATATGTGCCATTAAGTAATTTCCTCCGTAAATGATATCTCTCTTATCATACCTCTTTATAGTCTTTTTTTCAATCCTTTAATGATAAAATTCATAAAAAAAGTTGACAGTCATTTTCAGAAAAAATGACATAATTTCTGAAAATAATCAAAGAAAAAGAGCACACACCTGACACCGCTTAGGGCTGCTGGATTCCTCCCCTGACCCACTTCACGCGCAGATGTTGCTCCATGGATTATTATAACATAAATCAAAGATTATGCAAGCGTTTGGCTTTCCTGAAATTTAGCTAGACGCTTGGCTTCCTTTTTGCGCTCACGGCCTTGACGGAAGAAGTTTTGCATAATTGCTGCGCAATCCTCCTCAAGAACCCCTGTCTCTACTTTCACACAGTGATTGAGACGCTCATCGGTTAGAATGTTATAAAGGCTGCCGGCAGCGCCAAATTTAGCATTTGGGGCGCCATAGATAACTTGTGGAATGCGTGCCAAGCCAATGGCTCCACTGCACATGACACAGGGCTCAATGGTCACAAAGAGCGTACAATCCAACAGGCGCCAATTTCCTTCATAGATATTGGCTTGGTTGATAGCCATAATTTCGGCATGCATAATAGCTTGATTAAGTTCCTCACGCGCATTGTGACCGCGACCAATAATCTGGCTGTCCTTGACGATAACGCAGCCGATGGGAATTTCTTCTTTAGCTAGTGATTTTTGAGCTTCTTTCAAGGCTTCTGCCATAAAAAACTCTTTTTCTGCCTGAGTGAAATCGGTCATCAGCAGTCACCGATTTCCCATGATTTATGGGGCACAGCCAATTCTACCGGAATGCCATTTGAGTAGGCCTCAGTCTGGCTTCTGAGGATTTCTAGATGGTTGTCTGGAGCAATGCCTGCTGGCGGTACTGGCGGCATGTGGGTCAAGACTAGACGTTTTACCTTAGCCGCGCTAGCAATTTCTCCAGCCTCCTTAGTCGTCAAATGAGCGATGTGATTTTCATTGCCTTCGTAAAGGTAAACATCCGCCAAAAAGAGGTCAGCGCCTGCGGCAAATTGCGCCAAATCATCAAAATAACCTGTGTCACCCGTGAAGACAAATACTTGCCCTGTTGCATGCTCTACAATACGAAAGGCATAGCAAGGCACAGGGTGCACTGTTTTAATGAACGTGATGTCGAAAGGTCCGATTTGCTGCACACCCTTAACATCATAAGCCAGACCCTGCGAGACACCATCAAGAGTCAGTTTGCCAAACTCGTAGGCATCCTCATCATGTCCGTAGATGGGCAAAATCTTAGGCTCCCAGAGATGCTTGGGATAAAGTTGAAAATAGTGGCGCAGTACCCCCAAGTCAGCTACATGGTCAGGATGATAATGGGAAATGATAACCGCATCTAATTCTAACGGACTGATTTCCTTTTCCAGCTCTGTCACAGCACGGCTGCCGCAATCAACCAGCAGCTGAAAACCATCATGACCTGTCAGCAGATAAGAGGTTGTTCCACCGTCCTTATAAGGGTAGGCCCCCCAGCAACCAAGCGTTGTTAGTTTCATAAAAACACCTTCTTTGTACTTGATAGCTCTATTATATCAAAAAAGAGAAAGACAGGCTGATTAACCTTCTCTCTCAATTATCTATATTTTATTTTTCACATTGAGGCTACCCGCAAATTTATAAGAAATAATAGTGGCAATAACAGCTTTTATAGTGTCTCCAGGAATAAAAATCAGATTTGACAGAAGGGACTTGGCAAGGGAAATGTGGGTGTAAGACGCTAACCATGCCGCACCGATAAAGTCCACAAAGATAACTCCAGCGAGAAAAATAACGACAAATTGGAGTAAGAGGGAAGGCTTATTGAAACGTTTCAAACCAAAATCAACCAGTAAAGGAACAAAGACCCAAGAAATGACATACCCCGCTGTTGGCCCTGCTAAAACAGGTAAGAGTGTATTCCCAGAAAAAGCAGGAATAAACAAGGCAAGCAAATAAAGCAAAAGGATAGATAAACTTCCTTTTTTCCCACCTAAAAGAACTCCCGCTAACATAACACCCAAATTTTGTAAAATAATGGGAACAGGGATAAAACCTAAGGGAATTCCTGGAATAAAGCCCAGAACGATAAGAACAGTTGCCATCATGGCAATGTAAAGTAAACTTCTTGTATCTTTCATTAGTAACTCCTTGAAAAATAAATAGTCTCATGTAGCTGACACTTTGGATTAAAGGCTTGGTGACAATAAGGACAAAACCCTTTTTTATACTCCGTAAAAGTTAACGTATGACGACAACTGCCACAAAGCACCGGTGCATCATCGTCTACTGAAACAGGCTCAAAAGGGTGATCTCGCAACTGGTCATGACACTGATAACAAGCAAAATATTCCTGACACTTGCCACACTTCAAAGCAACAACGTCACGTTCTGTGTGATAGTGTTGGCATCTTCCCTCACTATCAAAATCAATTCCATAAATCATTATAATCACCAACCATTTAACAAAGTATACTACTTCATTTTATTTTAGTCAACCTATTTTTATATATAGGTTGACACTTTTTGGAATTCAAGTAAAAAAAGCCTGAAACAATCGTTTCAAGCTTCATAATGTATTAGAAATTACGATCGCTCTTATTGTAACCATAGCGTTCTACAAAATCTTCGCGGAATTCAAGCAAGTTGTCATCCATAATAGCTTGGCGGACTTTCTTCATGAGATTGACCAAGAAGTAAAGGTTGTGGTAGCTGGTCAGGCGTAGGCCAAAAGTTTCGTCAGCCTTAAGTAAGTGACGAATGTAGGCACGTGTGTAATTTTTGCATGTGTAACAATCACAATCATGATCAAGTGGGGTGAAATCCTCTGCGTATTGAGCATTTTTGACAACTAGGCGGCCTTCCGAGGTCATGCAGGTTCCGTTGCGAGCGATACGCGTTGGAAGTACACAGTCAAACATGTCGACACCACGGATAACAGCATCAATCAGACTATCAGGCGCCCCAACTCCCATAAGATAACGCGGCTTGTTTTCAGGCAAAAGTGGTGTTGTAAAATCCAGCACGGCATTCATTTCCTCGTGAGATTCACCAACAGCTAGGCCACCAATGGAGTAACCTGGGAAATCCATACCTACCAAGTCATGTGCTGACTGGCGACGCAGATCTTCAAAACCTGCACCTTGTACAATCCCAAAGAGACCCTGGTCATGCGGACGACGATGGGCTTTAAGTCCACGCTCTGCCCAACGGCTGGTGCGTTCGATTGACTTTTTGACATAATCATAGGGCTGGTAGAATTGAGGGCATTCATCAAAAGACATCATGATGTCAGAACCTAGATTATTTTGAATAGAAATAGCCTTCTCAGGCGACAGGAACATCTTAGCACCATTGAGGTGGTTTTTGAAGGTTACACCTTCTTCGGTGATGTTGCGGCTATCCGCCAAGGAATAAACCTGAAAACCACCACTGTCTGTCAGGATAGCTTGGTCCCAGTTCATGAATTTGTGCAAGCCGCCAGCACGGGCAATCAATTCATCGCCAGGGCGCAGCCATAGGTGATAAGTATTTGATAGAATAATACCTGAACCCATTTCTTTAAGTTCTTCTGGGCTCTGCGTTTTGACCGTAGCCTGCGTTCCAACCGGCATAAACATTGGCGTAGGGAACGTCCCATGTGGCGTGATAATCTCACCCAAGCGAGCTCCAGTGTGTTTCTCTTTCTTAATTAAACGATATTTAATCGGATAATCTGACATTTCTATATAGCTCCTTATACTTCAGGAAAAACAGTCCTGACTTTTTTCAAGTAACCCCGAGCTTGTCAGTCAGCTCTGCTATTTCACAAGCGTCTCAAAGAGGTCACAAACCTTATCAATTCTATCAAAAATTCGAGCACTTGTCATGCTTTCGCTCTAAATGTGGTATAATGTGAGGACAAAGGAGAACCTTTTATGAAATCTTATGATATTCGCCAACGAGCAAGAGAAATTCTTCAAAATCTATCAGGAAAATATCAGCTTTTTCTAACTGCCATTCTCTTGTCTATTTTTTCAGGAACTTTGAGTGTTCACCAGACTCTTGTTTCTTTGCAAGGAATTTCTATTTCTGCATCGGCTAGTTTCTTCCCTCTGCTAATTGACTTACTGCTGGCTCTTTTTGTTACTTCAGCCAGCTATACCATGCTAGACTATATACGGAAAAAACGAGATGTTGTCAGCTTTGCCGATGCTAATCTAGTCTTCTCGGCTGAAATATTTTCAAAACTCCTACTGACCCTACTTTTGAGATGGTTCTATATTTTCCTCTGGTCTCTCATTTGGGCAGCAGGATTAGCGTTAATTGGTTTAGGAATTTTTTTCTTACTGCCAACAGGTCTTCAGATAATTGGAGTTATTCCATGGATTTTGATAAGCTTAGGTGGCCTTATTTATCTAGCTGGATTAGGAATAGTCATGATTAAGACCTATGCTTATAGCATGGCAGAGTATATCTTGTACGACAAGAACACCAGCGGAACCTACCAAGGATCTAGACAAATTTTAGCCGAGAGCAGCCAGTTGATGAAGGGCTACAAATGGAAATTGTTCCTTCTGGAACTGAGTTTCATCGGATGGTATCTCCTAACTGCCCTGACTTTCGGACTAGTTTATTTTTACCTACTGCCTTACGTGACAACTGCCCGATTGGTATTTTACGAGGAATTAATTAAAAGGCAAGAAAACTTATCTTCGTCTAAAACTTTAAAACAGTAGGCAAATTTTTTATGGCATAATGCAAAAAAAGAAGTTAGATTGATTAATCTAACTTCTTTTGATTTTGCTTAGCCTGACATTCTGGACAAATACCGTAAGCTAAAATTTGGATATTAGTGATTTTATAGCCAGTCTGCTCATGGGCTTCCTTGCTAATATCAATAGCTTCCGCATCCATAAAATCAGTAATTTTACCGCAAGAATCACAAACAATATTGATATGCTGGTGTCCCATGAAATCATAGTATGTCGTGCTGTAATTGCAGAGCTTGAGCTCAGAAACAAACCCTTCGTCAACCAATACTTTCAAGTTATTATAGACCGTCGCTAAGCTCATATTAGGGTAGCTAGGCAAAAGATCTTGGTAAATCTTTTCTGCGCTAGGATGTTCACGACTATTAACCATATAGGCAATGATGGCCTTGCGCGTCTCTGTAATACGAATATGTTTGGATCTCAGATGCTCTAGGACATTTTCATAGGCATCTAAGGGTTGATGATGATGTGAATGAGGGTCCATAAGCCTCTCCTTATCCTTTTTATCACAAGTATTATATCACAATTTCATGATTTGAGAGGAAAAAAGGCTCAATCAAAATGGAACGGACTCAGCTCATACTAACTTAGTCCAGCTGACGATACTCAATTTTAAGACAACGGTTCATAACAATCTTGTCACGTCCAGCTGTCTGTAAAACCTCTTCTGCTTCTCGACTTTGCAGCCCAAGCTGTGCCCAGAAGACATCCGCATCCGTTTCAATGAAATCTCTAGCCACGTCGGCCAAAAATTCACTACGACGGAAGACATCCACAATATCAATGTGGACAGGGACATCCTGCAAACTTGCATAGACAGCTTCGCCAAGAATCTGACTACCAGCCGCACGCGGATTGACAGGGATAATCTTGTAACCAGCTTCCTGCAGGACTTTTGCTACACCATAGGCTGCCGTTTCTTCTCTAGCAGACAGACCAACAATCGCAATCGTTTTAGCCTTCTTCAAGTAGTCGTTAATAACAGCTTGTTCAGGATTTTGAAATTCATAAGTCATCTTAGAACCTCCTCTTTAGCCCTCACTATTTTTTACTTAGCCTCATACCAAGTTTTACCAGCATTCTCATCAGCAACTAAAGGCACCGACAAGTCAATAGCTGACTCCATGGTTTCCTTAACCAGATTTTTCACAATTTCCAGTTCATTATCTGGTACCTCAAGGACGATTTCATCATGCACCTGCAGCAACATTTTAGATTTGAAACCACCTTCAACCAGCGCTTTGTCCAAGTTAATCATTGCAATTTTGAGAATATCGGCTGCGCTGCCTTGAATAGGTGAATTGATAGCTGTCCGCTCCGCAAAACTACGCACGTTAAAATTACGAGAATTGATATCCGGTAATTCACGACGGCGATGGAAGAGTGTTTCAACATAACCCTTGTCTTTTGCCTCACGCACAATACTATCCATGTAATTTTTAATGCCAGGATAACGCTCAAAGTAAGTGTCAATGTACTGCTTAGCGACTTTTCGTGGAATCCCCAGATTATTAGCCAGACCGTAGTCTGAAATACCATAAACAATACCAAAATTGACAGCTTTAGCATTGCGACGATCATTTGGCGTCACGTCCTCTGCTGTTTCAATGCCAAAGACACGCATGGCTGTTGACGTATGAATATCAGCCCCTTGTCTAAATGCCTCAATCAGATGCTTATCACCTGAGATATGTGCCAGTACACGCAGTTCAATCTGTGAATAATCAGAACTAAGCAAATGACTATCCTTCCACTCAGGTACGAAAGCCTTACGAATAAGACGACCTTGTTCAAGACGAACAGGGATATTCTGCAAATTCGGATCCACACTAGATAAACGACCTGTCTGAGTTAAATCTTGCAAGTAGCGCGTGTGAATTTTGCCATCTTGGAGAATAGAATCCTGCAGTCCAATGACGTAAGTTGATTGAATTTTAGCCACTTGACGGTATTCCAAAATCTTAGAAACCAGCGGTGAGATTGGCGCTAATTTTTCTAGAACATCCACAGCTGTTGAGTAGCCCGTTTTAGTTTTCTTAGTGGCTGACAAAGGTAACTGTAATTTCTCAAAAAGGATGACTCCCAGCTGCTTGGGCGAATTGATGTTAAATTCTTCACCTGCTAGCTCATAGATATCCTCAGTCAGCTGACCCAAAGTGATTTCATTTTCAGCTTGCATAGCTTCTAAAGTCTGACGCTCTACCTTAATGCCTGCGATTTCCATTTTGGCTAGAACATTAGCCAGAGGCTGCTCCATCTCCGTCAAAAGCGTCAGCTGATCGTTTTGGTTCAACTGGTCAGTCATAGGCTGTTCAGTCTCCAGCAACACTTGCACTTTTTTAGCTAAGTGACTGAGCAGGACAGTTTTTTCGGGAATGGCGCGTTTAGCTCCTTTACCATAGACCACTTCGTCGCTAGCTAGTGGGAATTTGCCATAAAGCTCCGCAATGGTTGATAATTCATTATTTTCAACGGTGGACAGTAGGTACTTGGCAAGACGACTATCAAACTTAGCGCCAACCAAATCAATCCCCAGATGACTTAACAAAACCTTGCTGCGTTTGAAGTCATAGGTCTTGATAGGTTGAGCAAAGGCAGCCCTAAAAGCCTGAGATTTGAGTAAGTTTATATCGGTACTAGCATAGATAGCTCTGCTATTCCCCCAAGCAAAACCAATCAGCTCTTCGGTGTGGTAATTCTCACCCAAAATCTCAAAATAGAAAAAATCATCTGCTAATACGGCAAGATCAGATTCCTGAGTCACCTCAGTATAGCTAATCTCGCGTTCTTCAACTTGACCACTCAAATCCAGCTTAGACTTGAACTGCTTGAAATCCATCTCATCGTAGAACTTACTCAAGGTAGCCACATCTGGTCCAGCATAAGTAATATCGTCCAATCCAATAGTGATAGGCGCTTGAGTATCAATAGTCGCCAAAGTCTTAGATAAGAAAGCCTGTTCCTTGTCATTGATGAGATTTTCTTTCATCTTGGAAGCCTTGAAGGAATCAATATTCTCATAGATACCTTCCAGACTACCATGTTCTAGGAGCAGTTTGAGTCCAGTCTTCTCACCGATTTTCGTCACACCAGGGATATTATCTGACTTATCTCCCATAAGCGCCTTGAGGTCAATAAACTGTTTTGGCGTGATGCCCATTTTTTCCATGAGATAGGCAGGAGTAAATTCTTCAAATTCTGCTACACCCTTCTTAGAAATCTCAACAACAGTATTATTGTCCGCCAGCTGAATCAAGTCCTTGTCACCTGAGACAATAGTTACCTCGTATTCATCTTCGTTTTCAGCCAGCTTATCAAAAGTCCCGATGATATCATCAGCCTCATAATTTTCTAAATCATAGAAGCGGATACCTAATCCTTTTAGCATATCACGAATGTAAGGCAACTGCTCACGGAATTCCTCAGGCGTCTTAGCACGCCCCGCTTTGTAGTCTGTGAACATCTCCGTACGAAAGGTTGTCTTCCCAGCATCAAAGGCCACTAAAGCATGTGTCGGTTGCACACGTTCTAGCAGATGGTTTAGCATGAGATGAAAGCCATAGATAGCATTGGTGTGCAGACCGTTGCCATTTTTAAAACGGTCAATCTGTTGGTAAAGTGCAAAGAAGGCACGATAGGCAACAGAAGACCCATCAATCAATAGTAATTTCTTCTTGTTTTCCATGAATCTATTATAACATAGAAGCGACTTAAAAAGCGCTTAGAGCCCTTGCACTTTGGCTGGAAAATAGCTGCGCTGAGCACTCAATCATTGATAATAGCCACTGCTCGGACTGGTGACCCTGTTGCTTTTTCCCAGTGTGGAAAAGCAATCGCAATCAAACTACCACTTGCAGGCACTTGGTCAAGATTAGTCAGCAACTCCAACTGGTAAATATCCTGCTCTAAAAGATAATATTCTTCTACCAAGCGACCATTCTGTGCCGCCGCACGGCCACTGTCCGTATCTAGCGTCTCATGCCCAACAGCTTTGACATGGCGTTCGTGAATCAAAAATTCCAAAGCATCATGAGACCACCCCGGCGTTTGCTGAATGCCTTGACTATTCAGATTTCGAATAGCATCTTGGTCAGGCCAACGCTTGGACCAGTCGCTGCGAAAGGCCACAAAACTCCCCGCCTCAATCTGACCATTTTCTGCTTCAAATGCCAAAACATCTTCCTTGGTCAATTCATAATTGGGATTTTTCGCAACAGCCTGAGACTTGTCCATAACATAAAGTGGCAAAAGAAAGTCTTTCAGATCAATTTCATCTAGCCAGCGTCCACCTTCAACAAAGTGAATTGGCGCATCAATATGCGTTCCATATTGCCTTACAACTGAAAATTCCTGAACATGAAAACCATCTTTTAGTGTGAAAATATCCTGCTTTTTCAAGGCTGGGAGCGCGGGAAAGTGGGGACTTGTTTCATTAATCTGATGCGTTAAATCCACCCACTGTGCCTCTTTCAACGTTTGATAAGCCGCTTGTAAATTTGTCATAATTTTCTCCTTTTATTGCGATATTATTGATATAAAACTGTGCATCTTCCGATTTCCACTATCTTGATAACGAAGTTATTTTCCGTCATAAAGATCCTCCTTACACCATACCAATAAAAAAGCCCCACAAGACCGATGCCTTGCAAGGACGTGAAAACGCGTTACCACCTTGAATTCTTGGTATTCTCACAAACACCAACTCTGTCAGTACACAAGAAAACTTGATATACTGGAAAGCTGTATCGGGCTTACCCGTAACAATTTCGGTAGCAACCTTGACTGTTATCATTCAAAGACCATTTTCAAACCGCTAACTTAACCTTTTTTCACCAGATAAAGGCTCTCTGAGTAAGTTTTCGCTCTTACTTTTCTTATCAACATGATGCTTATTTGATTAAATTTATTATATCCTGCAACCCTTTTAAACTCAACATTTTTAGCTATTTAACTTTTTTATTGTTGGCTATCATTTTTCTTTATAAGAAGTTTAAAAACACAGATCATATTGACCTGTGTTTAATGATTTTTCAGTGATTAATTCAGTAGAGACTCAGATGAAGCTAGGATAAGCACAATAAGAGATTATGGCTGTGCTAGCATAGTCCTGACTGCAATTCTGCATCTCAACTAAATTTGTAAAAATATTATAAAACATCATCGACTAAACAAGAGAAAGGGTTTGTTTCTTCATCATTCTTGTGAAGTGGTAATATTGAAAAATCGTTAAATGGATTGCTTAGCCGATGAGAGGCTAGCAAAAATTAGGTGAGTCTATTACAAACTCTTGACCGTATTAACTACATTTTCAACCGTAAAACCATATTTTTCAATAACTTCGGCTGCTGGTGCGGATGCCCCAAATTTGTCAATTCCAATCACTTTACCATCAAGACCTACATACTTGTACCAAGGCTGTGTTGCAGCCATTTCAATGGCTACACGACGGCGAACTGCTTTTGGCAAAATGGCTTCTCTGTAGCCATCTGGTTGTGTCTCAAAAAGATCTGTTGATGGTACAGAAACCACACGCACCTTAGCACCTTGAGCAACCAATTCTTTAGCTGCTTTGACAGCCAAATTAACTTCTGAACCAGATGCCAAAAGAATGGTATCAAAGTCTGGCCCTGATTCGTAAATAACATACGCTCCTTTACTTACTGAAGCAAAACTTGAACCTTCTTCTACTTCTAAATTTTGGCGGGTCAAAACAAGCGCCGTTGGCGTTGTCTTATTTGTCAAAGCATAGCACCATGCTGCTTGCGTTTCACGTGCATCCGCTGGACGAAGGACGGTCAAGTTAGGAATAGCACGCAAACCAGCCAAGTGTTCGATTGGTTCATGAGTCGGACCATCTTCACCAACTGCGATAGAATCATGAGTGAAGACATAAGTAACCGGTAAGCCTTGCAGAGCTGACAGACGAATCGCAGCTTTTACATAATCTGAGAAGACGAAGAAAGTACCACCGTAAACACGAAGTCCTCCGTGCAACGCCATACCGTTGAGGACTGTACCCATGGCAAATTCACGGACACCAAATTGAATATTACGGTTAAGCGGGTGGTCAGCATCTTGAAGCCCATCTTCTTTGATATAGGTCATATTTGAATGTGCCAAGTCAGCTGAACCACCTAAGAAAGTTGGCAAAACAGCCGCAGCTGCATTGATGGCATCTTGTGATGAATTACGAGTCGCTTGCGAGAATCCATTTTCATAAGTCGGAAAATCAGCTTCAGTAATAGTCACAGGGTCTTCCCCGGCAATAATAGCATCCACTTCACGCGCTTGATTTGGATAAGCTTGACGATACTCACCAACAAGGTTTGACCAAGCATCGTAAGCAGTACGACCGCGGTCGGCAACATTTTCTTTGAAATCAGCGTAAACTTCTTTAGGTACTTCAAATGGTGCATAATCCCAACCAAGATTCTTACGTGTTGCAGCAGCTTCTTCAGCACCAAGAGGTGCACCGTGAACGGCATTGGTAGCACCTTTACTCGGAGCACCGTATCCAATAACCGTTTTCACTTCAATCAAACTTGGTTTGTTAGCAGCTTTAGCTTCTTCAAGGGCTAAGCTAATAGCATTGATATCTGTCCCGTCCTCAACCAAGGCTGTATGCCAGCCGTAGGCGTCGTAGCGAGCACGGATATTTTCCGTAAAAGCATCATTTGTTTCACCATCCAAGCAGATATCATTTGAATCGTAAAGAACAATCAACTTATCAAGATTTTGCTTAGCTGCATAGGAAGATGCCTCACTAGATACACCTTCCATGAAGTCACCATCACCAGCGATAACATAAGTATAATGGTCAAAAATTGGATAACCTTCACGATTGTATTTAGCAGCTAGAAAACGTTCTGCTTGCGCAAAACCAACAGCGGTTGAAATACCTTGACCAAGAGGGCCAGATGTGGCATCCACACCCATGGTGTGACCAAATTCTGGATGTCCAGGTGTTTTAGAACCCCATTGACGGAAATTCTTAATTTCATCAATTGAAACGTCTTCAAAACCTGACAAATGTAGCAAAGCATAAAGCAACATTGAGCCATGCCCTGCCGAAAGAATAAAGCGGTCGCGGTTAATCCAGTTTGGAACAGCAGGATTAACGCGAAGGTGTTTTGTATAAAGACTGTAAGCCATGGGTGCCGCACCCATAACCACACCAGGGTGACCAGATTTAGATTTTTCAATGGCATCTATACCTAAAAAGCGAATAGCATTAACAGATAAATCTGACATAAAAATTCCTTTCTTTTTCGTTTAAAATACCCGCACATCGTGCGACATGCAGGTATTGAATTGTTAATTAAATTGAGTCTTCATGTTCCACTTCAAGTATGTTGCAGGTTAAACCAAGTCTACCAACATCATATTTGCTCAGGTAAGAAGCAACTTGGATTACAGAAGTGCTTTGAATTGAATGTTAGAATCATATTCAAAGGCATCATCAAATCCACGTGGGTGATGGTATTCAATTCTGTCCTTATCTTGTGGATAAGTGTATTTACCGCCGACTTCCCAAATGAATGGATGGAATTGATATTGCAAGCGTTCTTTACGCATTTTCCAAAGAGCCAAAATTTCATCTGTTGATGCCATGAAGTTTGACCAGATATCATAGTGAACAGGGATGATAACTTTAGCACGAAGATTTTCAGCCATACGAAGAAGGTCAATAGAGGTCATCTTATCCTGAATACCTATCGGATTGTCACCATAGTTGTTGATGGCAACATCAATATCAAAATCTTTACCGTGTTTAGCAAAGTAGTTTGAGAAGTGAGAGTCAGCACCGTGATAGATGGTTCCACCAGGTGTTTCAAAAATATAGTTGACAGCCTTGCGAGCCATTTCTTCATCAGTCACGGCAAGTCCTTTAAGATTGTCATCGTTTTCTTTAGCACCTTCAACTGGAAGTGTTACCAGACAAGTACGGTCAAAGGATTCAACAGCTGTCACTTTGATATCTTTAAATTCAAAGCTTTCACCCGGTTTAATAACAACGATACGATCTTCTGGAACCCCCCATTTTTTCCAAATTTCACCACATTCGTATGGACCTACAAATTTAACATGGTCTAATTTTGGATTGTTAACGATTGCCGCTGCTGTATTGATATCAATATGATCACTATGGAAGTGAGATACAAGATAGTAATCCAATTCATTAATGGCAAATGGATCGATAACCATTGGTTGGACACGAAGGTTTGGCTGCAACTTACGAACACCAGCCATGTTGGCCATTTGGTGACCCCAAACCATATCTTTTACTTTTTTAGTAGATTTACCACGGTTTGACCAGAGGTCCATAACAACATTTGCTCCGCCAGGTGTTTTAATCCAAACACCGCAGTTACCTAGCCACCACATGGCGAAGTTGCCTGCTGGCACCACTTCTTCTTCGATTTCTTCGTTGAGCCAAGTTCCCCATTCTGGGAATGTGCTTAAAATCCATGATTCTCTTGTAATATCTTTAACATTAGCCATTTTACATTTCCCCCTCGTGAAAATTACTATTTTGTTTGTTTACAGTAATAGTATATCTCTAAAAACGTTTTCAAAAAAGACCAAGATATACACAGACGAGTGTGCAAAAGTGGGCTGAAGTGCTAAAGGCTAAAAATAGAGTGTTTCTATGCCTCTTTAAGAAAAAAATCCTACCTGTACTAGGAAGGATTTATCTAAAATATTAGTCAACTACTGGATTTCCACCGATTAATTCCTGACTCACCAGTCTTTCAATTTGGGATTTCAGAATGTAACGTTCCTTGGAATCTGAAATGTAAGGAAGTAAGCATAGCTCTAATTTATGGTCAAAGCGACTTTCCTCTCTAAGATCACGATTATTTGAGAAACGGATTAACTTAATCATATCGTCATCACTCAAAATCGGGTGTACCACAATCACTGGAAAACAGCTATCAATGGCATCGCTAGTAGAGATAACTGCGTTGACGGTCACGAGGTCGCTCACACTGTGAAACTGCTCCGAAGTAAACACAGCATCAATTTCACAATAATTAAGGTAGTCTCGACATTGACTTAAGAGTAATTTCTGAACACCAATTCCTTCATCACAGACAATAACCACATGCTTATTGCGATTAAAAGTATCCTCATCTCGCTGCAATTCGCCTCCTAAATGAATCGTAATATGGGCAATATCATCGTCGGTCATCTGGATTAGCCAAGCTTCTTCTAAAATGGCAATTTTAGACTTACTGATTTTGAAAAGAGAATCATACTTTGCCTTAATATATTTAGTTAAAGGATTGATGGACAAAATACCATAAGTCTTGCGATAAAGCAAAGCTTTACAATGCGTAATCAGCTGATTGAGAAGGGCATCTCTGTGATTGAAAACTAAACCATAGGCCTTGGTAATAGCATCAAGATAGTTACTCAAAACTAAACGTATATCATCATAATCAGAGCTTTCGTTATTGCTATCACTATCCTTTCTAAAAGACAGGAGTAGCATAGCAATCAAACTAACTTCAATCTCATCTAAATGAATATCAAATTTTTCGGCTAGATCATCTGATATCTGATGTGCCAGCCTATACTCCTTACGATCCCAAGTGATACTAAAATCTCGTTGTATCAGTTCTTTCTCTTTGTCTGTCATATCAATACTTTGATAACTTAAAAGAAGATAGGGCAGAATTTGCTCCATAAATTGACTGTCCTTACCATTAATCTTTTTTCCCAAACTTTCTTGGGCTGAGGATAATTGCTGGCGCAAATAGTGCTTGACCTCAGGTGAGAAATAACGATCAAAGCCAGTTAAATCAATAATTCGTTCTCTAACAATGTTAATAAATTCCTGATTGCCAGACGTATGAATATCATACAAAAGACGATAAAGAAATTGAATTTTAGATAGTGGATGGCAGTCAAGATAATAACCACGGGCCTTAGTCACATGCAGTTGAATATCATATTCGTTAGTCACCAATTGGTGTCTAATATCATTCAAGTCATTTAAAATCGTATTGCGCGAAACGGCTCCTAGCTGTACAAGTTTTTCAAGGGTAACCCGTTCCTTTGAAATGGCAATGTAAGTCAACAGCATCTTAATGCGCTCACTAACACTCATCACATAAGAATAAATGCTCAACTCATCTAACATGCGACGACAAGCTGCTTTTTGTTCAGCAGTCAATTTGATACCAATCCGAGGGTAGCTAACAATCTTCTCAACACCGTCTGGTAGCGCCTCGTTGATTTTATCTAAATGATAATAGACCTTTCGCCTGGACTGATTAAGATGATTTGAAATAACCATAATGGTCTCATACTCATCCAATGTCAAAATATAGGACAGAAGATCATAACTTTTTTTGTCTAAAATAATCTTCTCCTCCCTTCTGAATTCGTTATCATTATAGCATAAGACTCCTTTTATCGCTTACTGTAAGTCCCTCATAATTTCTACACGGGTAATCAAGTTACCCTGCATATTATCAATATGAAGAGCGACATTGTTGAGATAAACACATGCACCAATCGAATTGTTTTATCTTCTTCAAGGAGTTTTCTAGTTACAAAATCACGTAAAGTCTCAGACTTTTCAGCCTCAATATGAACACGTGCAATGACATTAGCCAGCTTAACCTTCTGACTAGCTCGCATAACAAGATTGTTAGAATCATCAAACTGAGTAAATAGATATTTTCTCACTGCAAACAGAATGGCAACCGCTAGAACTCCCAACAAAAAATCTAAGATAGAAGTACGTTTAACAATTAGCTGCCTGACTAAGGCAAATACAAGCACTTCAATAATTGTATTAGGAGATGGTTTAGAAAACATCTTGATAAGTTCAATCCCCACAGCTAGTGCCATTGCTCTACCCAAAAACGATTGATATAATTTGTTAACATTATCTGTAGTGATTCCAAGTCCTGTTAAATCACTTAATAACGAAAATGAGAAAATAGCATAGCAAGTGCTAAAACAAGAGATAAAATAATTTCCAAATAATAGGCTGCCTCTGTTACCATGTCTTGTGAAAATTTCCGCATAGCTCCTCCTAATAAAGTAGGCCCTCACAAAAGATGAAGATCTACTTTATTTTATTAATAACTTGAAAAACAAGAAGCAATCATATGAATCTAGAATCAATTTCCTTCTTACCTTAATGTTGATCGCCTTTTTGACCATAATAAGCATTTTTACCATGTTTACGGAGATAATGTTTATCCTTTAAGGCCTGAGGGACTTCTTCAACTTGTGGGTTAATACTTTCCGTATAACGAGCCATACGAGCGGCCTCCTCAAGAACAACTGCATTGTAGACAGCTGACTTTTCATCCTTGCCCCAAGCAAACGGCCCATGATTACGAACAGTTACACCAGAAACTGCCAATGGATCTAACCCACGTTTTGCAAATTCTTCGATAATGACTTTACCAGTCTCTTTTTCGTACTCACCATTGATTTCTTCAGGTGTAAGAGCACGCGCACATGGAATTGGTCCATAGAAAGTATCTGCATGAGTTGTTCCATAGCAAGGAATATCACGACCTGCCTGAGCCCAAGCCACGCCTTCTGTTGAGTGGGTATGAACAATCCCACCAACTTCTGGAAATGCTTTATATAATTCGACATGAGTAGAAAGGTCAGATGAAGGGTTCAAATCCCCATCTAAAATATTTCCATCTAAATCTGTTACAACCATGTTTTCTGGAGACAATTTAGCATAGTCCACACCAGAAGGCTTAATCGCTATTAAGCCTTTTTCACGATCAATAGCCGAAACATTGCCCCAAGTGAACTTAACTAAACCATGTTCTGGCAATTCCATATTCGCTTTATATACTCGTTCTCTGAGTTCAGGTGCTAACATTAACACAACCCCGCTTTCTCTATTAATGGGTAGAGGAAATCTTGAGCTTCTTTAATAGCAGCCTTGGTTTCTTCTACTGTTTCACAATTTTCAGACCACATTTCGATAAGGAAAGGACCATTATAATTAGTTTTCTTAAGTACATCAAAAACATGTTCCCAATCCACGCAGCCTTGACCAAAAGACACATCGCGGAATTGACCTTTGGAAGTTTCCGTTACCGCATAGGTATCTTTCAAGTGGAGGGCTGCGATTGATTTGTGACCAATGTAGAATTCACTATAAATATCATTATGCCAAGCTGAAACATTACCAGTATCAGGATAGACAAAAAGATAAGGCGAATCAATTTCTTTTTCAACAGCTAGATATTTCTCAATGGAGTTGATGAAAGGATCATCCATGATTTCGATAGATAGAATCACCTGAGCTTCTTCTGCCCAATCACAGGCTTTACGCAAATTTTTGATAAAGCGAGCGCGAGTTTCTGGTGATTTTTCTTCATAGTAGACATCATAGCCAGCCAGCTGGATGTTGCGAACACCCAAGTCCTGAGCCAATTCGATACAATCTTTCATCATTTCCAGGGACTTAGCCTCTTTTTCAGGATCGTTAGAGCCCAGCGGATAACGGCGATGACCTGAGAAACAGATGGATGAAATACGAATGCCTGTTTCATAGATGGCCTTGACCACTTCAAGACGTTCTTCCTTGCTCCATTTGAGGCGGTCTAAACGAGCGTCAGATTCATCCACAGACATTTCCACAAAATCAAAACCAAGTTCCTTAGCGAAATTAAGACGTTCTAACCAAGTAAAGTGCTTTGGTGTAGCTTTTTCATAAATACCAATTGGACGTGCCATAGGCCTTACCCCCAAATGCGACGGATTTCGTCTTTGAAAGCACGCGCTGCTGCTGCTGGATCTTCAGCTTCAGTGATCCCACGACCAGCGATAAAGGTGAAGACATCTACACCTTCAAAGAGTTTGAGTGTATCTGTTGACAAGCCACCTGTTACTGAAACACGGAAGCCCATATCAACCAATTTTTTAACCTTGTTGAGGTCTTTTTCACCCCAAGTTTCACCAGCAAGAAGGGCATCACGTGATTGGTGGTAGATGACTTGTGAAATACCAGCATCAAGCCATTGTTGTGCTTGCTCATAAGTCCAATCTCCGTAGAGTTCTACCTGGATTTCACCACGATCACCACGAACTTCTTCAATCGCTTTGCGCGCTGCTTTCATTGTCGGAATAGTTGCTGAACAGATACAAGTCATCCAGTCAGCTCCTCGAACAGCATTATTTTTAGCCACTGTTCCACCAGCATCAGCACATTTAGTATCAGCAACGATGATCTTTTCTGGGAACAGGCTGCGTAATACTTCAACTAATTCAGAACCAACTTGGAGCAAGCAAACTGTACCTGCTTCGATAACATCAACTTCGTTACCAACAGAAACGGCAGCTGTAATGGCTCCCTTCAAATCAGAGTGGTCAAGTGCAACTTGCAAATTAGGTAATTGTTTTGTCATTTTATCAAATCCTTTCGTAAAATAGTTTCTTATTTCCAGCTTTTTTTACTCTTAACTGTCCAAATCTAGGCCTTCAAGATAAGGGCTGTTTTTAGATTCTTCAACCATTGCATACACTTCGTCTTCTGTCTTGCAGTTAACCAGGCGTTCAATAGAATTCTCCAATTCAAATAGAGCAATGATTTGTGGAATAGCAACTGATGTGTGAATCTTAGAACTTGTTGCTGCAAGCGCTAAAAGCACTTGAACCTCCTTGCCATCTGTAAATTTAACTGGTTCAGTCAAAGTTACCAAGGAGAAAGCATCACGCTGTACACCGGCTTCTGGGCGTGCATGCGGCATAGCCATACCAGGCATCAAGATATAATAAGGACCATATTTTTCAGTTGACTCAATGATTGCATCGTAATATTCTGGCTTTACAGCGCCGCTTTCAATTAGGGGATCAACAGATAATTTCACCGCTTCTTTCCAATCTTTTGCTGTCAAACCAAGACGAATAGAATTATTTTCTTTAAAAGCTTGTGCTAAGTTCATAATTGTTTCCTTTCAAATGCCATTTTAAATGAGAAAGTGCTCTCAAGCTCTTGAAAGCACCTTACTTCAAATGATTACAAGATAGCTTGCAATTTAGTTTTAATTTCATTATCGTCCATTAAGTTATCAAGACCAACAAGATGTCCTTTTGTGCGTCCATCTAATTCATGAATCAAATGATTGGAAGCAACTACAATATCATAGTTAGCAGCCAATCCTTTTGCTTCACCAACTGAACAGGATGCAGATTCAATGTCACTCACACCGAGTTGACGAAGAGCATTCTCAACTTTCATTTTGATAACCATAGAAGAACCCATTCCGTTACCACATGCTGTAAGAACTTTAACCATAACATTTTCCTCCATTTAACGTTTAACGATTTTTGTTTTACTAATAGCTAAGCTATTAGTTTAAGACGATTGATAGTTTTGATAAGGCCTATGAGATTGAACACTCATCTAGAAAAAACTGCTCCGCAAGAAACTTTTATTAGTATTAATCTTCAGCAGGAGCATCACCGCGATAATAAGCATCTTTATCTTTTGCTTTTGCGAATTGAATTTGAGGAATTGCAAGCAAAAATAGGCAGACAAGAGCATATCCGATGACCCCAGCATATTTGAAGATATAAGCGAACGGTACCCAAGGGATATCAAAATCAATGTTACCATGGTAACCACCGTATGAAGCAAGACCAAGGAGTGAGACTGCTACAGCACCAAGTGCAACTTGAAGAACCCCTGAGATGAATGAGAGAACAACTGCTGCTTTCCAACCACCACGTTTATCAGCGTAAACAGCAACAGCCGCGTTATCAAAGAATACTGGAACGAAACCAGTAATAATAAGAACTGGATTTTTAAAGACAATGAGCAATACAATTGTAATCAATTGACCAATAAGACCAGTTGCGAAACCAAACAAGGTAGCTGAAGCTGAACCAAAACCGTATGAAGCGGCAACGTCAACCGCTGGGAATGAACCAGGAAGCAATTTAGCAGAAATCCCTTGGAAGGCATTTGTCAATTCAGCAACGAACATACGTACACCTTGCATCAATATGAAGAGATATACTGAGAAAGTGAAAGCTGTTGAAATAACATACATGAAGAATGATTGTTTTGTTGGGTCAAACAAAGTACCAGAAGTGATGATTTTTGCATTAGACATGATGTCTGGACCCAAGATGTAAAGGATTGCACCAAAGAAGAAAATCATCAATGTTGCAGATGCGACAACTGTGTCATGGAAAATATTCAAGAACGCTGGCAATTTAAGGTTATCAAGATTGTCTTCCTTTTTACCAAATTTTGGAGCAACTTTATCTACAAACCAGATAGCGAATTGTTGTTGGTGACCAATGGCAAAACCACCACCGTGTGTCAATCGTTGAGTTGGCTCAACAGTCATGTTTGAGCTGACTGCCCAGTAGAGACCACAGACAACACCTACAGCAAGCGAAGCTACCCAAGGTGTGCGGAAAGCTGGGATAAGAACCAAGAGCATCATTGCAACTGTAGCAGCTTGCTGTACCATGATGTGACCAGTAATAAACAAAGTACGAACTTTAGTCACTTTGCGAAGTGCTACAAGAAGAATATTTAAAAAGAATCCAATCAAAAGAGCTGTTGTAGCAGTTCCGACAAATGCAGGGAACTTTTCTTCAATCAGAGTATTAGCTGCTGTCAAGCCAAAGTATGGGTCAATAACAGCGGCACCGATATTGAACTTAAAGTTAAGAGCTGCTAGGATGGGGCGAAAAGTAGAAACCAGACCACCTGCACCGACGTTCAAAATCATGTAACCAACAGTAGCTTTTATAAATCCTGCAAAAACATCATGCAGAGGTTTTTTCAGTAGGAGATACCCTACTAATACCAAGAGACCTACAAAGAAAGCTGGCTGTTGCAAAATGTTTTGAGAGAACCAGTTAAGAATACCTAAAAGTATATTCATAATAACGACTCCTTTTCTAAATTAGTTTATTGATTTGTCTACGCTTTTATTATATATTTTGTAAGCGCAAACAAAAAGACCAAGATATACACAGCTGAGTGTGCAAACCTGTACTGGAGAGGCAATACTTCTAAAGAACAAAAAAGCCCACGCATCTCGCGTGAGCATCGCCCAGTTATCAATCTGTCCAAACAGCCTTCTCTAAACTAAAGGCTGCCCAGGATTTTGGCCAGCTAGCATAGGAAGCAATGTGGGCAAAGGTTGCTGAGATTTCATCTTTGGTCACACCATTGTTCTTGGCATTTTGAAAATGATAGACAAGCGAACTATCTGTGAAGGATGACACAGTCAAGATTGTCACAGTCAGAAGATAGCGTATCCCCATCAATGCTAGCGGAGACTATACTTTCATCTTAAAGAAGCTGACTTTCTCTTCCGAAGATAGCAACTTCATCTTCAAACCACTCTTCCCCGATGTCTTTTCCGAGATTTACCTCATTGGCGCAAATATGTCCCCCTTAGCCAGTCCGCCAAAATCTTTCTAGACCTCGTCAGGAAATATCTTCCAGGAGAAAATATATAAAAAAAGAAGCTGAATCATCACATTCAGCTTCTTTTTTTATATAGTACTAACCAAGAACGTCAAAATGGGAACAACCAGCATGGTCAAAAGCGTAGTCTCAGTCACCATGACTGCAGCGTAATCAGTATCCACATCATACATCCTAGCAATAATCGGAGCATTGGTCATGACTGGCATGGCAGATTGGATGATAAAAACCTCTTTCATGAGATGGGGAAGATTGGCCTGCCAGACAATTAGCGTCATCAATAGCGGAGAGATGACAAAGCGTCCGAATAGAATCAACATATGGTCTTTTTTTAGAGCTAATTGACTAAGCCCAGCCCTTGACACTGTAAGTCCGATGAAAAGCATGGACAGCGGAATGGTTAAATTACCAATATATTGTAAATCGCTCATGAGGAAATCGGGAAGTTTGACCTTAAACACAACCAAGAGAACTCCCAAAATGAAGCCCAACAAAGGTGGTGAAAATATTTTTCTCAAACTAGAACGCCAATCAATGTTGGCCGTTTTCTGACCATCTTTCTGAATCAGATAAGTCCCGATAGTCCAAAAGAAGGTGGTATTGCACATATAATAAACTAAAACATAAGGAATACTCTTGTCGCCAAAAAGCGCTTGATTGATAGGCAAACCGACAAAAACCGTGTTAGAATTGAAAAACATAGAAATAAAGAGACCGCGATGTTTCCTATCCACGGCAAAAAGTTGCGCTGTCGCAGCAGCAATCCCCAGCAAAATAACCATGGACAAGGCTGGAAAGTGCAGTTGCGGCAGCATTTCCAATAATTCCTTGGCTGAAAATCTCGCCATGATAGTATAAATCATGTAAGCAGGCAAAGCCAACTGAGTGACTAACTTAGTCATCAAGGACGCTGCTTGCTCATCAAACCAGCCACGTTCATTAAGCCAGTAACCGATAGCAATCATCACTAAAATAATCAATACTCCTGAAATACTATGTAAAAATACAGCCATTTTCTCTCGTTCTAAATAGAAAAGAAGTTGGGAAACCAGCCTCAACTCCTTCACTTTTCATTAAATATTTGCCCAAACAGATTCTAAGATATTAGTTTGGTCACGGTCTGGTCCGACCGAGAAGGTCGAAATGCGGACACCAACCAATTCACCGACGCGGCGAACATAGTTGCGAGCATTTTCAGGAAGTTCATCTAAGCTGCGGACCCCTGTGATATCTTCTGACCAGCCTGGCAACTCTTCGTAAATTGGTTTACAACGTTTAAGCTGCTCCAAGCTTGCTGGGTAGTGGTCAATGCGTTCACCATCAAGGTCATAAGCCACACAGATTTTCACCGTGTCAAGTCCTGACAAAACGTCGATAGAGTTAAGTGACAAATTTGTAATACCCGATACGCGACGGCTGTGGCGCATAACAACTGAATCAAACCAGCCCACACGACGCGGACGGCCAGTTGTTGTACCGTATTCATGACCAACTTCTCGAATAGTATGACCAACTTCATCAAAGAGTTCTGTTGGGAATGGACCATCACCCACACGGCTCGTATAGGCTTTACATACCCCCACAACCTTATTGATTTTACTTGGACCAACGCCAGAACCAATAGTTACACCACCAGCAACTGGATTTGAAGAGGTAACAAATGGATAAGTTCCTTGATCAATATCAAGCATGACACCTTGTGCACCTTCAAAGAGCACACGTTTGCCAGCATCAAGCGCATCATTAAGAATAACTGATGTATCTGTCACGTAATTCTTGATTTGTTGACCATACTCATAGTATTCTTCAAAAATATCATCAAATTGTAGTGGCCGACATTCGTACATCTTTTCAAAAAGACGATTTTTCTCTGCCAGATTCACTTTCAAACGTTCCGCAAAGATTTCTTTGTCAAGAAGGTCGGCGATACGGATGCCAACACGCGCAGCCTTGTCCATGTAAGCTGGACCGATACCCTTATTAGTTGTACCAATTTTATTATCGCCCTTGGCAGCTTCCTGCAAGGAATCCAACTTAATATGATAAGGCAGGATAACATGCGCGCGATCTGAAATACGAAGACTATCAGTCGCAATGCCTTCTTTATGAAGGTAGTCCAACTCGGTCACCAAAGATTTGGGATTTACCACCACACCATTTCCAATGACAGAAATTTTTTCTGGGAAGAAAATGCCTGATGGAATCAAGTGCAGTTTGAATTTTTTACCATCAATAACAATCGTGTGACCAGCATTGTCACCACCTTGGTAACGCGCAATCACCTCTGCATCCTGACTCAAAAAGTCAGTAATCTTACCCTTACCTTCGTCCCCCCATTGGGTACCAACAACTACTACTGATGTCATATGTTTACGATACGGACCCTGAAAATAGCAGAGTCTCCACCTTTCTTGAAAAACGACACGGCAGGAATTTCACCCGCAAGTTTTGTCTTACAATTCATTATATGAAATTTCATCCCTTTTTTCAATGACTGAAAGCGACTTCTGCTATAAATTAATTCAAAAATTCTGGTAAGCCGTAGCCAAAAATTGCATTTTAATCCGCTTTCCCCTAGAATAAAGGTATCTTTTTTAAGCGAGGTAAGCTATGTCACTTAACCAACTATTACAACAAGCACCGTCAACCCTCCCCATTCTCCAAGCTACTTTTGGCTTAGAGAGAGAAAGTTTGCGTATCCATAAATCAGGCAAGGTTGCCCAAACAGCACATCCTAACGTTTTAGGTAGCCGCAATTTTCACCCCTACATCCAAACCGACTACAGCGAGCCACAGATGGAGCTCATCACACCTGTGGCTTCATCAACGAAGGAAGCCCTGCGATTTTTAGGCGCTATCACAGACGTGGCTGGACGTTCTCTAAATAAAGACGAGTATTTATGGCCTCTCTCCATGCCTCCAAAAATCACTGAGGATGAGATTCAAATTGCCAAGCTTGAAAATACTTTTGAACGCCATTACCGCCAGCATTTATCTGACACCTATGGCAAGCTGCTACAGTCTATGTCGGGTATCCACTATAATATGGAGTTGGGTAAGGACTTGATTACTCAGCTATTTGCAGAGAGCGGATACGATTCCATGGTTAATTTCAGAAATGACCTTTATCTCAAACTGGCACAAAACTTCCTGCGTTTCCGTTGGCTTCTGACTTACCTTTATGGGGCTTCGCCAATAGCAGAGCAGGGCTTCCTTGAGTATCCTCTTGATAAACCTGTTCGTTCCCTGCGTAATAGCTCTTCTCATGGCTATGTCAATCACGATGAGGTCAAGGTATCTTATGAAAGTCTAGAGCAATACATTGTTGACATTGAGAACTGTGTTGCCGATAAACGCCTCATTGCCGAGAAGGAATTTTACTCTGCTGTTCGTCTGCGTGGCAGCAAGCACAACCGCGATTATCTGAAACAAGGCATCACTTATCTAGAGTTTCGCTGTTTTGACCTCAATCCCTTTGATAACAAGGGCATCACTCAGGAAACCCTAGATACTGTCCATCTCTTTACACTAGCTTTACTATGGATTGACAGTGTTGACAAAATAGACGAATCTATTAGCCAAGCCAACAATCTTAATGAAGTCATAGCTACCAGCCATCCTTTGGACACATTACCCGAGCAAGCACCGTTTGGCACTATTCTGTCAAGCATGCAAGAGGTCGTCAATCACTTCCAGCTACCAGACTACTACCAGAGCTTGATAGACAAGGTGAAAGAGCAGGTTGACAAACCTGATTTGACTATCGGAGGGCGTTTGTTCAAGGAAATCAATCAACTTTCTTTAGAAGTTTTTGGTCAAAAACAAGGGCAAGCCTTTCAGGCCTATGCCTGGCAAGCACCCTATGCACTCAAAGGTTATGAGACTATGGAACTATCTACCCAGATGCTGCTTTTTGATGTCATTCAAAAGGGTGTCAACTTTGACATTTTGGATGAGAGTGACCAATTTCTCAAGCTCTGGCATGGTAATCATGTTGAGTACGTAAAGAATGGCAACATGACTTCAAAAGATAATTACATCATTCCGCTGGCCATGGCTAACAAGGTTGTGACTAAGAAAATCTTGGATGCCGCTGGCTTCCCGGTACCCGCGGGAGCAGAATTTGATAATAAAGATGAGGCGCTCCGCTATTTCTCCCAAATCCAAAAGAAAGCCATCGTTGTCAAACCCAAATCAACTAACTTTGGGCTAGGTATCTCTATTTTCAAGGAACCCACTAACCTAGAAGCCTATGAAAAAGCTCTAGATATAGCCTTTTCCGAAGACCAATCACTACTGGTGGAAGAATTCATTGACGGAACGGAATACCGTTTCTTTATCCTAGATGGTAAATGCGAAGCTGTCCTCCTGCGCGTTGCTGCTAATGTGGTTGGTGATGGCAAACATAGCATCCGTGAATTGATAGACATCAAAAACGCCAATCCGTTACGGGGACGCAACCACCGTTCGCCGCTGGAAATTATTGACCTAGGTGACATTGAGCTGCTCATGTTGGAACAACAAGGCTATCAGCCAGACGATATTCTTCCTGATGGTATCAAGGTGGATTTACGCCGCAATTCCAACATCTCAACGGGTGGAGACTCTATTGATGTGACTAACAACATGGATACCTCTTATAAGCAGTTAGCGGCTAATATGGCCAAAGCCATGGGCGCCTGGGCTTGCGGAGTGGATTTAATTATCCCTGATGCCAAGCAGGTGTCAAATAAAGAAAACCCCAATGCTACTTGTATTGAGCTGAACTTCAACCCTTCCATGTATATGCACACTTACTGCGAGTCTGGGCCTGGTCAAGCCATCACACCAAAGATTTTAGCCAAACTCTTCCCAGAAGTGCATGAATAATCCAAATCGTCTAATAGTTTATTAGATGATTTTTCTATTTTAAGACGTTAAATCCTTGTCACAAGCTGGGCATTTGCGATAAAATAGTAACGATACGATAATGAAATAGAAGTGAGAAAATTTATGGCATACTATCGTCCACCAAGGCGAGGCAATCTTTTGGGAACTATCATTGGAGTTATTATTGTCATCTCCGTCCTGGGTTCTCTCTTGGGTGCCCTGCTTCCTTTTTTGGTTATGGGAGCTATCGGATATGGTGTTTATTATTTGGCAACGAGACAAAGTCGTCTAGACAAAGTCAACACGGCTCAGCGTTTACAGGACTTGAAAGATACGATCCAGCAGGCAGACCGTCAAGTCAAGCTCTTGGATGCTTATCTAGATGACAAGGATTATACTCAATATTCTGTGGTTGCGCGCCAGCTATTACCCAAAATCCAAGATATCCAAAGCGAAGCGGGAGCTCTCAAAGATAAGATGGATCTCAACATTTACAAACGAGTCACTCGTAAAGCTATTCAAGTGGAAGAGGACATCAAGCTGCAACTGGAAAAGCTAGACATTATCCCTTCGACCGCCCCTGCCTCCGATGAAGAGAAGGATATCCTCAAGCGTGCCCCTGAACTAAACCAAGTTTACACCAATATCCAACGCGACCACGCTGCTATCATAGATAAAATTGAGGGGATGGACAATAAAGCCGAGCTGACTGCCCTCCACCAAGCTAACATGCATCGTTTCGAGGACATCTTGGCCGGTTACCTCAAGATTAAGGAGTCACCAAAAGATTTCTATAATGCGGAGGAGCGCCTTTCCCAAGCCAAGGCTGCGCTAGAAAAATTTGATTTGGACTTGGATGAAACCCTGCGTCAACTTAATGAAAGTGATCTGAAAGACTTTGATGTCAGCCTTCGCATGATGAATGCTAAACACAAGGACTATGCTCAGGACACGGATGCCTCAGATATTTATTAACCTATATTTTTTGGAGAAAGGAAAAGTGCTCAAGAAAAGTAAAGTTGGACTTTGAGCGCTTAGGAACTAAAACATGGCAGACACATTTAACTTTGACATTGACAAAATTGCTGACAATGCCATCGCAAAAACTGACAAAACAACTGAAATTATCGCCACAACGGATACCTCCTCAACTGGGCAAGTATCCTTCTATGAAAAATTGTCGCCCGAACAACAAGCTGCTATTACAGCCAAGGCGCCAGCCCTTGTGGACACCTTTGTGGCTGACCAAAATGCCCTCTTAGACTTTGGGAGTTCTGCCGTTGAAGAGGTTAACACTACTGTCAATCACATTCTAGCGGAGCAAAAGAAACTGGAAATCCCACAAGTGGATGAACTGCTCAAAAACACCAACCGCGAACTCAACGGTTTCATCACCAAATACAAGGATGCCAAACCAGCTGAATTAGAAAAGAAACCAAACTTCCTACAAAAAATGTTTAAGCAAGGCAAGAGTAGCCTGCAAGAATTCTATTTTGATTCACAAAATATTGAGCAGAAGATGGATGGCATGGCCGCAGCTGTGGTCAAACAAGAAGAGACGCTAGCTCGAAACATCGTCTCTGCTGAAATGTTGATTGAAGACAATACCAAGTCTATCGAAAATCTGGTGGGCGTTATTGCCTTTATCGAAGCTACTCAAACTGAGGGTGCTAACCGCGCCAGCAAATTGCAAAATGAACTGGCTACCCTAGACAGCGCCACTCCTGAATACCAAACCAAGTCTGACGAGCTAGCTCGCATGACTGAAGTCATCAATACTTTGGAGCAACAACACACAGAGTACCTAAGCCGCCTCTATGTGGCTTGGACAACAACGCCGCAAATGCGCAACATGGTCAAGGTTTCCTCGGACATGCGCCAAAAGCTTGGCATGCTGCGCCGCAATACTATTCCAACCATGAAATTGTCCATCGCCCAACTCGGTATTTTACAACAGTCGGTCAAATCTGGTGTGACAGCAGATGCCATTGTCAATGCCAACAATGCTGCGCTACAAATGTTAGCTGAAACCAGCAAGGAAGCTATTCCTCAGCTAGAACGCACAGCCCAAGGCCCAACCATGAACATCAAATCTGTTACAGCCTTAGCTGAAAGTCTAGTGGCTCAAAACAATGGCATCATCGCTGCTATTGATAACGGCCGCAAGCAACGCGCTCAACTGGAGGCCGCTGTTGTTAAATCTGCCGCAACCATCAATGACTCTGTCAAACTCCGTGACGAAAAAATCGTCCTTGCCCTCCTCAACGAAGGCAAGGAAGTCCAAGAAGAGGTTGAACGCCAACGTGAAGATGTGACCGATAGCGCTACATAAAAGATACAAAAAGGCTGGAAGTTTAATCACTTCTAGTCTTTTGTTTTGTCTGAATTTTTCTTGTTCTCTTCCTTGCCCTTATCTGCTCCTTCCTTTTTCTTGGTTCCTCGATTACACCAAGCTCCCCTGTGCCGAAGAGCATCACACTAAAAAATCTGATAGCTACTGAAGGGAAAGTTAAAAGCTTGCTAAAAGAGTTGATTACAACTCATGTCTCAGTTATGCTTTTGCTTGTTAGGGTGAGACTATTTGTAAATAAAAAGGCTACTTTCTTCTTGTCAGTCAGGAGAGTTGAGGCATCATTTGGCTGCTAGCTTTTGAGCGCCAGCTTATTTCCCCTAAAAAAGAGCTTCTGCTAGGCTGCTGGCATGCAAAAAATAGCCAATGTGCTATAATAGTAGCTATGGATAAACTAATTAAATCAATTTCAACATCAGGTTCTTTCCGTGCCTATGTGCTGGATAGCACGGAGACGGTCAGAACTGCTCAAGAAAAGCATCACACTCTTTCTAGCTCAACGGTAGCGCTGGGACGCACCCTTATTGCCAACCAGATTTTGGCTGCCAACCAAAAGGGTGATAGCAAGGTGACCGTCAAGGTCATTGGTGATTCTTCTTTTGGGCACATTATTTCTGTTGGCGACACGCAAGGGCACGTCAAAGGCTACATTCAAAATACTGGCGTGGATGTCAAAAAGACAGCGACGGGCGAAGTTATCGTCGGGCCTTTCATGGGTGCGGGACAATTCGTGGTCATCACCGACTATGGTACTGGCAACCCCTACACTTCCTCAACCCCTTTGGTTTCTGGGGAAATCGGCGAAGATTTAGCCTACTACCTAACCGAGAGCGAGCAAACACCGTCAGCAGTTGGACTTAATGTCCTCCTTGATGAGAATGACAAGGTCAAAGTCGCTGGCGGCTTCATGCTTCAAGTTTTGCCAGGGGCTTCTGAGGAAGAAATCGCCCGCTACGAAAAGCGCATCCAAGAAATGCCAGCCATCTCAACTCTGCTAGAGTCTGACAACCATGTGGAAGCCTTGCTAGAAGCCATCTATGGTGAGGACGACTACAAAGTCTTGTCAGAGGATGAGCTACACTTTGCCTGTGACTGTTCACGCGAACGCTTTGAGGCGGCTCTCATTACTCTGGGCAAAAAAGACTTGCAAGAGATGAAGGACCAAGACCATGGTGCAGAGATTGTCTGCCAATTCTGCGGTAAAACACACCACTTTAACGAAAACGACTTAGAGGAGATGATTCATGAGCAAGCTTAACAGCTCCTTTATGATTGGGAATGTGGAAATTCCCCATCGTACTGTCCTTGCACCCATGGCTGGCGTGACCAATTCGGCCTTCCGCACCATCGCAAAGGAATTTGGCGCTGGTCTGGTAGTTATGGAAATGGTATCTGACAAGGGCATTCAGTATAACAATGAGAAAACCCTGCACATGTTGCACATTGACGAAGGTGAACATCCTGTCTCTATCCAACTCTTCGGCAGCGACGGTGACAGCCTAGCACGCGCGGCTGAATTCATTCAAGCCAACACCAAGGCTGACTTGGTAGACATCAACATGGGCTGCCCTGTCAATAAGATTGTCAAAAACGAGGCTGGTGCTATGTGGCTCAAGGACCCTGAGAAGATTTACTCGGTGGTATTAACCGTCAAGTCTGTCCTAGACATTCCACTAACGGTTAAGATGCGAACAGGCTGGTCGGACTCAACCTTGGCAGTAGAAAATGCCTTAGCTGCTGAGTCAGCTGGCGTTGCTGCGCTAGCCATGCACGGGCGCACACGTGAACAGATGTATACCGGCCACTGCGACCACGAAACCCTAGCCAAGGTTGCCAAGGCTATTACTAAGGTGCCTTTCATCGCTAACGGCGACATCAGAAGCGTCCAAGATGCTCAGTTTATGATTGACCAAGTTGGTGCGGATGCTGTCATGATTGGCCGAGGAGCTCGCAGCAATCCATATATCTTCACTCAAATCAATCATTATTTTGAAACTGGAGAAGTCTTGCCAGATCTTCCCTTTGACAAAATGCTGGGCATCGCAGAAGATCACCTCAAGCGCCTAGTTGACCTCAAAGGCGAGAAGATTGCCGTCCGTGAATTCCGTGGCTTAGCACCTCATTACCTACGAGGCACATCGGGTGCTGCCAAAATCCGCGGAGCCGTTTCCCGCGCCGAAAGCGTGGATGAGGTTGAAAAGATTTTTGCACAACTACATTAAGAAACCTTATAAGGAGGATTATCATGAAAAGTTTTGACGCTTTTAAACGCACCCTGTCAGCCGAAAGCCTGAAGGAAGTTTACAACGAAGCCAAGCAAGAAGTTGGCGAAACAGAACTGGAAGGCTCGGAAGCCTTCTCTATCGCCCTAGCCCAACAAATGGCCGTCAACCTGATTGAGATGTACCATCTCTGGTTGAAAAAAGAGGAAAAATAAAGGAAAAAAGAGAGCAGAAAACTGAGCCCACTGAAAAAACAAGCTCTACAGTTCAACTAAAATGAAAAAGAGGAATCTATCTCATAATTGAGGTAGACTCCTCTTTGCTTTTCCATAGTGTTGCTTCATTAGAGTTTTAATCCTCTTCATATTAACTACAGTGGCAGCTTGTAACTCTATGTTGAAAAGACCTGACGCCCTAGCCACATCAAGACCATGTCTGTGTTTAAGCTCCGCATTTTCGCTTCTATTTTGTAACAATATTTGTCCTTTTCTTTTTCAGAAGGTGTTTCCTGAAACCTCTTCTGAAAAAGATGTTCATCACTTTTAAGGGTTATCGAATAGGTCTTAGACTTAGCCCCTTCTTTATAACAGTCCACTTTTGAAGGGGGCAGGTTTGACAGTGATTAACATCAAAATAGTGGGGGTTCTGAGGATTATATTTCCCTATTGTTCTCCCTGATTTTGTCAATGAAGACAGTTCAATAACGGGGGCTTATGGAGCTAAATCAAGAAAGTATTTGAAGGTCATATCAGAAAAGGAGCGCTCTACCACATCCACATCGGACAACTGATAGATGTCTTTTAATAGGAAGCTCTTGAACATTGTGATAGGGGAGTAGGCACAACGTCCGAAGTCAGAACGATAATTCTTTTCTAGCTCATCATAAATAAAGCTAAAAATTACAGAGTTCCGTTAGCTGCCGTAAAAATGAGTCTTAGGAACGACAATATCATACAGAGTAGAATAAGAACTAACATCTAAAATCAACTGATTATCAAGCATACCATCACCTCATCTTTAGTATAGCAAAACAAGCCATCAAACGATGACCTGTTCAGTGGGCTCAGAAAGCCTGCCCTCTTTAACTATACCTCTTTTTCAAATCAACCATATTATTTTCCAACACTTGGATGTTTTGACTAACTTTGAGGATAACTATGCTACCTTGAATATTGGAAATGACTTGGCGGGCTTGCAGCTGTGCCTGCTCCTCTGACCAGTTAACATGCAGATTTTGCAGTAGTTTAGCCAACCTCTCTATCCACTGGTTCATAAAGTCATTGAGGGGACGACGGAAGTCCTCATCTTCGGTGGACAACTCCACAATCAGGTTGCCAACTGGACAACCATAGAATACCGTTTGGCTTTTATGAAACTGGCAAACCCAGTCAATCATGGCCGAAAATTTATCCGCATCAGCCTTATCTGACTCAAAAATATCCTCAAACAATTCTTTGTGCCAACTCTCTAAAATATCTTGAGTGACAGACAGGCCGATTTCCTTCTTAGATTTGAAATAATAATAAAGCTGCCCCTTACCGACACCAGCTTCTTCCATGATGTCGCTGATGGAAGTGGCCACATAGCCTTTCTGATAAATCAAATCCTTAGCACTTTCTAAAATACGCTCCTTAACACTCATCAGCTCACCTCTCTTTTTTCCTATTATAGCAGATTCAGCGCATGAGACCAAGCTATCAGATCTAGAGAAGCCTATCACTGTTTTGGTGGGCCCATTAATTCTGTCAGCTCTCTGAATGGTAATCAGAAAGCACAGATTGATTGGCAAAGTGAATTGGGAATGTTTACCCCATATTAGTCCGTCAGATTTCCAATTAAAACTGCCGTTTGGAAAATAGTCAAAAGACTTACCAAAGTTGAACGACTCACCTACCTACTCCTTCTAACAGAAGGAGTAGGTTTTTCTATGCTCCTCTGCCATTTTCCTTGAAAAAGCCAAGCATTTTTTATAAAATAGTAAGGCAACTTAGATAGGAGAATTATGTTGATAGTATTAGCAGGAACCATCGGAGCTGGTAAAAGCTCTCTCGCAGCTGCACTTGGCGAACATTTAGGCACAGAAGTTTTTTACGAAGCTGTTGATGACAATCCCGTTTTAGATTTGTATTACCAAGACCCTAAGAAGTACGCTTTTTTGCTGCAAATCTTCTTTTTGAATAAACGATTCCAATCTATCAAGGAGGCCTACAAGGCTGACAATAACATCCTTGACCGTTCGATTTTTGAAGATGAGCTTTTCCTGACGCTTAACTATAAAAATGGCAATGTAACCAAGACCGAGCTAGATATTTACAAAGAACTTTTGGCTAACATGCTGGAAGAATTAGACGGTATGCCAAAAAAAGCGCCAGATCTCTTGATTTACATCGATGTTTCTTTTGAAAAAATGCTGGAGCGTATTCGCAAGCGCGGGCGTAGCTTTGAACAGATTACTGACAATCCTGAACTCTACGAATATTACCAACAAGTCCACGGAGAATACCCAGCTTGGTATGACAATTATGATGTCTCACCAAAAATTCGCATTGACGGTGATAAACTGGACTTTGTCAACAATGTTGAAGATCTGCAACATGTCTTTGATATGGTTGATCGCGAATTAGAAAAACTTAGATTGATATAAAATACAAAACTCGCACCATTGATGCGAGTTTTTCGTTTAGACAATATCAAATTTTAATTTATCCTTGCTCAAGCCGATTTTCAATGTTTGACCCGTAGAGAGAGAGCCAGAAAGAATGAGCTCAGAGAGTTTGTCTTCCACCTGAGTTTGAATGGTACGGCGGAGTGGACGGGCACCCATTTCAATATCATAACCATCCATCGCCAAATGTTTAAGAGCAGACGGTTGGAACTTGAGAGTAATGCCTTTTTCAGCAAGAGTGGCAATCAACGGCTGAACCATGATTTTCACAACTTCACGCATATTGTCCCCAGTCAAACTATGGAAGACCACTTTTTCATCAATACGGTTGATGAATTCTGGACGGTAAGTTTTTTTGAGTTCTTCCAAAATGCGTTTTTGCATGGCTTCATAATCATGAGCTGCATCACGCGCACCAAAACCGACTGTTTTTTCATCACGCAAAGCGGTTGCTCCAAGGTTAGATGTCATGATGATGATAGTATTTGAAAAATCAACCTTACGGCCACGACTGTCTGTCAAAACTCCGTCGTCAAGCACCTGCAAGAGAACATTGAAAATATCAGGGTGGGCTTTTTCAACCTCATCAAAGAGGAGAACAGAGTAAGGTTTATTACGAACTTTTTCTGTCAACTCGCCACCTTCTTCGTAGCCAACATAGCCTGGAGGAGCTCCATTAAGACGGGATGCGGCGAATTTTTCCATATACTCAGACATGTCAAAGCGGATAAGAGCTGATTCATCGTCAAAGAGAACTTCTGCCAAAGCCTTGGCAAGTTCGGTCTTACCAACACCTGTTGGACCAAGGAACATAAAGGAACCAATTGGGCGCTTGCCAGTGCGGATCCCTGATTGATTGCGGCGAATGGCACGACTGATCGCCGACACAGCATCATCTTGACCAATGACACGCTTGTGCAATTCCTTTTCCAGATTCAAATACTTCTTGCTATCAGCCTGCGTCAATTTCTCAACTGGTATACCAGACAACCTGCTGAGGGTCGCCATGATGTCGTCTTCAGTAACAGGAGTTGGTCTACGTTTAGCTGCTGTGCGTGATTTCTTCAGCAATTTGGACACTTTGGCAAAGTCACCATCAAGGATAGCTTCATCTGCTGGTGTCAAATAAGCTGGCGCAGATTTCTTGACCAAACCTTGCACTGTTGCACTGGCTTCATCTAAGAGATCAATAGCAGAATCCGGCAAATTTTTGCTAGTCAAATAGCGATGCGCAGCCTTGACAGCGGTTAGAACAGCAACATCAGAAATGCTGACATTATGATAATCTTCATAGGATTTTTTAAGTCCCAGCAGAATTTGATACGCATCTTCAACACTTGGCTCTTCAATCAATATCTTAGCAAAACGACGAGACAGCGCAGCATCTTTTTCAATATGCTTTTGATACTCCTCTTGAGTCGTTGCCCCAACCATGTGCAAAGTACCGCGTGAGAGGGCTGGTTTGAGAATATTAGCCGCATCTAGCGTGCTATCAATCCCAGAACCAGAGCCCATAATCGTGTGTAGCTCATCAATGAAGAGAATGATATGTCCATCAGCCTCAATATCATCAATAATCTGATTCATGCGCTCCTCAAAATCTCCACGGAAACGTGTCCCAGCAACCACGCTCATCATATCCAACTCCAGAACTTTCATATCTTGAAGTTCATAAGGAATAGAGCCGTTAGCAATGCGTTGGGCGAGACCATAAGCTAGTGCGGTTTTTCCGACACCCGCATCCCCAACCAAAACAGGATTGTTCTTGGTTTTTCGGCTGAGCACCTGCACCATACGAGTAATCTCTTTTTCACGACCAATAACAGGTTCCAACTTACCTTGGCGAGCTAATTCTGTCAAATCACGGGTGAAGTCAGAAAGTTCCCCAGCCGTTGTCGGTGGCTTCATCATGTCGGAGAAAGTTCCGCCTGTTTTAGACTTTTTAGGTTTGCGCAAATCATGAACTGCTTTGAGGTTTTCCTTAGTAAAACCAGCATTACGTTCAAGCGCCTTACGCAAGTCAAGTAAGCGCGGTGCTTGAGATTCACCATCATCCTTAACCTTGAAACCAGCCATTTCTAAAATGCGAGTAGCTAATAAATCAAGATTTAGGAGCATAGCCAGTAAAACATGCTCTGTACCAATCTCTTTAGCACCTGTCACTTGGGCAATAGCCTCAGCGAATTGTAAAGTCGCTTGAAGAGCCTTGGATTGCTCTAAAAATTGAACGTAGGTCACACGATCCTTGGGCGACTTGTCCAAGGCTAGAATCGTTGCACCTTCGTACTCCTCTATGGGAATGCTTGGCTCGTACTCTGCAAAAGTCAGACCTGCAATGGAGTCATGGACGCCCACCATGGCCAAGAGAACATGCCAACTCTCTAAATAAAGGCTATCATAGCGCGCTGCCTCAAACTGAGCAAGCCTGAAAACCTCCTGCATTTTAAATGAATAATCGCTCATAGATGAAATCCTTTTCTATCTAACCTTTGTAAAATTTTTCGAAGCATGCGTGCACGAATGGCGGGTGCATCTTCTCCCAGTACCTCGTCAGAGGCTGTTGCTAAAATCAGATTGCCCTCGCGCTCGCTGATAATCTTTTCATCAAAAAGCAGTTGAATCAAATCTGTAAAAACCTGCTCACTGATGCACTCACCGATGTGTCCCATCATATTACCGAACAACTGATGCTGATCTGAAAAATTAACCTTAGCGATGCGGATATAACCACCTCCGCCACGCTTGCTCTCAACCACATATCCTCGGCTTTCAGTAAAACGCGTCTTAATCACATAATTGATCTGGCTGGGCACAACTTGAAAGGTATCCGCTAGGTTGGAACGCTTGATTTCAGCAATCCCAGACTGGGCTAATAGTTGCTTGATATATTCTTCAATACTATCAGATGTATTCTTAATGGCCATAGCTTACTCCTTTCCTAGCTTTTTGACTATAACTGACTATTATTATATCAGAATTTGATATTTTTTAAAACGAAAACACTTTAACTATACTTACTAATAAACAGCTTTTAGTTGAGTTTAGACTTAAGATAAGTTACAATGGAGAATGAACTAAAAGAAAGGTTTCTGACTGAATGAACTATATCATCACTTTCCTAATTTCCATGGTGCCACTTGTTGAGCTGCGTGGAGCTGTCCCTTATGCCATTGCAACTGGAATTCCTATGTGGCAAGCTCTAGTTATTGCTGTTATTGGTAATATGCTGCCTGTTCCCATTATCTTCTTCTTTGCCCGTCGTGTCCTAGAATGGGGAGCAGACAAGCCTGTCGTCGGTGGTTTCTTCACTTGGTGTCTGAAAAAAGGACACAGTGGTGGAGCTAAATTAGAAAAGACTGCTGGAGAACGCGGCGTCTTTCTAGCCCTCTTACTCTTTGTTGGTATCCCACTTCCTGGAACGGGGGCTTGGACGGGTACCCTAGCCGCATCAATCTTAGACTGGAAATTCAAGTCAAGCGTTGTGGCCGTTATGCTTGGAGTCCTTCTAGCAGGAATTATCATGGGAACACTTTCCATCGTCTTTGGACTTAATACTTTTGCACATTAAGAAACATAAAAAGCTCAGCCACGGCTGAGCTTTTCTGTACTCTTTATAAGGTTAATTGTTAAGAGCTGCTGCCATAGTAGCTGCAACTTCTGATTCAAAGTCGTTAGCTGCTTTTTCGATACCTTCACCAACTTCAAAACGTGCAAAGCTGATAGCTTTTGCGTTTACCGAATCAAGGTATTGTTCGACAGTCTTACTGTCGTCCATGATGTAAACTTGTGAAAGAAGAGTGTAGGCTTGGTCAACTTGTGTGTTATCAAGCATGAAGCGAGCCATTTTACCTGGAATAATTTTATCCCAGATTTTTTCTGGTTTGCCTTCAGCTTTAAGTTCAGCTTTAATGTCTTCTTCTGCTTGAGCAACCACTTCGTCAGTCAATTGAGCTTTTGAACCGTATTTCAAGTGTGGAAGAGCTGGTTTGTTAACCATTGCGCGGCTTTCATTATCTTGATCAATCTTGTGATTCATTTGTGCCAATTCATCGTGAACAAATTGTGGGTCAAGTTCTTGATATGAAAGAACAGTTGGTTTCATTGCTGCAACATGCATTGAAACTTGTTTAGCAAGGGCATCATCGCCACCTTCGATAACAGTGACAACACCAATACGACCGCCATTGTGTTGGTAAGCACCGAAGTGTTGGTCATCCGTTTTTTCAACAAGTGCAAAGCGTCGGAATGAGATTTTTTCACCGATTGTTGCTGTTGCGTTAACGTATGCTTCTTCAAGTGTTTCGCCTGATGGCAATGTCACTTTAAGAGCTTCTTCGTTATTAGCTGGTTTTTGTTCAGCAATTGCTTTAGCTGTAGCTTCAACCAAGTCAACAAACTGAGCATTTTTAGCGACGAAGTCTGTTTCAGCGTTAACTTCAACGACTGCAGCAACGTTACCATCAACATAAACGCCAGTCAAACCTTCAGCAGCAACGCGGTCAGCTTTTTTAGCTGCTTTAGCCATACCTTTTTCGCGGAGAAGTTCTACCGCTTTCTCCATATCACCATCAGTTTCAACCAATGCTTTTTTAGCGTCCATGACGCCTGCACCAGTTTTTTCACGCAATTCTTTTACTTGAGCTGCAGTAACTGCCATTTTAAATTCCTCCAGGATTTTTGATTATTGATTACAAAATAATAAAACGAGACAGAGCGGTTTGCATCTGCCCCGTTTTTCATCTTCTTTTGTCAAAGAGAATTAGTTGTTGTCACCTTCAACAACTTCAACAATTTCTTCAATTGAATCAGCTTGTGATGCATCTTCAAAAGCAACATCAGCAGCATCTTCACCTTGGCGACCTTCAATAACAGCATCAGCCAATTTAGAAGTGATTAATTTAACAGCGCGGATAGCGTCGTCGTTTGCTGGGATGATAACATCGATGTCATCTGGATCAGCGTTTGTGTCAACCATAGCTACAACTGGGATACCAAGTTTTTTAGCTTCTTTAACAGCGATTTGTTCTTTGTGTGGATCAACAACATACATAACGTCTGGAATACGAGGCATATCTTCGATACCGCCCAAGAATTTTTCAAGACGAGCACGTTGTTTGTTAAGAAGGGCAACTTCTTTCTTAGGAAGAACTTCGAAAGTCCCGTCTTCTTCCATTTGTTTGATTTCTTTCAAACGAGCGATACGTTTTTGGATTGTTCCCCAGTTTGTAAGAGTTCCACCCAACCAACGGTGGTTGATGTAGTATTGACCTGCACGAGTAGCTTCTTCAGCAACTGCTTCAGCAGCTTGTTTTTTAGTACCAACAAACAAGATAACAGCGTCGTTTGCAGCAGCGTCACGAACAAATTCGTAAGCTGTGTCAGCCATTTTTACAGTTTGTTGAAGGTCGATAACGTGGATACCGTTACGTTCTGTGAAGATGTACTTAGCCATCTTAGGATTCCAGCGACGAGTTTGGTGACCAAAGTGAACACCAGCCTCAAGAAGTTGTTTCATTGAAATTACTGCCATGAGTAGTTTCTCCTTTATAAAATGTTTTTTCCTCTCCCAGACTTCGACTTGCAGCCCAACCTTGCGGCAACAAGACCACAATAGGTCTAAGATGAGTATTTGTCACAATCCGCGACCTTTTAATGATAACAAAATTAGATAAAAAATGCAAGCGACTTAGGCTTGACGAATCTATTTTTTTAAGGTAAAATATTACCTGTTATGGCGGTATAGCCAAGTGGTAAGGCACGGCTCTGCAAAAGCTTGATCGTCGGTTCAAATCCGTCTACCGCCTGACTAAGCACTTCGAATGAGAAGTGCTTTTTTTCTACCTTCTAGCAGCTAGCGGTTTGTCAAGCAGCTAGTTTCTGCTATAATAGCTAGAAAAACGTGGAGGTTAGCTATGAAAAAATTAACAAAAGGGAGTCACATTCGGGTGGTCAGTCCGTCCTCTTCCATCAAGCGGTTGGGCGGTTTTGAGGCTAATCTAGCTTCCAAGGAAAAGTTGGAAGAACTGGGGTTTAAGACTTCTTTCTCCAAGCATTATTTTGAATCTGACATCTTCGAGTCTGCTTCCATTGCTAGCCGTGTGGAAGATTTACATGAGGCTTTCCTTGATGATTCCGTGGATGCTGTTCTGGCAACCATTGGTGGTTTCAACTCAAACGAGCTCCTGCCCTATCTGGACTATGACTTGATTGCCAAGCACCCTAAGATTATCTGCGGTTACTCAGACTCCACGGCATTTCTCAACGCCATCTATGCTAAGACTGGCCTGCAAACCTATATGGGACCATCCTATTCTAGTTTCAAGATGAAGGAGGGACAGGACTATCAAAGTCGCATGTGGCTACAGGCCATGACCCAGACCAGCTATGACTTGCTACCAAGTGACCAATGGTCCAGCGACCCTTGGTACGACCCGACTCAACCTCGTCATTTTATGCCGACTGAATGGAAAGTTTATAATCACGGCAGAGCTTCTGGGACTGTCATCGGGGGAAATCTGTCAACTTTTGGGCTGCTTAGAGGAACACCCTATGCTCCGCAGGTCAAAGATTACATTCTCTTTGCCGAATTAGCTGACGGCTGGCACTACACCGAATTTGTCCGTGACTTGGCAGCCATACTGCAAGCCTATCCCAATCCACAAGCTCTCTGTATCGGTCGCTTTGCCAAGGACAGTGAGATAACAAAGGAAATCCTCTTAGCCATTTTGGATAAACACCCAATCCTCAAGACCATTCCCGTCCTCTATGATATGGATTTTGCTCATACCCAGCCTCTTTTCACCGTCACTATAGGGGCCAAGGCTGAGCTGGATACGGACAAGATCGTCATCCACATCAGCGAGTAAGTATGATAAGGCTCATAAGGAGAATTTGATTTTTCTCACTTTCTCCTTGTGAGGTGTGGGTAACACTCGTCTTTCCTAAGCTATTTCATTGCCGCTCAAGCACCGCAACTTGTTAGCACGAATCGGGGTAAAAGCAAGGTCGGATTTTATCACAACCCCTTTGTTTTCATTTTCACCCAAGCAAGCTGCTGATAACTTTAAGATTAAGCAGACCAAATCGCCGCGCTTAAGTTAGAATTCCTGAAAAGACAAACTAAATCTTCAAGATTGAGAAAGAATTTGGGAAAATTGAAAACCAAGCGTGGGGGTTGAAGACAATTTAGTAGCTCATTTCCTTTAATTTTTGTGCAATAGGTCGAAAAGTTTCTAATTGAGTTCATGTTCCCCGAGCAACAGGTCTAACAAAAAGTTTTTTAGGGACACTGTTTACTTGGCAGCAAGTAAAATAGAAACTGCCTGAAGGGCTGCGGCAAACTTTTTTCCATTTTGAGACTAACGTTTAGCTAACTTAAAAAGCCAACTATGGGAGACTTTTTCTTCTCGTAGTTGGCTTTTTATTCATATTACTTTGTTGACTAGCTAGGAGGTCACGCAGAGAGATGAGAAGCACAGCCAGAATAATCAACAACATGCCAATGAAATCCATAAAATAAAACCGCACGCGCATAAACACAACAGTTAGAATGACACTTGCCACTGGCTCAACCGAGGCCAGCAGACTTCCTTTGACTGCTCCTATCATGCTAACACCTTGTAAGAAAACGGTATAGGCAAAAATAGTTCCGACACCAACAATACCAAAGAGAGCCAGCAAATTCATGCCTGTCATCTCAAAAGAATATTGCCAAGATTGGAAAAGAATCGGAAAGACCAGACCTCCCATGAGCATGCCCAAGCCGATGACAGACAGACTGCCCCATTTTTGAATCAACTTTACAGGAATGAGCAGGTAGGCCGCGTAAGTGAAAGCCGATAAAATACCCCAAAAGAAACCTATAGGTGTGACTGCCAGCTCAGTCAAATTGCCATGAGTAGCCATCAAAAAGGTGCCTCCGATAGCCAGAACAATGGACACTAACTCTGCCAAAGTTGGCGCTACCTTTTCACGCAGACAGGAATAAATTAGTACTAGAATAGGCGTCACGTACTGCAAGACCGTCGCTGTCCCAGCATTGGTATAGTGGATAGCACTTAGGTAGGCATATTGATTAAGCAGAAGACCAAAGAGCGCAAAGGTTGCAATACCCAATATATCTTTTTTAGACCTTAAAATGTCTTTCAGCTTTGACTTGTCCGTCATATAGGCCAACAAGGTCAATACAAAACCTGCGATAATCAGCCGCAAACTCGTCAGCAAATTGACATGAACCCCATGTGCCATCAGATATTGACCTGACACGCCAGATATCCCCCAAGACATACCGGCAACTAGGGTAAAAATACTTCCCTTCAAAACTTGATTCATTTTCATTCTCTCCATCGATTTTTACTAATACTCACAGAAAATCCAGATCAGTTATCATCAACTTTATATCACTTTTTCTTGAGCTGCGAACCTTATTTTAGCACATAAAGTACCGCAAGAGAAGAGCAAAAAAAGGCGACTTACGTCCCCTTTTCCTTGCTTTTCAGGCTGTTGCTTGATTAAGCAGAGCATTTAATTTATTGAGCTGGTCATCAGTTAGATTTTGTTTGTAGCCGTTAATGATTTCTTGAAGCTCAGCTTTAGAATAAAGCGAAGCATTTTCTTTTAGGGTATCATAGATGCCATTAAATTGTTCATCCGTAAACTTGTAATTTTGGACAACTAATTCTTGCAGTTGATTTTTATCCAAAAGGTTGTCTTTGCTAGGTGTCTTAACTGACTTGTAGGTCACTTTCTTATAAGACATCGTTAACTTGATAGACTTGACACCATAATCAACGCCTTTAGCGTAGATTAAGTTCATGTCGGCACTACCGCTACCATCCTTACCCAAGGTCATCTTTATCTTTGATTTATCTGAGATAGCTGCCTTGGCTAGATCAATATAAGTCTTGGCTTCCTCATCCTTCTTAGTCGTCTTTGAAGCGGCCTCCAGCAGCTCATCGAAAGTAAAGGTTGCTGTCACCTTATCTCCTGACTTTTCAAACTTCTTGTCTGATAAATCATCTAACCAACTGAGATCTGATTTCTTATTACTTTCCTTTTCAAGTTTGCTTAAATCAGGAAACTTTTCTTGGCTGAATTCGGACAAATCCACGTATTTTCCTTGGAATGCTGCCTTATCCAAGCCATAGAAAGCCACCAGGGCATCCGCGTTCAAATAAGCTTTCTTCTTGGCGTAGATGAGCTGCGCTTTGGGCAAGGCAGAGTTGATTTTAGACAAATCGGATGACAAACTCACTTTGCCATTTTTCAGATTTTGGTTGATGGTGAAATCAAGCGACGCATTTCTCAAGGCACTCAAATCCAGCCCACTCGTACTGCTAGTAGAAGTCAGCTGTATATCTTTGACCTTTACTTTGTACTGATAAGCCACCTTATCCTGTTGTGATGACTCTTGCAAACGCGCCTTAAATTCCTCTTTAGGACTCTTAGAACAAGCCACCAAGAGAAGCAAAAGCGGCAATAGAAGCCAAACTTTCAGTCTTTTCATGTCAGAATCTCCTTTAAACTTTTCTTTTCTTTTATTTTATAATTTTTATTTTATTTTTACAATGATTAACTTATTTTTTATAAATCTGATAAACTTTTCAAAAATAAAAAGTCGTCAGGAAGACTCTCCTAACGACCTTACAGTTAATTAGTACTTTTCGCTTTTATAAAATTTATAACCAATACCAATCAAGAGAATAGCTAAACCAACAATCCAATAGATGGTCAGGGTCCCTGTCTTGATAATTGGTGTATGTGGCGGAGTCGTCGGAGTTAGAGTATTGATAATTTCAAGGCCACTGCCGTCCGCTAACTTACTATAGGTTGCCGTATAGTTCTTAGGCACCTCTTCTTCTGCTGTATAAGCAAAGTCTTTGCCTTGAGCATCTGCCCTATCTAGATTGGTGAAAGTATATTCCCAACGATTACTGTCACTAAGGTCAATGCTGTCAACCGTCTTGCCATTTTTTTTTAAATGAACAGTGACACTTTTTAGCTTGGTTCCCTTCCATTTTTTGACAACCTTATAACTTGTCTTGTCTGTATTCTGTTCAATGGTTTGCTTAGGATAGACATGCAGAGCATTGTCACCATTTGTGTACCAAGTGCCATCTGCCTTATAAACTGGCAAATCAACCACTAGTGGAACAGGAGTCGTTTCTAATAAATTTGTCTTGGCATCTGCCTGTGATCTCTCCTTATTAACCACAATGGCGTAGCGGCCTGCCTTCAGATTCTTGAAAAGCAATTGCCCGCCTTGGGCTGTTAAACCTGTTTGAACAAGTTCACCGTCCTGAGAATCCTTATGGAGTTCAAAGCAAACACCATCTAGAGTCGTTGCATCCTTGCCAAAATAATCCGGAATATCAAGTTGCTGACCATAGTAACCATCCTGACCGTCACCTTTTGGCCATCCTTTAAAATCATTCATTTTTACCAAGGTCAAAGCAATATCATACTGTTCATCTGCTGGAGTCTCTGCTTTTACTGAGTTTGCTTGAAAGCCAACAATAGCCAAGATGAAAGCTACTAGAGCGACTAACACACGCAAACCTTTGTACTTTTTCATAACCTCTCCTCCCTTTCATCTTTCACTCTTCACTAAAGAGCTCAAAAGCTTTGAACCCTTTAGTGAAGAGGCAAGTTACCTTGCCAGCTTCAATCAGACTCTTTTAGTACTAGCCTTATTTAGCCATACGTTTTTTCATGATAAAACCAAGACCAACAATCACTAAACCAGCTACGATAACAGCTACAGAACCGATACCACCAGTTTGTGGAATAGTAACTTTGTTATTGTTTACTTGTTTAACTTTGCCAGTATAAGTTGTTGATGAGATAGTAAACTCAAATGGTTGTTGCAACAAAGCATAGCCTTTTGGTGCTTCTGTTTCGACCAATTTGTACTTAGTTTCACCAGTAGTGTTGTCAGCTCCTGTGTTACCATAAGGAAGACCCTTAACTTCAAAAGTACCATCAGCTGCTGAAGTAAAGACAGTTGCGTCTGATTTGTCAGTAACCCATTCATTTTTAGCAGGAGTTGCTCCTGATGCAGCTGTTTGCTTCAAATACTTGTCACCAGCTTCATTTGTAACGACAAATTTAGCACCTGCAAGTTTAGCTGATGTAGCTTTATCAATTTTCTCAAACTTAGCACCACCAGTGTGGAGTTCTGGAGGAGTAGTTGGTTTAACCTCTTTTGTTGAATCAGGGTTAGTACCATAAGTTAACTTAACATCATTGGGGTTTGCTGCCCCCATAACGGCATCTTCATTGATAACCGCATCATAAGTGATGGTGATAACATCTTTTGGATTTAATGTTTTGATATAATCTTCATTAAAAGCAACCTTGATTGCTGCTGCTTTTGTACCAACTGCATCCGTACCATCAGTTGAATAATTAGAAGCATCTACAACAGTATCACCTTTTTTGACAACAAGGTTACCAGTATAAGTCAAACCTGCTGAGAATTTATCGGTGAATGTTAATGTTTTATAGTCTTTAATACCTTCTGGCATTGTAGAAGTGACTTTGAAGGTTTTTGTTTCACCAACAAGAGCAGTATCATGTTTGTCGTTGTCATTAACTACTTTATCAATACTTGGTTTGTCAACAGTATTTTTTGGATAAACATGGACAGCATCGGTCCCTTTGGTATACCAACCACCTTCAGCTTTAAAGACTGGAAGAGTGATTTCTACAGGGACGGCAGCTGAATTAGCCAATTGTTCGTCTGAAGTAAGTGTTGATTTTGCTTTGTTTTCAACGATATAGTATTTACCAGCGGGAAGATCAGTAAATGTGACTGTCCCATCAGCTCCTGTTGCAGCTTCCTTCACAATAGCACCTGTTGCGCTATCTTTATGAACTTCAAACCAAACATTTGCCAATGTTTCAGTTGTACCGAAGTACTTCGAAAGATCAAGGTTTTGACCAGTGTAAGAACTACCATCAAGACCAGTAGTTGTTCCTGTTGGAGCATTCCAGTTACTCAAGTCAGTTAATTTGACTTTAGTCAAAACAATATCGTAAGTGTCGTTTTCACCAGGTGCGTTGTCCTGAGCGAATGCTGTTACAGTTCCTAATGATGAGAAAATCATCGCTAGGGCTGCAAGAGCAGTGAATAGGAAATGTGAAAGTTTTTTCATTTTATTTTCCTCCTAAAAACCTTTCTGTTTTTTGCATATAATATAGAATTACTGCCGTAAATAATGAAATAATACCTAGCACGAGATATGGTAAAATACCCAAACCACCTGTTGATGGATAAACTGGATTGACCTTATTTTTCAATGTCATCGATACATTTGCCTCAATAAACGGCTTCGACGACGTATTGATCAATTGTTTCTGGCTAGCTTCACTAATCTCAAGGTAGCCCTGAGGTCTATCCTCTTCAATGTAATAGCTATAGTATGTCTTACCACCTTCACCACCACGTAATGGTAATTTCTTAGTTGTTTCCCATACATAGTTATCAGCAGTACCCGAACGTGTCAATGTCACGGTATCAAACAGTTTACCATTTGACGTACCACCGTTGGTAGTTTGGTAAATGCGAACTTTCAAGGTTTGTGGTAAATTTTCATTTCGAAGACGGGTTGTCCCATCTTTCTTAAACCATTGTTTTTCAATCCTCAAATCAGTTGTGTAGCTATCGTTGCTGACAACGAACTGATTATCTTTAGTGTTTGGTTTAAGCGCTATACCTTTATTACTATCTCCTTGATAACCTTGTATAAAGTAATTCTCAGGGAGAGTGTTCGGATCTTCCTCGATGTAGTAGAGGTATTCGCGGTTTTGACTATCCCTCATTGGAAGATTATCAACAGTCTTCGTCCAAGCCGCGTAGTCAAGTCTGTGGAAGTATAAGTCAACAGGCTGTTTATAGGTTTGGTCAATCGTAGTACCGACTTTTCGTCTTAAATAAACTGTAATTTTGGGAGTTATATTTCTCGTCAAATCATGTGCTAGTGGTGCACCTTGATTGAACCATTTCTTAGTAATGACAAGGCCGGTGGTGACTTTCGTGTTCGTCACTTTGAAACCTGTTGTAGAGCCTGAGTAACTTGCCTGATAGCCATTAGGAATATTAATTTCACGAACCTTGTATTGAACATTCGTTGCATTCTCACTTCCTGGGAACTTCTTAATCAGTTTTACTAACGATTCTTGGTCAGGGACTTGTTTAAAGACTGTTTGCCAATTATTATCTTTCCCTAAAGTTTGGATTTGGATGGATGTCTCTTGTGCTTGACCGTTGTTAGAATTCCATGTTGCATATAGCTCTACATCTACATTAGCGTGAGTATTATCAGGGTCGCTCCAATTTTTTTGAATTGGAATATCAATATACTTAACAATATTATTTGTAAAGGCTTCCGTACTAATAGTTGCCCAAACATAGTTTGTTCTAGGAACTTTTTGATATAGAGGTGCTCTTTCTAAATTCCCTAAGGTAACATTAATATGATTAGTTGAAGCAGTCGTAAAGAGTACTGAGTTCTTAGACCAATCAGGATGACCTGGTGTATCTTGATCTTTATTGTTAGCAGCAGTCCCCCAAAGAGTATCCCCACCATTATAAGCACTTTGAGTGCCAGCTGAAGTGCCACCATTATACGATGTTTTGATATTTGTATTAGGTACTACATAAGCACCAGAAGTTGTACCATCAGAAGGTCTAACAGACTCTGGACCATAAACAGCACGAGGTCTATCCCAATCTCCTTCAGTACGCAAAGGATCCAAAGAGTTGATTGTATAATAAGCCGCATTCTTACTATTCAGATTCCCGTCAGGGAAAGTAATAGCTTGACTCTCATCTCCACCTCTCGGTACAAATTTCAAATCAACATTAAATTTATTAACATTCTGCCAAGTCCATCCCCCAAATAAAATATCACTAATCTGGATTAATGGATAATAAGGCTGTGTCGAATACTGTGTTTGATCTCCTGAGTTAGGTGTCCTATTTTTATAAGGTGTTACCTTAATAGTAGCAATTGCATCAACTAACTTACCATCATAATAAGCCGCATCTGAATACCTTACTTTAACCCACATCTCTGAGGTATTCATGTTCAAATCACGAGAATTCCAGCCAGTATTGGGATTCGTCTGATAATCGTTTCCCCAAGTATTGGGGTTTACAGAAGGCTTAAAGCGTACAATCAGAGCTCCGTGGTCACCAGCAGCATCAGCGATATTAGGATCAAGCTGATTATTGTTTTGTTGTTGATACTGACCTGCGTGCATTCTGTTGTCTAATTGTGTATAAGGGGGACTTTGGACTCTCCAGCTATAGTCAAAAGCGCTCCCTTGTCCAATAATTGAAACTTTAGATGTTTCAGGCATTTTTTTAACGACTTGCAGCAGGTTCATAGGCGCAATATCACCGTCAGAGATCTTTGTTGGGGAAATGATACCATTAACTGCAGCCCTAAGGACACGACGAAGCTTTCTAACTTTTTTAATAGGAATTTTGATGGTTTCAATGGACTTCCACTCGCCATCTTTTTCTTCCTCAAAGCTACCGTCAGCGGCTAACCTTATTTTGACAGGATTCGCTGAATCTTCAAAGCCATAAACAGCTGACTCTTCAATCGTATATACCGTTCCAACTTCCAAGGTCACCGTAGGTTGTCCATCACCTGTCAACCAAGTCGCAAGGTCCTCTCCCTCGCCATCCTTTCGCAATCGGAAAGAGGCAGGGTAGTTCTCGTCACTCTCATCATCAGCGTTGTAAACATTGATTGCTGGTAGAGTTACTGTCATCGTTTGAGTTTCACCACTAGCCGTGCCATCTCCCGCAACTGCCGTTTCAGCTTTTGGGCTTAGCGGCAGAGAGACTTTAGCTGAGGCTTGCTCTTGCCATGTCTTGTCATCTTGCAGCAGATAGACTTTGCTATCTTGATCAAGTTTTAGCTCGCGATCTTTGACATCCTCATAGTTAGATGCCACTGCTTCCAGCAAATAGGTTCTGTTCTTATCTAGCTCAAGTTCCTTGATAGCGTCTGAACTAGTCCACTTACTGATTTCTTGTCCTGTTTCCTTATCTTTGAGGACAAAAGCAACATCAGTGACGACTGCCTGCGTTTGTCTATCCATCGCCTCAATACTGACTTTAGCTTTTGTGTCGTTTTGTTGCACTATGCTGCTAGGCGGTTCAGAACTTCCTGACGCATCAAGTGCAGTCACCACTGGCGCACTCAGACTAGAGACTAAAAGAATCGTTAGCAAGATAGAGGACAAAACTTTTTTCTTCATAAAAATCCCCCCAAACTTATTCACTTTTCATTTTGCTTCTTCAATTGTTATAAAATTATGACATTTTGTTAATTGTTACAACACACTTCTGTTATATTATATAATATCGGAGACATATTTGCAATGGATTTACCTAAATCAATGAACTTCTACCCTCACATTGTCCAAAATCATCTAATAATTAGACAAAAATAGAGGGATTATGGCATAATCGTATTGCATATATGTAATTTTATTTTTTAACATCTCATATTCAGGTAAAATAATTTTTAAGTTATTAAGGAATCTTTATGCCACTAAGTATAAAACACAAAAAACTTTCTACAAAAGATCTTTTAGCTCGATCGCTCTATCAACTTATCGAACAAAAGGCTTTTGATAAAATTACAGTCTATCATATTCTTGAAAAAGCAGGTGTTTCAAGACGAACCTTTTATCGTTACTTCTCAAGCAAGGAAAAACTAATGGACTATTGCCTGACCTGCCTTATCGATGAATATTACCAAGAGAAAAAGAAGTTTTTTAATGCTAAACGATCACAGGAAGTCTTCCAGGTAACACTTGAATTTATGTATCAAAAAAGACGATTTCTTCGTTCTCTCATTCAGAGTGGTCACTACGACCTGTTTGCTTCTAAATTTAATGACAACTCTGTCGTTATTTATAAAAACTTCGGCTTACCTTGGAGTCTGTCAGGAGAATTAAACACGCGCGACCTCGATTACGTTTCAAAAGGCCTGATTGGCGCTTATATCAACATCATTAAGTTTTGGCTAATCAAAGAAGAGCCAGACGCTCCCGAAATCGTTGCCAAAGACATTGCTCTACTCTTTAGTTCCATCCCCAACTATTTCCAAAATTACCATCCTAAAGACTAGGAGGACTTGCTTTCTGGCCCTTTGTTTTTCAATCCAAAACTGATTTTTAATATTTTCCTAGGCGGTGCACTCGGAGGCAGTCTCCTCCGGACTTTCATTTCTAATTTTTGAGCCTAAAGTCTCAAAAATCTCCTTGTCACTAACAATATCACTACGCGAATTGTCGTGTTAGGCTCACTTCGTTCTCTTTTAACAATGATGAAGTATCTAATGTTTTCTTAGTATAAATGTCTCAGATACTAAGCCAAGTCGAAAGTAGCCCTTGCACTGCGCAATAGAAAGAACTATCTGAAAAATAACTTTCGCACAATATGAACAGAAGGAATTCTTCAGAAGAACAAGTCTGTCACAGCGTTCCAGACTGTATTTACTGGCAATTAATTTCTGCACCGTGCAAGGACTCTTATTTTGATTATCAAAAAAGTTACGTTTCCATGTTATAATAAGTTATCTACTCTATTTAAGGATAACTATATGAACCATAATATTCTCTTGGCCTTCACTCTGACGGCCATTGCTGGATTGAGCACAGGGATTGGCAGCCTGATGGCCTTTCTCGCCAAAAGTACCAACAAGAAATTTCTCTCTGTCAGTCTAGGTTTCTCTGCCGGCGTCATGATTTACGTCTCTCTGATTGAGATTTTCCCAACTGCCCAGACAACCTTGACCAAGGAACTGGGGAAACGCGGCGGAGCTTGGACTACCGTCCTAGCTTTCTTTGCGGGTATGCTGATTATTGCCATCATTGATAGGCTTATCCCTTCTGAGGAAAACCCACACGAAATGCACTCCATTGAAGAAGAACAACCTGATGCTCCCCAACCTCATCGTCTCATGCGCATGGGGCTAATGACCGCGCTGGCCATCGGTATCCATAATTTTCCAGAAGGTTTGGCAACCTTTATTTCTGGCTTGCAAGGGGCACAGGTGGCCATCCCTATTGTTGTTGCCATTGCCATCCACAATATCCCAGAAGGCATCGCCGTTTCTGTGCCCATCTACCAAGCCACAGGCTCTAAGAAAAAGGCCTTTACCTATTCTTTCCTATCGGGACTTGCTGAACCTTTGGGAGCCATTATTGGCTGGTTTCTCCTCATGCCCATCATGAGCAATATTGTCTACGGTGCTATCTTTGCAGGCGTAGCTGGCATTATGGTTTTTATTTCCCTTGATGAACTCCTGCCTGCCGCCGAAGAATATGGACAACACCATCTAGCTATCTATGGTTTGGTTGCAGGCATGGCTGTCATGGCACTTAGCTTGCTGCTATTTATCTAATAAAAACAAAAAAGGTCGGAACCTTATTAGGCTTCCGACCTTTCCATAGCTGCTAACTATTCTGACACTGTTTCTGGTAGTCTGTTCCCCAGCTACTCATAGCATCTAGGACTGACTAAAGGTTCGTCCTGTCTCTATTAATGAATATTCCACGCGAGGGGGCACTTCGGCATAGACTTGACGGTGTACTAGCCCATTAGCTTTCAGGTCTCTCAACTGCGCTGGCAATCCCTTCTGACTGACAGTGCCAACAGCCTTTTTCTCAGCTCTCTAAAACGTTTAGTCTCAAGTATCAAATCAGACAAAATGAGCATCTCCCATTTATCCCCAATTAAGGACAAGGTCGTCTCAACGGGATAGACTAAATCTTGTGTTTCTTTCATGATTTTCCTTTCTATCTAGTTTCCAAAAGTAATTAGAAAATATTTAAGTGCCTATTTTCTAGTTGACGTCAAGGATCTATAATAAAGTTCTTAATAATAATTAGTGATAATTAAACGATTATCTAAAATGTGTAATTTATTATGCTAAACGTGACAATTTTTGGTAAAGGTAATATGGGAAAAGCAATCGGAGGGCTCTAAAAAACTGGATAAACTGTCAACTATGTTAACTCAGACAATGCCAGTGCTCAAGTCAGAGAGTGGGGCGTCCTTGCTGTACCGTATCCTGCCTTATCAAGTATCCTAGCTAACTACTCAGACAAATTAGTTAGCAAAATCATCGTTGACATTACCAATCCTGTCAACTTTGACACCTTTGACAATATGCTTGTTCCTGCTGATAGCTCTGCCAGCAAAAAAATGGCTGATCAAATCCAAACAACTGTTATGCTGGCTTCTGATCACGCAGATACCAAGGAAGTACTCAGCCAAGCCTTGCAAGATGCTGGTGTCAGGACACTAGACACTGGCAGGCTCAAGCGCGATTGCGAATTAGAAACCTTCGGTTTCTTGAAAATTTCCCTAGCAGCTAGCAAAAAAATTCCTTGGATGGAGGGATTTGCTATTAGACTAATAGAGAAAGAGGGAAATTATGACTGACGTAATCACTGGCGTCACTGGTGGACTTGGAACAGAAATATTAGCTAAAATTATCTGAACAGGTTGACGATGCCTACATCGCTGTACTAGTTCGCTCAGAAAAAGGACGCTCCTTCAAAGACCCATATTAAGATATTTGTGTTGCTAACTATTAAAATAAGGATAGGTTGACAAAAGGCTTTACAGTCATTGACACTCTCATGTTTTTTTCTAATGTGCCGGGGCAAGCCATGCCGCATCAACTACAGCACCAAAATGTTATCGAAGCTGTCCAAGCTACTGGGGTCAAAAACATCGTCTACACCAGCATTTCTAATGGTTAAAAATCCACTACCGTGCTGACACCAGATCATATCTTCACTAAAAAACTCATCAAAATTCTGGCTTGACCTACAAGATTCTCCGCAACAACTGGTATTGGAAAATGAACTTGACTTTGACAATCAGACTGCGGTTATCCTTTTAGAGAAAACAGAACTTGCACACCTTGACATATGGCCGCTATCATACAGCTTTTCTAGTGCCTGATTTCCAAAGTTTAGGATTGACACTACATCACTTAGTTGTCAAGGAGGGGCTAAGCCGGAAGGTGATGCTGGCCACGGCTACAGCGAAGCCATTTACCACCATGACCTTGAAGGTAATGGTGTTGAAATCTATTGCGACAAACCTGTTTCTGAATCGGATATCAGTGACAACAGACAAATCACCGGTGTGACCGAGGAGCTTGATGCGCATAGTTTAGTTGACAACCTTGTAAATATCCCTCAAGGCTTCAAAATCCCTGCTCAAACAAAAATCGCTCATGTTCATCTCAGTGTCAAAGACACTCTTAAATCATCTAAGCTCCATCAAACCGTCTTTGGTTCGGGGGGCAAGATGACCAGCTCCAGTGCTTCTTGGATTGCTTCTGGTCAATACCACCATCACCTAGCCTTCAACCAGTGAGTGGGCTGGTATGGGTTTAGAAAATCGCTTTGAAGGAGCTATCGTTCTAGCCCAACTTTCGATCAACTATGATAGTCCGCTACTTTTCCAAGCAAGTCTCAAAAGACAAGGCTCTATGGCATAACCATTATTTCCCAAAGCGAGGCATTCTATATGGTTGAAGACACAGATGGTATCTGTAGCAAAATAAGTTTGGTAGCCCCTTCTTGACAACTTATCATCATTTGTCAATAATAGACTTATGATGATATTTTTAATCCCCAGCGCCAAGGAAATGAATGTTGATACACCGACTTATCCACAACCTCTGTCCCCAGAGAGTCAAACACTGGTCAACCATATAGCACTTCTATCTCCTAAAGAGCTGGCCACAGCCTACAAAATCAAAATTCCAGCAGCCGAGATCGAGTATCAACGCTGGCAAGATCTGAAAAATGGTCAAGCTAAGACCTACCCCGCAGCCTATCTGTTCAACGGTCTTATGTACCGTCATCTTAGGCAGAAACCTTTTACCTCAGCAGAGGAAGATTACCTAGCCAAGCAGACCTTCATCACCTCGTCGCTCTACGGTGTCACTCCACTTTTTGACCCCATGGCCCCCCATCGGCTTGACTTTAATAATAAGTTTAGTATAGATGGTCAATCCCTAAAAAACTACTGGCGGCCTGCCTATGATCATTTTGCTCAAATGACTTCTCAACCAATCATTTCCCTCTTATCCAGTGAATTTGAAGACATTTTTTCTCCTAAGGTGCGGGAAAACTTCTATCAGCTGAAATTCATGGAAGAAAAAGATGGTCAATTAAAAACTCACTCTACTATTTCTAAAAAGGCTCGAGGGCAACTCCTCTATCAAGCAGCCCACAAGAATTGCCAGACAATTGATGACTTAAAAAGCCTCACCTTTGACCATTTTGGCTATCAATCTGACTTGTCCACAGAACGTCATCTCGTTTTTATTAAGCACCAATCGCCATGAATCGACTCCCGCTAGGGGAGTCGCCTTTTTTATCCCCAACTTGTCTATAAATTGTACACAGGTTGTGGATAAGTATGGGGAAAAATCGGGGATAACTTGTGCACAAAAAACAAATAGGACTTTTATAAAGCTATTTCAATACTATAGAGAAGAGATTTTCCACTCAAAATCGACAAATTCAAGCTGAAAGCAACCAAAATCACGCCCAATTGTAGAATAATAGCTCGCTCAAACAAAGTCAACTGCCTTGCCCAAGCTAAACGCCAACTTTAATACCTCAAAACTAACTGTCCAACAAAAACAAGAGACTTTATCATTCTGGAAAAAGGCTCTCTAATGAAAAACAAAAGGGCTTATCACTCTTGAATAGGGACGTCGAATGCTTTAGGTGTTAGTTTTCCATTCCGTTCTTCTTTGCTCCCAGCGTGGGAGGAATATTTTTATAATTGCTAGCTGCTCTTGAAAGAAGACCGAAGCATTGCTCAACCTTATTAACTTCCATTGAGTAAAAGAAAAAAGCTAGTGAGTCTTCAGCATACAGCTGTTTGATCACTAAACCTATTTCAGATGAGATTGTCTCGGCTAACTTGTTCAAAAACTTGGTCGCCATCGTTGAGTTTGTCCCATATGACCACTTGACCTGCCTTAAGGGACTTTTGCACATCAATAATGCGCTGATTAGAAGAGCCACGAAATTGTAGCATGAGATTTTTCTTGGTGATATCAAAACGACCGTCAACCAAGATGTCAATCAGGTTCAGCATTTCCAGTTTGTCTGGTGTTTCCTCCATCATTTCTTCCCAAGTATAACCCGTCCAAGACCAGATGTCCTTGTCAGGCAATTCTCGGCGTACGCGCTTGATGAGGGGCAAGAGAATGCCCGTATTAAGGAAGGGCTCGCCACCCAGTAAGGTCAAGCCCTGCACATAAGGCTGGGCTAAATCTTCCATAATTTGTTCTTCAAGTTCTTGGGTATAGGGTATACCTGCTCGAAAAGACCAGGTTGCTGCATTGTAACAGCCTTTACAATGAAACATACAGCCAGAAACATAGATCGAATTGCGCACCCCTTCACCATCAACAAAGTTAAAGGCCTTGTAATCTATAATCCGTCCCTGACTGAGCTCCTCGCTCTTCCATTCCCCGGGTTTGGGGGTGTTCCATCTTTTTTCTTCCATCTTATTGTCCTCATTATCCTAGGAGAGGTCAATCCAGTAGCGTTCAACCTGCTCTCTAATATCTTCTAATTGACCGCCATTAGCCATAATCACCGCACGACTGGCAAGATTATCGGTGTGACAAGTCACCAAGGCCTCTTGAATATTCTTCTGCTTGGCTTCCTGTAGGCCTTGCTTAAGCATTTCCTTGGCATAACCCTTGCCACGCGCTGATGGACGAATAGAATAACCAATGTGGCCACCGACATTAAACAGATAATCATTAAGTCTTAGCCGTAAACTCAAAAAACCGACAGCTTTCCCACCTTCAAAACCAACAAACTGAATAGCTGGTACCCAAGTTGGAGGAATATTCAGCCCTACCTCAGCATCCACATTTCCTTCAAGCCAGTCTTCGTAGTCGAAGTCTTCCACATTCCAAAAGCCACCATCGTGAGCTGAACCTGATTCCTCAAACTCCTTCATCATATCAAGCACTATTTCCTTGTCTGTCAAGTTTGGTCTGCGTAACTCCACATCTAACTCCTTGTCTACTTTTGTGCGTTCTGCCTAGCCTTTTCTAAAAACTGTGCCTTCAAGTCCTGAATACGGCTTTTCTTATCTGATTTTCCTTGAGAATGTTTCTCATGAAACCTCTCAACCTGCTGCATACCTTTGTAGTCTAATTGATATTTTCCCATTGTTTTTCTCCTTAATATTAGTCGTGTCAAGAAACTGTAAAGTTCATTGACAATCTTGTAAACAGGAAAAGGTTGCCTGCTTGAAGCAACCTGCTCTTCCTATACATGTTTTCCCGGATTTTTGATGGTTGAACCATTCATGTGTTTGACACGAGCTGAAATTTCCTTATGACGACCATTGACCATTGGACGTGCCTGAGGATTTCCAAGATAACCACAAGTACGTTTAACAACGTCAACTGTCTTGGGGTCACTATTGCCACAGTTTGGACAAGTAAATCCTCGTTCAGTTGGTGTAAAGTCTCCTTCAAAGCCACACCTGTAACACTTGTCAATTGGTGTATTGGTACCAAGGTATCCAACACGTGTATAAGCATAGTCCCAAACGGCTTCAAGAGCCTTTGGGTTTTGTTGGAGAACTGGATACTCACAGTAATGAATAAAACCACCTGAGGCACCAGCTTCTGGATAAACTTTTTCAAAGTCCAACTTTTCAAATGGTGTTGGATTTTTACGAACATCATAGTGAAAAGAATTAGTATAATATTCCTTGTCAGTAATATCAGTCACCACACCAAATTTTTCAGTATCTAGACGGCAGAAGCGGTCTGTCAAACTTTCTGATGGTGTTGAGTAAACTGAGAAATGATAGTCGTACTCATCAGACCAGTCGGCACAAAGATTTTTCATGGTTTTAACAATGTTAACTGTAAATTCTTTAGCTTCTGGATTGTTTTCCCACTCTCCTCCGTAGAAAACAGTTGCCACTTCGTAAAGACCGATATAACCAAGTGAAACCGTTGCACGACGATGGCGGAAGAGTTCATCCACATTGTCATACTTACCAAGACGTTGGCCAAAAGCTCCGTATTGGTAGAGAATTGGTGCATTGGCAGGCGTTGCTTCCTTGACACGCTCTACACGGTAGACAAGCGCATCTTTAGCGATTCCCATGCGTTCGTTGAAGATATCCCAGAATTTGTCCATGTCGCCATTTGATTCCATGGCAATACGAGGAAGATTGACCGTCACAACACCAAGATTCATACGACCAGAGTTGACTTCCACCCCATTTTCATCCTTCCAACCTTGCAAGAATGAACGGCAGCCCATTGGTGCCTTGAAAGAACCTGTCAAACTGATAATCTTATCATAAGACAAGACATCTGGGTACATACGCTTGGTGGCACATTCAAGTGCTAATTGCTTGATATCGTAGTTTGGCGTTCCCACTTCAAGGTTGAGCCCGCTCTTCAGGGTAAAGATAAGTTTAGGGAAAATGGCTGTGCGGTGTTCAGAACCAAGCCCCTTGATACGGATTTGCAAAATAGCTTTTTGAATCTCACGTTCAAACCAGTTAGTCCCCAAACCAAAACCAAGTGAGGTAAATGGTGTTTGGCCATTTGATGTGAAAAGAGTATTGATTTCGTATTCCAAAGATTGCATAGCATCGTAGATATCTTTTTTTGTCTTGGAACGCGCATAATCTTCACGTTTTTCTTCAGCAACCCATTCTTGGGCATCCTTGAGATGCTTCTTATAATTAAGCTCTGCATATGGTGCCAAAAATTCGTCAATACGATCTGCTGTACAACCACCATATTGGCTTGAAGCAACATTAGCAATGATTTGCGAAATCTGTGCTGTTGCTGTCTGAATAGACTTAGGGCTCTCAACTTCAGCATTACCAATCTTAAAACCATTAGCTAACATCCCTTTGAAGTCAATGAGACAGCAGTTAGTCATTGGTGTATATGGACTGTAGTCAAGGTCGTGATAATGAATGTCACCCTTTTGATGAGCATTAGCAACATGAGCTGGTAACATCTTAAGACCGATTGATTTACCAACGATACCGGCGGTCAAATCACGCTGAGTATTGAAAACATCACTGTCCTTGTTGGCATTTTCATGAACGACAGCTTGATCTTTGTTAATCAATTTTTCAATTGAGAAATTAATATCTGTCGCTTGTGAACGGGCAAAATCGCGCTGTGTGCGGTAGTTGATATATTCTTGCGCAATAGCGTACTCATTGGCAGCCAAGAGCTCATGTTCTACGATATTTTGAATTTCGTAGATTTTCACATTCTCGCTAAAACGGCTATAGATTTCTGCGATGACACGATCAGAAATAGCTTCTAATTTAGCTTCTACCAATGGGGATAATTTTGTCACATTGTTGCTAGCTTTCAATAAAGCACTGTATATTTTTCCTGCATCAAAATTAACCAAACGTCCATCACGTTTAATAACTTTAATAGCTGGTTTTGTAGCAATTGACTTTTTTTCTAAAGTAATCATAGCAGAACTCCTTATGTTTCTTGACGTATACTATTATAGCAAGAAATAAAAAAAAATCAATATCTTGTGCCAAAAAATAATGTAAAGCACAAGATATTGTTGTTTTCATTGTTTTTTCTGATAGAGTTTAAAGCCTGATAAACCACCAATCGAGACAGGTTTATAGCTTTTTTTGAGATTTTTTCTCAAAGTTGCAGAAGCTGGCTGTGCTTCATTAACCACAACATAGCTGGCTTCATTTTGTAGCAATTCATCTTCTAAGGCTTTTTTATTGATCTTATCAGCTGTATGAACTGTTGGTGATGAAAATTGCGATGCACTCTTCAAACCTGTTTCAAGATAGACTTTTGCTGTCTTGTCCCAAACATAAATGGTTTGATCAGACTTTGCCGATTTCTTCAGGTAAGTTACAATCAGTTCACAGCTACTATTATTTGAAGCATCCAAAGCAAAGTGAATCAGGGGCTGCCCAATGCCGAAAGCAAGAACCAGAAGTGGCAGATAAGCTTGCTTTCTAAGATAAATAGCAAAGAAGCTAGTTGACCGTTTTCTTGGTTGGCGACGGCGATGAGAAGACTGATTCAAAGAAGCTTGATAAGTGTCATTGAGAGCCATAGCTGATAAAATTAAACCGTAAGGTACTAGTGGTAAAAGATGATAAAGTTTAAAATCCTGTGACAATAAAGCAATGACCAGATGACTCAAGAAAACTAAGAAAATCAACCATTTGATAACCTTGTCATTATCTTGTTTAACCAATTTAAAGAAAGACAATGCCCCCGTTAAAAGCCCAACAGCCAAAACTGCAATAAGTTGGAAAGCGATTCCTAGCACAAGGTTATTATCTGCAGCAGCAAAATGAGTAAACTGATAAACAACAGCCTGTGAGAGATAGGGTGACAGAATCTGCATATTGAGAATAAAGTAACCCGCTGTATAGAAGACCAAAATAGTTCCCCAAATAATACAGAGTAATTGATAAAATCCTCTAGCGATATGTTTTTGAGAGATATTATAGAGAGCAATTATTACAAATGAAACAGCCCAAAAAACCAAGGTCCGTGGTTCCAAAAGCATAGCAATTGCACCAGTAAAACCATAAAGAATGAAAGCTTCATCTTTGGTAATACCCGCAAAATATTTAGTCAAAAACCACAGGGAAATTAGCACAAAAGGCATGGCAAATTGAATAGGATAAAGTCCTCCAAAACCAAAGGAAAAATTCAAGAGGTAAAAGAGAAAGTTAAAAGTCGCTGCAATCTGCGGATTATTGGTAAAATAATTGACCAGTTTATAGAAGTAAATGCCTGATAAATAAAACAGAATAAACTGAGCAAGAACAAGCAACAAACCTGTTCCCAAGAGATAGCTGAGGGCAATCAATATATAATACAAAAATCCACCTGTCGCAAAGATATCACTAAAAGGTACTTGCCCCTTTGTCAGCATGAGACCTGTGTAAAGATTCTGTGATTGTATACTATTTGCTAAATCCGTAAAAAATGGCAAGGCAACATTAAAACTACTCAGTACAAGACTTAACATCACAATATAAAATTTGTGCAAAGCCGGCACTCTTGTCTTTTTTGAAAATGTTGGACGACTTACTTCAGTTACCTGATCTCCTGAACGACGGAATGACTGTAAATCTTCTTGATTAGTTGACTTTGATTCTGATTGATTCACATTGTTTCTCCTCAATTTGTCTTACTTCAAGTATAACAGAATCTATCATTTAGTCAATTTATCAAGGATAGTACAATAGCGTAAGATTTCTTTAAAAGAGTGCAAAGACTTCTTTGAATAGTTTTTCAAAAAGAGACGTTCTTTTTCACTAAGTACGGTCTGATTCATTATTTTCCTCCTCACTTAATCATTCGATATTCGTTAGGAAGATAGATAAAAAAGACCCACCAAGCTAGCGAATCTTCCTTCTCATTTTTAGTCTTCGTCCAAGAAGCTGTTGAAAACTTCTTCAATCATATCCCACTCAGCGTCTGAGTCCTCTGGAATTGGCTGAAGATCACCTTCAGTGCCATCTTCATTTTCTGTGAATGAGTAAGCTTGAATTTCAATTTCACCATTCGCATCTTCTTCTGCACCTGCTGGAACAAGAAGAACATAGTTTTTGCCAAATTCTTCGCGACCATCAATCGTCAAAAGAATTTCGAAAAGTGTCTCATTACCCTGCTCATCAACGAGTGTGATAACTTCGTGATTATGGTCATGTTCATGATTATGGTTGTTTGCCATTTTTTCTCCTTTATGTCTTAAAACATTTTATCTAAATAATTTTGTAAAATAAGCTGAGCAGCCAATTTATCAATGACCTTTTTGCGTTTACCACGACTAACATCTGCCTGTTCAACCAGCATACGCTCTGCCTGGACAGTCGTCAAACGCTCGTCCTGATATTCAACTGGAAGCCCAAATAAGTCTGCAATCTTCTCTCCGTAGGCTTTGCTGGCTTCAACACGCGGTCCTTCGGTATTATTCATGTTCTTTGGCAGACCAACAACAAACTTATCAACCTTATATTGCTTGACAAGCTCTCCTAGGCGGTTAAAACCAAATTCTCCAGCTTCCTCATTGATTTTTATGATTTCAAGTCCTTGGGCTGTAAAACCAAGTGGATCACTAAGAGCCACACCAACAGTTTTAGAACCGACATCTAGTCCCATGATTCTCATGTCAGATCAATTCCGTTTCCTTTGAGGTAATAGCGAACAAGTTCTTCAACGATTTCATCGCGCTCGTACTTACGAATTTGATTACGAGCATCATTATAACGAGGAACATAAGCAGGGTCCCCACTCAAGACATAACCCACAATCTGGTTAATTGGGTTATACCCTTTTTCATCAAGTGAACGGTAAACCGTTGTGAGGGTTTCACTTATTTCTTTTTTATTGCTATCATCTAAATTGAAGCGTACAGTCTCTTCTGTAAATCCCATACTTACACCTACTTTCTGAAATCATATTATTCTTTATTATACTTCATTTGTAAGGATTTAACAAGGATTTCAATTGCTTTTCATGTAAACTCTTACAAAACTCTTGAAATTTTTGAAAATCCTTGTTTTTTCAAAACATGGACCACTTATCCCTCCAAAATAACCACTTATTCCAAATTGATGGTTTTAGATGAGGTTTTAGGTTATACTACAATCAGAAAGGGGGAGGTTCTTATGAAGCTCCAATCTTCAAAAACATGACTATTCCTGAAACGCTGATTAAAATTTACACAGCGCAGCCTATTGACCACAAAACTCAGCAAGTGATTGACCTTGTCAAAGGCACAACTACTACGAATTATGTGCGTGCCTTTTGGATGGAAAAAATGTATTTCCTCCCTCCTAAGGATATTAGCCGCATTTATACAGATGGCAAAAAGGCCTGTCTGGAAACTACTGATAAAGTTTATACTAGCAAACTTCGCCTCTACCAACTAGAACAAGAACTCCCTGAAAATTTCGTCAGAATTTCACATAGCGAGATAGTGAATATAGACTACATTAAACGACTTAATCTCAATTTAAAAGGGACTATTGAAATTACTTTAACAACTGGACAAACCAGTTTTGTCTCTCGGCGTTCCTTGAAAAATGTTAAGAAAGCGCTGGGGGTTTAAAAGAAAGGAGAATCATCATGAAAACACTTAAAAAATTGATTGCCTACACCTTCATTGGCATGGGAATAGGTACACTGGCTAACTACTTGGCTAGTCTTATCATCGGAAAAGGATTTTTTCCTGCTGTCCCAGCTTTTCTAGAACAATTTCCAGATAAAACGACAGCTATTGGCGTTCAGCTGATGATTTTTGCAGGATTAGGCATTCTGCAAGGAATGGCTGGCTCTATTTTTAGCAAAGTTGATGCTAAGCGTAGCCTGCTAGCCTTAACAGGCATCCACTATGGACTAATCGTCTTGCCTCTACTGCTGGCTGGTTGGTACCTCAGATGGTTTTCACTTAATCTTCCTGCTTTCATAGGTTTCCTCCTCCTTATCAGCGGCGTTTATGGGGTTGTTTATCTCTTTAACTACCTAGCCATCAAAAAAGATATTCGAGAAATCAATACTAAGCTCGGTTAAGTTTTACAATCAATTCTACAAAAAACCATGTGAAATAATTGTTCCACATGGTTTTTAAAATAGTTATCTCTCCAATTTACAATGCTGCGCGCAGACGGGCCTCTGCATTTTCAACATTGCGGATAGAGCGTGGCAAAAAGGCACGAATGTCATCTTCCTTGTAACCAACTTGCAGACGCTTGTCGTCAATTAAAATTGGACTTTTTAAAATACGAGGGTTTTCCTGAATAAGGTCAATCACCTCACTAACACTCAAATCCTCAATATCGCAATTCAGAGCTTTTGCATAGCGATTTTTAGAAGAGACAATACTTTCAATCCCATTTTCAGTTTTAGTAAGGATTGCCATAATTTCGTCACGTGTTAAAGGTTCTTTTCCGAGATTCTGTTCTTTATAAGGGAGCTGATGAGCATTGAGCCAAGTCTTTGCTTTTTTGCAGCTTGTACAACTTGAAATCGTATAAATCTTAATCATGTTCACTCTCACTTTCTATCCCATGATAGTTACATTGTATCATAGTCCCTAAATTAGCGCATAGGTCTTTGGACCTATTTTTAAGCTCAATTTAGAAAAAATGTCAACTAAAAAGTTATTGACGCGATTTTTTCTACTAATCTAGCTAAAATCAGCCATGAAAAAAAGTCCCAAAGGACTTTTTCTGTGATTAATCTTCAATTTCAATGGCATCATCAAGGTCAAGAACAAGATCATCAGAAGCTTTCTCAACCTTATCTTGGTTTTGAGCTGCTTTTTCTTCTTCCGCTTCCTCAATCATACCAAAATGAACACGGACTTTATGGTCAATTTCGTCAAAGATTTCTGGATTATCAGCTAAGAATTTCTTAGCATTTTCAGACCCTTGACCAATTTTTTCATCGTTATATGAATACCAAGCACCTGCTTTTTTCACGATGTCTAGATCACTAGCGATACGGAGCAACTCACCCGTACGTGAAATTCCCTCACCATACATAATTTCCACAAAGGCTTCTTTGAATGGTGGCGCAACCTTGTTTTTAACAACCTTGATTTTTGTTTCTTTACCAACGTTGCTATCTTTTTGGTCACCAGTACCTTTGATTTGAGTATTTCCACGAACGTCTAAACGAACTGAGGCGTAAAATTTAAGAGCACGTCCACCAGGAGTTGTTTCTGGGTTACCAAACATAACCCCGACTTTTTCACGCAATTGGTTGATAAAGATCGCGATTGTCTTAGTTTTATTGATAGAAGCTGACAATTTACGCATGGCTTGACTCATCATACGCGCTTGCAAGCCAACGTGGCTGTCACCGATGTCACCATCGATTTCAGCACGGGGGACAAGAGCTGCAACCGAATCAACTACAACAAGGTCAACCGCACCTGAATCAATCAATTTACCAGCGATTTCAAGGCCCTGTTCTCCTGAGTCTGGTTGTGAGAGCAAGAGCTCATCGATATTGACTCCTAGTGCAGCTGCATAAGCAGGGTCAAGCGCATGCTCCGCATCAATAAAGGCAGCAATCCCACCTTCTTTTTGAGCTTGAGCAACGGCATGAAGAGCGACAGTTGTCTTACCTGAAGACTCTGGACCGTAGATTTCAATGATACGACCCTTAGGGTAGCCACCAGCGCCAAGAGCAATATCAAGAGCAAGCGAACCCGAGCTCATGACCTGTACTTTTTGTTCAGCGCGTTCACCTAGGCGCATGACAGCACCTTTCCCGAAGTCCTTTTCAATATTTTTTAAAGCATCATCCAGTGCTTTTTTGCGTTCGTCACCAAATTTTTTGGTGATTTCTTCTGTTTTCTTTGTCTTTTTAGCCAAATTATTTTCCTTTCTCTACTTGAGGTCTGTCCTAGTCATTATAGCAAATTTTAGTCTTTTAATAAAGCTTGACGTACCAGATTAAAAGCATGCAAAGTGGCGATATAACGGACATCTGAGCGGCTGCGTCCGCCTATGAGAAGCTTGATAGATGTAACACTATTACGGGTGGCAAGGCCTACGAAAACTGTTCCTGCTGGGTGTCCTTCCAATTTATCGGGACCTGCAACGCCAGTCAAGCCAATTCCAAAATCAGCGTCTGTCAAACGACGCGACTGCTCTGCCATTTTTTCAGCCGTAAAAGCCGAGACAACCCCATGTCTTTCCAAGTCTTCCAAAGGAATGCCCAACATTTTGGACTTCTCTTCTATGCTATAAGTCACGAACCCCCCATTGAAAACTTGCGAAGAACCTGAAAAATCTGCGATGCTGGCTTGAAAAAGCCCTGCGGTTAAACTTTCTGCTGCTGTAATTGTCTTATCTTGTTCTTTGAGCAGGTCAAAAGTCACACGCGCCAAGCTATTATCATCACCGTAAGCGTAGAACAAATCTTTCAGTGGTTGACCGTCTAAGGTTTTCAGTGCCAAAATCTTGGCTTCTAAGGCATCCAGCTTAATATCTGCAGTTTCTTGACTTTCTGCCTTGGTTGACAGGCGCAGAGTAACTTCACCTGTCTTGGCATAGGGTGCTAGGGTCGGGTCTGTCTGCCGGTCAATCAAGTTTTTCAAAACGGTCACCAACTGACTCTCACCAATACCAAAGAAACGCAACACACGCGAATAGAGACGTTGATCCTGAGCTAGGATTGGAATGAGACTTTCTAAAACCATAGGCTTAAGCTCACTTGGCGGACCAGGTAAGACGATATAGGTCACACCATCTACTTCTTGAATCCCCCCAACAGCAAGACCGGTCCTATTTTGCAAAGGAATGAAACCTTCAATAATCTGAGCTTGACGTTCATTATTAGGTGTTCTCACAAATTGGGGACGGGTGGCAAAAAAGTCATCCAAACGCTTGTTAGCCAAGCTGTCAAAAACAAGCGGTCTATCTAAGAACTTAGCCAGAGTCTGTTTGGTGAGGTCATCTTCGGTTGGACCAAGCCCTCCGCACAAGATAACCAGATTACTACGCTGGCTAGCTATGTCCAGAATAGACAGAAGACGCCCTTCATTGTCGCCAACTGCCGTTTGGAAAAAGACATCGATACCCAGCTCTGCACATTTCTCTGACAAGAATTGAGCATTGGTATTGACAATCTGACCCGTCAAAATCTCAGTTCCCACAGCAATAATTTCAGCTTTCATATAACCACCTACTTAATTATTCGCATTTGTGTCTTATTTTAACAAAAAAAGTAGCTTTTTTGCTACTTTTTTTGTACTTCTTACTGAAAAGCTCTGCTATTTTTTGTACACGGATCAAAACTATATCAAAGAACTAGCTTACTTTTAAGGAATCAGCGTCAAAAATTTGCGATTAGAGATAAATTCCCCAAAAATAAATAATAGAGCTAGGAGGCAACTTAACATTGTATATAATTATAAAATCACAGCTATGCTGATCTAATTCTAGGTAAGTCTTTATCTTAATACGCTCAGTTATAGTAATATGATGGTAGCTCATAGATTTCTCCCGTGTTCTGCTTAGTGTGGTTACTTACAGTTTACACGAGGTTGAACTCTGTGAGTTTTTTGGGTTGCATTATATTTTACAATTTATCTTTTATTAAATTACAAACTATAGACATTAAAAATAGAAATAGCGTACCTATCCAGTGATTTTTCATATAGTCAATGCCCGTAATTGATATAACTTTATAGCTATTTATATCAACTCCTAATGTCAATAGGAGCATCAAACTCAAAAGGTGTAGCTCAGGGAGACAATTCAAAATATATTGTCTCATTTTTCACTCCTTATCATTACTTATTTAATCAGCATATTAGCCTTTTGCTATGCAATATTTTGGTAAATTACAGACCACTTAGAGGAGCCTCTAGATAGATTAGCTGTTGTATGTTGTGACCGCGCCCAACACTCCCCACAGCATAAGTGTATGGGGCTTCTTTCGTCGTGCTAAGGCAACTGGTCTATGGGGTGGGTGAGATTTTGACAAAACTTATTAAAAAAAGCGAGTGAAAGCTTTTTGGGCCGTCTCTCCAACCTATGCCATCATTGATTCTCAAAGTGTGAAAACAGCGGATGCTGCAGAGAAGCGTGGTATTGATGGTGGTAAAAAATTAAGGGAAGGAAGCGCCACATCTTTGTTGATACGATGGGAAATCTTCTTGATATTGTGGTTCATGCAGCTAATATTCATGACACGAAATCAGGGATTTTAGCGGCTTGTCAAGTGATGGCTCAATACCCAACAATCAAGGCTTTTTCGGCAAATGCTAGTTATCGGAAAAGTTTTGAAAAGCTGGTGTCTACGGAGTTTCAGTGCCCAGTGGATATTTCTTTTAAGAAAATTTAAACGTTAGCAATTGATGCGATATTTATTACTTCATCTGCCAACTGCCAGATTTTTGGATTGTGAGTCGCAATAATAATAATTCTATGGTCATTCTTTAGTGATAATAACTTTTGCATAATATCCTCGGAGGTCTTAGGATCAAGAGAGGCTGTTGGTTCATCAGCTAAAATCAGAGGCGGATCTTTCAAAATGACCTTCGCCAAAGCTACACGCTGTGCTTCTCCTCCTGATAATTCAAAGACCTTTTGGGATAGGTCTAAGTAGTCTAAACCAACTTGACTTAATGCCTGCTTCTGCAAGGTCAATCGTTCTGTCTTGCCAACTTTTTTCCCTACCAAGCCTAGATCGAGATTTTCCTGAATGGTCTGACTTTCTAAAAGTCCAAAGTTCTGAAAAAGATAGCCTAATTCATGGCGGAAAAAGGACTGCGACTTCATCGTCTTCAAATCAACGCCGTCATAATATACTTGCCCACTATCATAAGATTCCAATTTAGCTAAGATATTTAATAAAGTAGTCTTGCCACAACCGCTGGAACCAATCAAGGCGTAAACTTTCCCATTTTCAAATGTTAAATTAGTTTCTGAAAAGAGTTTACGATGACCAAATGCTTTTGTAAGTTGTTCAATCAAAATCATCTCATTTTCCTTTCAATACCGTAACAGCCAAACGATTTTCAGCTGACAGCTGCCAAAGAAGAACAGCTAAAGCGCAACTTATAAAAATTACCAAAGATAAGAAACTGATTAAGAAGCGGTGACTCATAAAAACAACCGTTGCAAAACCAAGTAGTAAAACGAGCAACTGAGATAGTAGATAATTTCTGTGAATACTCATAAATGACATTCCAGAAATACGCTTAATGAAAATAAGTCGCCTAAATTGTTCAAAATAAAGTAGATTCATTGCATTAAACAGCAGTATGGAAGTCACTATACCGAGTACACTGCCTGCCACGGTACTAAAAACCTCCGATCGTATGTTATTGAGCTGTTTATAATACTGACCCTGACTGCTTTCAACATAAGAAATCCAAGGGTAGGTACCATATTGTTTCAGCAGAGCAAGGGTTTTATCATAATCATCAAAAAAGAGATAATAGCTGAGTGCATTATTCCAAAAAGCCTTAGCTTGTTTGCCGCTTCCTGTTGATATGGGCGTCAAGACTAGAAAAATGGGGGACACTAGATACTGTTGCGAAGCAATGGGTGTCTGGTTGAAGACAAAATAAGAACGGTCATCTGGCAAGTATGAAACAAGCGCCTGTGCTTTTTTTAGTCCTGTCAGTGTTTTAGAAAAATAGTTTTCATAAAGATTGGCATAATACTGACTTTGCTTTGATAATTTTTGAGGTAAAATTAAAGCAAACTCTCCCTCTTTTAGCTGCGCTAATTGCTCCACAGTAGCTGCAGGCAAGGTTATGTCTTGGTTCGTAAAATAGTTGGGGGTCACATAGAGTGTATTGCCCTCAGGAGCATAATCCGTCAACTTAGTACCTCCCATCGTCTGAGAACTCATCATGTAATTGGCAAAATTATGTTGAACTAGCATTGTTTCCTGATGGGCTACCCCTTCTTCAATCAAGTGATACCAGATTGTTGTACGGCGCTCCTGCTCTTTACTATTATTTTCTTGAAAGCCGCTAATGTTAAAGCCCAGATTAACCCAGTTTCCTTCTCTTTCCCAACTATGACTAGCTAGACTTTGCTCTTTCCATTCATGGCTATAAGTAGAAATACGACTGATGCTATTGCCAACAACCACTACTGCCAAAAATTGCCCCAGCAACATAAAAATAATTAAACGTCTTAGGGGGAGCTTTCCTTTTATAATTTCTATCAAACGTGTACTCTTAAGACTCAAAAGATAAACGAGGGTCAGTAAGAAAGACAAGAGGAACAAGAGCAGTATATAAAAAAGGGTTGCCGATAAAACCAAAACTATAAAATGGAATTCAAGTAGCCCTAAAATGGCCAGCAAGCCTGCTCCCAGTAGAGCTGATAGAACATAAGCCTGCAGTATTTGAACAAGATCCACCTTAGTTGTCGTGACCATGATTTCTAGCATACTCTGCCCAGAAATTAATCTGATTCCCGCAGACCGTAACGACCGAACCCGATAGATTAAGGTTAGGGCAGCAAAGGTCAAAAGGAAAATCAGCAGCGCCAGCAATTGTGCTCCCTTTGAGAGAGAGGTCACAAAAAATGTTATTGGATTGGATTGACTGCCATAGTCAACTGCCTGATAGCCTTGCTTATGTATTTCTGAAAGCAGCTCCTTTTTCGTCAAAGCTCCCTTGACAACGAGATAGCTATTAGCTAAGTCACTCTGCTCAGCACTTACTGATGAGGCTTGGGGTAATTCCTTGGGCAAGTCGCCATTACCATAGGTAACATAAGTAAAATTAGCCTTTCCCGACTTATGAGGCTCTGCAATACGTCTGGCAATAAGACTGTCTTTGCGCTTGGCTAATGATGTAAGAGCCGACTCAAAACTTTCACGAGAAGAGCTTTCTTTACGGTCTAATTTCCCCAAGACAGTCACTGACGGATAACTGGCATATCTTAGCTGGGGTGCGCGCTCAACAACTACCCACACAAAAAACACTGTCATAATAACGGTCGATAGCAAAACAAATAACCGCTTCATCTTGTGACCTCCTTATAAATCAAGAAGGAGCTGGTTGAGAAGCTCCTCCTGTGAATGTTTTATTTAACACCGCAATTAAAATATGCGACTTCCCCTACACTAGTATTTATGAAGGCATAAGATGTTGCATTAGGGCCCTTTTCACTATAACTAGCTCTTGAATCACTAGCTCTAACAACATTAGACCAATGACTTCTGCTTCTATGATAGTAGTTAGAAAATGCACCCCAGTTATTAGGATCATGGTGTCCTCCATACGACCAAACACCACCATAAATATTCTGCGCCGCTAAAACTCCAGGAGCAAATGATAAAGAAAGTAAAACAATCGTACAAACTTTTGCAAATTTATTCCTAATTTTCATGATAAACTCCCTTCAATACCTAAACAATCCAAAACATAAATAGTCACAACTATTTACATCACCTCTAAAATTTTAATATATCCATTGGTACAGTCCTCCCTACTGTATTTGTTATTACCAAGACCATGGCCAGCCGTTAATAATTATTACGAGGAACATTAAAAAGAGAAATAAACACTGATAACATCTATTTTTCATAATTTAGGTCTCTCCTTCCTCCCAATTAAATGATACAATAAAAGACAAGCCATCATGCAAATTGTGTAATATATTCACATTATTTTTCAAGGAGAATGTTATGCGTTGGGATTTTGGAAAAGTTTATAAGGAAATTAGAGTATCTAAAGGTTTAACACAAAGACAAGTTTGCGGAGATATCATTTCTCGATCAACACTTGCTAAAATTGAAGGAGGGACTGTTGTCCCTAGCTTTGAAAATATGATTTTTCTGCTCAATCAAATCAATATGAGTCTAGAGGAATTCCGTTATATCTGTCACTATTATCAACCAAGTAAGAGGCAGCAAATTTTTGATCTTGCGGAAAATCATAGCTCTCTTACTGATAGTACTAACTTAATTAAACTGCAACAGCTATGTATCTCCTATCTTCATAACCATCATGATATCCCTATTGAACAATTACTTGATAGGGTAAACATTACTCTCCATGTTCGTGAACTTGGGGGCTATTCACAGGATAACGACTTTCAAACCCTCACGCAAAAAATTTGGACCTACCTTGAAAAACAAGATACTTGGTATGAAAATGACTTAAAGCTACTAAACTCCATCCTCTACTATTTTCCTTTAGACACCTTACCGAATATCAGCCAAAAAATCCTTGATAGTTTGACCAAGTACAAAAATTTTCACAGCATAAAAGCTAACCAACTGAATCTCCTCAATAATCTATCAACACTTTACCTCTACAATGAGCTCAAAAAAGACTGCGAGAAAATCACCTTAATGACGCTAGATTTAGCTAAAGGCCTCAAGCGCTACGACTCCCTTGGCTTTGCCCAAGTCCGTCTAGGCATCTGTCGCGGTGACGATGAGCTGATTGACAAGGGCATGACCCTTCTGCGGCTGACTGAGGAAAAGCAACTGCTAGAAACCCTTGAAAATGAAATTCAAAAATACCGTTGAGAGGTCTCAGCGGTATTTTTGCTCACAAAAAATTAGTTTTTATATCTTGATTTTCCTTGAGCCTTCTATTCGGTTGGCGCGTCTCACTTGCCTTTATCCAAGCATTTAACTATGGTTACGACATAGTAGTTACAGTTGTTGGTTATTCTAACTGAGTGATGTTTTCTAAGGATTGACGCAGCTGTTTGCTATCCATATCTCCCCTGTGGCGGCTAGCAGTTGTCTGCGGAGCAAAGCGTTATTCAAATTCTTCTTGACTCTGCTTAAGGTTTTTGACCCCTTCTGCTATATTGAGCGAAGCTACATTGTCCTTAGAAGGTACCTCCTACAACTGTCTCAGCAGGTTGGGCATCCTTAATCCCCCTAAAAACTTTAAATAGCTAGCCCAAGTTAAGATAGGCGACCTTTTTTCCAGTTACACATCGCTGACAGCTAAAATAGTGACCTGCAAAAAGAGAGACAAGTATCGGTTACAAAATCTACTTCCAACCACAGCTCAGTTCATGGTCATTGACCAGACCAGCTGCCTGCAAGAAAGAGTAGGTACAAACTGGGCCAACAAACTTGAAGCCTCGCTTTTTCAGATCCTTGGACAAGCGCTCAGACAGTTCCGTCTTGGATGGGGCTTGGCTGTAATCCTTGACAACGTTGTTAATTGGTGTAAACCCCACCCAAGACCAGATATAATGGTTAAAAGTGCCAAAATCTTTTTGGATTTTGAGAAAAGCTTGTGCATTATTACGCGTCGCATAAATCTTACTGCGGTTGCGGACAACAGCTGGATTTTGCAAAATAGCTTCCAGCTCCTCGTCAGTCATAGCAGCTACCTTGTCAATCTCATAGTTATGAAAAGCGGCCTTAAAAGCTGAGCGTTTATTAAGAATGGTCTCCCAAGACAAGCCAGCCTGATAAGTTTCCAAGCTCAACAATTCAAAGAGGGCACGCTCATCATGTAGCGGTCGCCCCCACTCCTCATCATGGTAGTCAACATAGAGTGGATTGTTCATTTTGACCCATGCACAACGGTTCATGTCGGTTCTCCTTTTAAATTTCAGCTGAGCACGCCCTACGAACTTTGCAAAATAGATAGTTTTTTAAGGACTGATTTCCTGTCATCTCCCTCTTAATTTTGCTGTGTTCGCTTAACAGGCTTTGCATCATCACTTCATAAGCATCTTGAGGCTTGAGCTGATGTATTTGTCAGCCGTCTCGTTAGTGCCTTCAAAGAAGGCGCGGACTTTCTTGAGCTCACTGGCTTTATAGCCTAGGGCCAAGAGGGCTTCCATGGCATCGTCCAGTTCTTGGTTGCCTGCTGGCGATGTCTTAGAGGCTTTACCATTTTCCACAGAAACCTCTACGAACTTACCAGCAAGATCCAGAACCATTTGTTGGGCTGTCTTCTTGCCGATTTTTGGGAACTTCATGAGGTACTTGATGTCGCTGTTGTCAATGGCGTTGACAAGTCCTTCGTTATCATCCACAGCGACAATGGCTAGCGCAGTTGTGGGTCCAATGCCAGACACCGATATCAAGTTGAGAAAGACAGCCTTTTCATCCTCTGAGTGGAAACCAAAGAGCAGTTGAGCGTCTTCACGCACCACATGATGCAGATAAATCTGCACCTCTTGATTGACACAATCTGTAAAGCTGTAAGGATTACCCACATTGATGGTGTAACCCAAGCCCCCAGCCTCCACCACGATATATTTGGCCGTAATCTTGGTTAACTTTCCTTTAATATAATCGTACATATTCAAAACTCCCTTTTCTTGCTTTCCCTATTGTACCAAAAAATCTGCACAGAGGCAGACTTAAGAATTTAGGACTAGTTTTTAGAAAATCAAGCTGCTGCATTTTTCAGTCCTTCTTTACTATATTCATTAGAGAAAATCGTTCTCCCCAAAATAAAGAAAGCATTCCTAGCACCAATAACTTTGGTATGTCAACCCTACTACGTGGGATATAATATTCAAAAAAAAAAAACAAAAGTAGGCTATACAACGAAGCACAGTTTACTCATAAGGTCTGGAAGACTTTTTGAGGTTAAAAATAGAGGAAACGTAATGTTCCTCACATCGTACATACAGCAAGCTGAAAGAAGATACAAAGCTTTTAGCAATCAACGGAAAATAGAAAATCTGATGCAAATGCACTAAGCATCTAGGAAGATTCATCTTTTTCCACAGCATAGTAGGCATGTTCAGCTATTAACGACGGATAGTTTTGCTTTTCAAAGAGCATTAATATTTACCTAGCTCACGCAGACTAGTATGATTTTCCTGAATGCGGCGGAACATTTTTTCCATATCAGCTTTGGTGAAGTTGACAAGAACTGGACGGCCATGTGGGCAGTTATAGGGATTTCTACACTGTGCCAACTGTATCAGTAGGTCACGGGCAGAATAATCATCCAAGGTATGATTGGCCTTGATGGATCGTTTACAAGACATCATAATAGCAAGCTCTGCGCGGTATTTTTTGACTGAAACGTCATTGGTCAGGAGCAGCATGTCACACATCTCGTAAACGCCTGACTCAATTTCCTCTTCCTTCATCCAAATGGGATGCTCGCGCAAGATAAAAGTATTGTCCCCATAAGGCTCAAGGTTGATGCCGACTTGATTGAGAAGGGGCATCTTCTCTTGAAGATTAAGGAAGTCAGCACCAGAAAACTCAAAGAGATAAGGAACCAGCAACTGCTGTAAAGAACTGTCAACCTCACCAATTTTATCACGGTAGTACTCATACTTGACACGCTCCTGTGCCGCATGTTGGTCAATGATATAAAGTCCACCATTACCTTGAGCAAAAAGATAAGTGCCATGCATCTGACCGAAGTAGTCTAATTCTGGAAAGTTTGACCGTTCTTCATTTTCTAGATGATCAACTAACTTATTAACCTTACTTTTATTTGAAAAATCAAATGCAGGATGCTCAAAGTCTTCTTCGATTACCCCTGCACGATTAGCATGTTTAACACTATTCTGCGGAGGTTTATTATCTAATCTCTTGACAGGATTGTCAACTTCAAACAGACTTGGTTGCTCATCCACCACTTCTGACTTCATAAAGAAATCACTACGCTCCTTGTCGTAATAGAGATTAGTCTGCTTGAGTGGTAAGGTCGTTTGTTGAGGCTTAGATTGACCTCGTGTGCTGGACTTAGCTAGATTTTCAAGAGCATCTGGAATCAAGTCCTGCTCGCGCAAACTTTCGGCAATAGCAGAGCTGATGAGATTCATAAGCTCACGTTCCTTAGAGATCCGAATTTCTTGCTTAGTTGGATGGACATTGACATCTGCCAAATAAGGGTCAATCTGAATATCAATAACCGCAATTGGAAAACGCCCCACCATGAGTTTTGAACCATAACCATCCAGAATAGCACGGTTGAGCAGAAAATTTTTAATATAGCGCCCATTGATGAGAATTGTAATATAATTGCGATTTGCCCGGGTTAACTCTGGCAAACTGACATAGCCAGACACCTCGAAATCAAGGTCACTACTTGAAATCTCAACCATCTTCTTAGCTGTCGTGAGTCCGTAAATACCGGCAATGGCCTGACGTAAGTCGCCAGTCCCTGCAGTTGTAGTCAAATCCCGCCCATCATTAATAAGTTTGAAGGCAATCTCAGGGTGTGCCATACTAAGACGATTTACCACATTAACGATATGGGCCAATTCAGCCTGCAATGACTTCATGTATTTGAGGCGGGCTGGTGTGTTGAAAAAGAGATCCTCAACCGTGATTTTAGTTCCAACAGGCGTCGAAACAGGCTCCTGCTGCTCAATCTTTCCACCATTGGCAACCAGCAGAGTTCCATGAACTTCATCAGCTGTTGCTGTTTTAATGGTAAACTTGCTAATGGAGGCGATAGACGGAATGGCCTCACCACGAAAACCAAGCGAACGGATCCTAAACAAATCGGCCTGCGTTTTAATTTTGCTGGTAGCGTGACGGCGCAAGCTCAGCGCCACATCATCTGCTGCAATCCCTTCACCATTATCTGTAACCTGAATCCTTTTAAGGCCAGATTCTTCAATCTCGATGGTAATCTGACTACTACCCGCATCAATCGAATTTTCGACCAACTCTTTGACTACACTAGCAGGCCGCTCAATGACCTCCCCAGCAGCAATTTGGTTAGCTAAAATTTCTGGCAGTTCAATGATTTTTGACATATCTTACCTCGCTTTATATTAAACATATTATATCATAAAAGACGGGAGAGGTTATACTAGACCTCGTCTCGTCTTTTTACTTGTAAATGATATTGTAAACAATGTAAAATATTCGTAAACAATTTTGTCAAAGCATCTTTTTCAATTCAAAGAGTGCGCTCATGGCTTCCATCGGGGTCAAATTCATGATATCAATTGCCTTTAGAGCATCAATAATCTCTTGATTGGCATCAGCAAACAAGGATAGTTGCTCAGTCATAGGTTCTGAAATCTCTAGTGAAGCCGATTTGAAATCCCCTTCTTGTAGAGGTAGCTGCACTGCACTAGCTTCTAGATTTTCAAGAATATGATCAGCCCGCATCAATAATTCTACTGGTAAGCCAGCAATTTTGGCCACATGAATCCCATAAGATTTGTCAGCTGGTCCATTCGCAATTTTATGTAGGAAGGTTACCTCACCAGCTTTCTCCAAGGTCGCCACATGAACATTGACAAGTCCTGTCAACTCATTTGATAAATCTGTCAACTCGTGATAATGGGTCGCAAACATGGTTTTAGCACCGATATGATTGTGAATATACTCAATAATAGATTGAGCTAATGCCATACCATCGTAGGTTGCTGTTCCGCGTCCCAACTCATCAAATAGGATAAGAGAGTTAACTGTTGCTCGCTTGATAGCCTGATTGGCCTCCATCATCTCAACCATAAAGGTTGATTGCCCTGAAATTAGGTCATCAGCTGCCCCAATACGTGTGAAAATCGCATCAAAAACAGGTAAATCAGCTGCTTCAGCCGCCACAAAAGAGCCCAGTTGTGCCATAATAACAGTCAAGGCTAATTGACGCATGTAGGTTGACTTCCCAGACATATTTGGCCCTGTAATCAATTGCATGCTCGTTTTGGAATCAAAAATAATTGTATTAGGGATGTATTCTTGAACCCCCATGACTTTTTCAACAACGGCGTGACGTCCATTTTCAATAGCGATCTCACGCTTGTCATTGAAACTTGGACGGACATAATGATTATTTTCTGCTACAACAGCTAAGCTCTGCAAGACATCAACAGTCGCAAGTCCCTTAGCCAGACTTTGCAACCTGTCAATGTAGCATTCCACTTGTGCTCGAATACGCATAAAAATATCATACTCCAAATCCGATGATTTCTCACGCGCTTCAAGCATTTCTCCCTCAATCTTGGCTAGCTCTGCTGTCCCAAAGCGTTCTGAATTTTTTAATGTTGCTTTTCTAAAGAAGTGATCTGGCACCAAGGACAAGTTTGAATTGGTCACGTGAAAATAATAGCCATCTTTTTTATTATAATCAATCTTCAGTGTGCTGATACCACTAGCTTCCCGCTCTTTAGCTTCAATTTCTGCAATCCAACTCGTTCCCTCGCGCATAACCTTACGGTACTTATCCAAGATTTCATCAAATCCTGATTTAATGATATTTCCCTCTGTAATGGCTGCTGGAGCATCTGGATTAATGGCTGAGCGTATCAGATTTTCTAATTCAGGCAAGGTGTCAAGATCGTTGACAAGGCTGTCAAGTTCTTCTGCATTAAAATTTTCTAAAATAGCTTTAATATACGGAACTTGTGACAGTGTGTGTCCAAGTTGAATGAGATCCTTAGGATTAGCTTTACCAAAAGACACTCGACTGGCAAGGCGCTCAATATCGTAAACACCTTTAAGGCTGTCTGATAAGTCGCTACGTTCAAAGAAATGATCTAAGAAAACCTGAATGATACTTTGTCGCTCTAAAATAGCTTCTAAACTAACCAAGGGTCTGTCAATCCAAGTGCGCAACAAGCGCATTCCCATTGCGGTTTTAGTTTCATCTAATAACCAAAATAGACTACCATGCTTCTTACCTGTTCTGGCATTTTCCAGCAAATCAAGACTTGACTTAGTTGCGTAAGACATCTGTAAATAATCTTTAATTTCATAGTGCTGAACTTTTTGTAAATGGCTGAGCTCACGTTTTTGCGTCTTATGAACATAGCATAGCAATTTTTCAGCCGCAGAAATTTCCAAGCTGGTTAAGTTGCTGTCAATAAGATGAACATCTGTATAATGTTCCTTTTCAAAAGATAGTAAAATATTCATCTGCTTGACTAGGACTTCTTCATCTGCTGCTGCTAAATCATAACCTACCACTACTTCACGAGCTTTTAAATTCATAATTTCACTGCGAACAGCTGTAAAATCTGACAAGTTAGTGGCAAAGAATTCTCCTGTTGACACATCCATATAAGCCAGACCAAAGGTCTGACCATCTGAATCAACGGCAACCAGAAAATTATTAGCACTATCTGGCCTAGTCGAATCAACTGCTGTTCCTGGAGTGATAACCTGAACAACTTCACGTTTGACAACACCAACAGCAGTCTTAGGATCCTCCATTTGTTCTGCGATAGCAACTTTGTATCCCATGTCAACTAGGACGTCAATGTACTGTTGGGCAGAATGATAAGGTACACCCGCCATCGGAATGGGATTTTCAGCATTTTTATTACGGCTGGTCAGGGCAATTTCTAAGATCTGCGCTGCCTTAGTTGCATCTTCATAAAATAGTTCATAGAAATCCCCCATGCGGAAAAGCAAAAAAGCATCTGGATAATCTTTTTTGATATCCAAATACTGTTGCATTCCTGGAGAAATTTTGTCATTTGCCATCTCTTAACTCCTTATTTATCTTGTCTTCTAAGGTCTTAGTGATGTATTGCAATAGGTCACTTGCATCCTGCATTTTATCACGATAATCTTGAACAATTGGCATTTGTGAGAGTTGATCTTTGATTTGTTCTGCTTGATTACCTGCTGCTTGAGCTGCTCTTGTTTTTTCAATTTTTTTCAAGAGAACTTCTTCCTGCTGATAGGCTTTCATATCATGAGCCAGATACTCTAGTTCTGACAATTGCTTGACTTTTTGCTCAATTATTTGAAATTCTTTGACACTATCGTGACTTCTGATCGCTTTAACTAGCTGCTTGACAGCATCTTCATAGTTTGTCATAGGTCAGCTGATAAATCTTGCTCAAAAACTTTGGCGGTATCTTCATCTTTGCAGATGACTAGCAAGGTATCCGCGCCAGCTATTGTCCCCAAAACCTCAGGGTTATCATCACTATCAATCAAGTTTGCCAGCACGTCTGCCTCTCCCAAGTTAGTATGTAGAACCAACATAAAGCCAGCACGAGCCACTTTTAAAATATAGGAGCGTACTGTCGCATCAAAATGCTTGGTGACAGGCTCTGATAGACGATAATAGAGTTTGCCATCAGAATCGCGCAATTTGAGAAGACCAATTTCACGTAAATCTCGTGAAAGTGTAGCCTGAGTAACAGCAATACCATCATCTAAAAGATGATTTTTGATTTCCTCTTGAGTGCTAATGTGACCTTCCTGAATCAATCTTTTAATCTTATTTTGACGATTTATTTTGTTCATTCACTATTCCTCATTGTATATTTATCCTTAAAATTATACCAAAAAATAGGAGCTTTTTCATCCATTTTTGATTAACTTAGCTATATGAGTTGGTCGGAAAATCAGCCTCATGCGACTGTATATTTTATCATTCTTCTCTCGTTTATTTTACAGAAATATGATAAAATAATATGAACTATGCCTATGAGGAGAAACTAATGAATACTAAACAAATAATTGCAGAAAAAATGGCTACTCTTGTTCCAGAACTTGATCAAGAGACTATTTTGAATCTGCTAGAAACACCGAAAAATTCTGACATGGGGGACCTTGCCTTTCCTGTTTTTTCTTTAGCAAAGGTGCTACGCAAGGCCCCACAATTGATTGCAGCTGAACTAGCCGAAAAAATTGATGCTAGCAACTTTGAAAAAGTAGAGGCTGTCGGTCCTTACATCAACTTTTTCTTGGACAAAGCCAGCATATCAAGCCAAGTCTTAAGTCAAGTTATTACTGCTGGTTCTGATTATGCTGCGCAAACTATCGGACAAGGTCACAACGTAGCTATTGATATGTCTAGTCCAAATATCGCTAAACCATTTTCAATCGGACACCTCCGTTCAACTGTTATTGGAGATAGTTTGGCAAATATTTTTGAAAAAATTGGTTATAAAGCCGTTAAAATCAATCACTTAGGTGACTGGGGCAAACAGTTTGGAATGCTGATTGTTGCCTATAAAAAATGGGGCAATAAAGAAGCAGTCAAAGCTCACCCAATCAACGAGTTGTTAAAGCTCTATGTCCGTATCAACGCCGAGGCCGAAGAACATCCAGAACTTGACGAAGAAGCCCGTGACTGGTTCCGCAAGTTAGAAGCTGGCGATGAAGAAGCCATGGTACTTTGGCAATGGTTCCGCGATGAGAGTCTAGTTGAATTCAATCGTCTCTATGACGAACTGGATGTCACCTTTGATAGTTACAACGGTGAAGCTTTCTACAATGATAAGATGGATGAAGTTGTCAACATCTTGACAGAAAAAGGGTTGCTACAAGAATCTCAGGGCGCACAAGTTGTCAACCTTGAAAAATATGGCATTGAACACCCAGCTCTTATTAAAAAATCTGATGGTGCTACGCTTTACATTACACGTGACCTTGCTGCTGCCCTCTACCGCAAACGCACTTACAATTTTGCTAAAGCAATTTATGTCGTAGGAAATGAGCAGTCAGCCCACTTTAAACAACTTAAAGCTGTCCTCAATGAAATGGGCTACGCTTGGTCAGACGATATAACTCATGTTCCATTTGGATTGGTTACTAAAGAAGGCAAAAAATTGTCAACCCGCAAAGGAAATGTCATCTTACTTGAACCAACGATTGCTGAAGCCATTAACCGTGCACAGACTCAGATCGATGGTAAAAATCCAAATCTTTCCAACAAAGAAGCAGTCGCCCACGCTGTGGGAGTTGGAGCTATCAAATTCTATGATTTGAAAACAGACCGCCTCAATGGATATGACTTTGACTTAGAAGCTATGGTTTCCTTTGAAGGCGAAACGGGACCTTACGTTCAATACGCTCACGCTCGTATCCAATCTATCCTACGTAAGGCAGACTTTACACCTTCCGTCAATCAAGTTTACAGTCTAAATGATGCAGAAAGCTGGGAAATCATCAAACTCATCCAAGACTTTCCTCGCATTATCATCCGCGCCGCTGATAATTTTGAACCTTCAATCGTTGCGAAATTTGCTATCCGCCTAGCTCAAGCCTTCAATAAATATTATGCTCATACACGCATTTTAGACGAAAATCCTGAACGCGATAGCCGCTTAGCACTCAGCTACGCGACAGCAACTGTATTAAAAGAAGCTCTTCGTCTCCTAGGCGTAGAAGCTCCAGACGAAATGTAAATTTATCAATACTATAGTAAAAGCCATCTCGCTTGAGACGGCTTTTTATTTATCATAATTTTTACGCCTAATCTTAAAATCTGATGAAATGACCTCATCAACATCAATAATAGAAATAAAGGCATCAGGATCAATCTGGGCTAAAATTCCTTTAACATCTCGAACTTCCTGTGGGTTAAGAACAACATACATCACCTCAGTATCCATACCCGAGTAAGCTCCTTGCCCATGTAGGTAGGTGACGCCTCGATTAATTTCTTTAAGGATCTTGGATGCAGCTTCCTCTGAATGACGTGTAATAATAATCATACCACGCACTGTATAGCCACCATTTTGAACAATGGTCAATACTTGACTAAAGACAAAACTGGCGATCAACGTATAAAGCATATGCTGCAAATCAATATAGGACAAGGAAGCCAATAAAACTAGGGCATCAACGAATAGCAGTGTTTGACCGACTTTAAAACCAGACTTTTCTTCGACTACACGTGCAATAATATCTGTACCACCAGTTGTTGCACCAAAGCGAAAAACTAAGCCACTCCCTGCACCAGAAAACAGGCCAGCCATAAAAGCGACTAGCATCATATCACCTTTTAAGGGAACCTGAATAGGAACTTGCTGCCAAAGCCAGATAAAAACAGACATAACAACTGTACCGTAGATGGTCAGCGCCAGCGATTTCTTCCCTAAAACTCTAGCTCCCAAAATGAAAAGCGGAATATTTAAAACTAAAGACGAATAAGCTGGATTGATTCTTAATAGGGAATTAAGAATCAAGGTGATACCTGCAATTCCTCCTTCAGCCAAGTGATTAGTCATGTTAAATTTGACAAAACCAAAAGTGTAGATTGCAATACCTATGGCAATTAGGAACAATTCTTTTACCTGAGTAATATTTTCTTTCCTTGACATTTTATTCTCCTCAAAAAGAAAGTTGAGACAGGCTCAACTCTTCTTATTCTTTTGTTTGCGATATTTGCTCTTAGACGCAATGAATTCTGGACTCATGACTTCATCAATATTAAAGATTGACACAAAAGCATGCTCATCTAATTCTCTAATCATAGTCTTGGCTTCCCTAGCATCCATCGGACTAAGAGCAACGTACATGATTTGCTTTTCTTGTCCAGAATAGGCGCCCTCACCTTTGAGATAGGTAACACCACGCCCTAATTCTTCCATGATTAGCTGAGAAATAGCATCTGTCTTATCTGAGATAATCATCATACCACGCACAGAATAGCCACCGTTTTGCACTAGCTTAACTACCTGGCTATACATGAAGCTAGCAATCAAAGCATACATCATCTTGGGAATAGAAATATAAGTTAGCGACAGAATCATAACAAAAATATCGAAAGCAAGAAGCGCTTGATTAAGCTGGATACCAAATTTAGCTTCAATGATTTTGGCAACAATATCCGATCCACCAATTGTACCTCCATAGCGAAAGACAAGTCCTCCACCAAGCCCTGCAATAATTCCAGCGATCAAGGAAACGACTAACAAATCTTGTTCTAAATCAACTGAAAAAGGAATTTTTTGAAAAATCCAAATAAAGAGATACAATAAAGAAATACCCTCAATAGTGTAAACCATAGCTTTTTTACCAAAAAGATAGGCACCCAGTAAGACCAAGGGAAGATTGATCAGATAACCAGAATAAGTTGGATTAAGTCCGAAGAGAGCATGGACAACTAAGGTCAAACCAGCAATACCATTAGCTGCCACCTTATTAGCCATATTGAAATAGACAAAACCAAAAGAATAGATAGCAGCTCCTAGTGCAACGAAACAAAAATTCTTAAAGCGAAAATCATAGTTAGCTGGCATACTTTCTCCTAAATCAGGTTATTACTCATCGTCTTCCACAAAACGACCAATAATATGAACGTTTTCTGAAATAGAAACAAAGGCTCGTGGATCTGCTTTTTTCATAATGGCCTTAAAAATTGGATATTCTTCACGCGTAATAATCGTCAACAAAATCGCTTTTTTTTCATGCATATAGGTTCCTTCGGCATTATTAATACAAGTAACACCCCTATGAAGATTTTTATGAATCTTATTGATAACCCTCTCCGGTTGGCCTGTGACAATCATGGCCTGCATCTTTTTTTGCTTGGTGAAAATAGCATCTGTAATTCTACTAGAAACAAAAATAGTCACCATTGAATAAAGTGCATACTGCCAACCAAATAAGATTCCAGCAAAAATCATAATCGTTCCATTGACCATCAAAGAAATATTACCGACATCACGTCCTGTTTTCTTTCGGATTGTTAAGCTGACAATATCTGTACCCCCGCTGGAAATACGAGACTTCAAGCCCAAACCAATTCCTGTTCCCATAACGAGACCACCAAAAATGGCATTGATCAGCGGATCGGTAGTCAAGGTAACCTGAGGCACAATCTGAATAAAGAGGGAACTCATGGACACCGTAATAAAAGTAAAAATGGTAAATTTATGCCCAATCTTATACCACGCTAACACAAGTAGTGGGAGATTAATGGCATAAAAAGCCAAAGAAATCGGAATTTCAAAACCAAATAAACGGTGGCTAACAGCAGACAAAACCTGTGCCAAACCAGTTGCCCCACTTGAATAAACATGCCCTGGTTGAAAGAAAAAATTAACGGCAATACTTGATAACAGACCATAAAGCAGAGAAGCGGAAATCTTCTCTGCGTATTTTTCTCTGGAGATACTCTGTAAAGTCTTTAAAAGACCGATTTTTTTTGCCCAACGGTTAATAAGAAATTGAGATTTCTTTTTAAGAGATGTTTTTTTAGTCATTTTCTTCAATAGTCAGTGCAAGTTCTTCTAATTGTTTAGCTGACACGACACTTGGTGCCTGTGTCATCGGGTCGCTAGCTTTATTGTTTTTAGGGAAAGCAATCACTTCACGGATATTTTCCTTACCAGCTAGCAACATGACAAAACGGTCAAGGCCAATTGCCAGACCCCCGTGTGGAGGAAAGCCATACTCCATAGCTTCAAGTAAGAAACCGAATTGGTCGTGAGCTGATTCTTCTGTAAATCCTAAAGCTTTAAACATGCGTTCTTGTAAGTCTTTATGGTTGATACGAAGACTACCGCCACCAAGCTCATATCCGTTGAGAACGATGTCGTAGGCTATCGCACGAACTTTAGAAAGATCACCTTCCAATTCATGAGCTGATTCTTCCGTTGGCAAAGTGAATGGGTGGTGAGCAGACATATAGCGCCCTTCTTCCTCAGACCATTCAAACATTGGCCAATCAACAACCCAAAGGAAGTTAAATTTAGAGTTGTCAATTAAGTCAAGCTCTTTGGCGATACGCATACGAAGAGCACCGAGGGTTGCATTAGCAACTTCTAAAGTATCGGCCACAAAAAGCACCAAATCATTGTTATCCAATTGTAAAGCAGTTATCAAGTCTTCTTCAATACTTGTCAAGAATTTAGCAACTGGTCCAGAAATAGCTCCATTTTCATACTTAATCCAAGCAAGGCCTTTGGCTCCGTATTGTTTGGCTACTTCTGTTAATTTGTCAATGCTTTTACGAGAGTACTTATCCGCATTATTCTTCACAACAATAGCTTTGACAACAGGTGCTTGAGAGAAGACTTTGAAGTCAACATGCTTTACAAAATCTGTCAAATCTTGTAAAAGCATATCAAAGCGTGTGTCTGGTTTATCAGAACCATAGTTGCTCATAGCATCGTCGTAAGTCATGCGTGGGAAAGGTAGTGTAACCTCAATACCTTTAGTATCTCTCATAACCTTAGCAATCATGCCTTCTGTAATATCTTGAATTTCTCGTTCGGACAAAAAAGAGGTTTCTAAGTCAACCTGTGTAAACTCAGGTTGACGATCCCCACGCAAGTCTTCATCACGGAAGCATTTAACAATTTGGTAATAGCGGTCAAAACCAGCATTCATCAGAAGTTGCTTTGTGATTTGCGGACTTTGTGGAAGAGCGTAAAAATGCCCTTGGCTAACGCGGCTAGGAACTAAGTAGTCACGCGCACCTTCTGGCGTTGACTTAGTCAACATGGGCGTCTCCACATCAATAAATTCCAACTCATCCAGATAGTTACGAATGGAATGCGTCACTTTAGCACGTAACTTAAAGTTTTCAAGCATCTCTGGACGGCGAAGATCAAGGTAACGGTAACGTAAACGTGTATCATCCGCTGCTTCTACACCGTCTTTAATCTCAAAAGGTGTTGTTTTGGCAGTATTAAGCACTGTCAAGCTAGTCACTTTAAGTTCTACTGCACCTGTTGGTAAGTTATCATTAGATTGTTCACGCGCAGCTACTCTCCCAGTCACTTCAATGACAAATTCGTTACGAAGGCTTTCAGCTGTAGCCATAACATCACTTGAAACTTCCTCTGGATTGATGACTAATTGCATGATACCTTCACGGTCACGAAGGTCGATAAAGATAAGCCCTCCTAAATCACGACGACGACCAACCCAACCTTTTAAAGTAATTTCTTGGCCAATATGTTCACTACGAACACGACCTGCATACATTGAACGTTCCATAATATACATTCTCCATCTAAATATTCATTCCCATCTATTATAGCAGAAAGCCAGCAAAAACCCCACCCATTAGAGAGGAGTTTTTTATTTTAGGAAAATGGCAGATCTTCTAAAATAGGGACATGCTATAATAAAGGAAAAGTCATCATAAAATGTATTTTGCTACGATAAGTAGCGAAATTTTCCTAAATGACTACCTTTTTTGCTAGTATTGACAAGACTTGTTGACTAAAATAAGGCTATCACATTTAAAGGAGAACTCAAATGACATTTGAAAAAAAACTAAAATCCTATCGCAAAGCGGCCAAGCTTTCACAAGAAAAGATGGCTGAGCTCCTCAATGTTTCTAGGCAGGCTGTTACTAAATGGGAAACCGGAACTGGTACACCAGATATTTCTAATCTTATTGCTATTTCAAACCTATTCCATATTTCTTTGGATGACTTGTTAGCAATCCAGAATCCAACACAGACACCAGATTGTTTATATCAAAGTTATATTAGCTATGATATTGCTGAACTCAAGCATTTTGACATTCGTCTCGGTGGTGCTCACCACCTTCATTTACAGATAGTTGACAGTGAAAAAATTGAAATTAAGCTAGCTAGCAACTCTCTTCAACAATTAGATAAAATCCTTAAATTCAAAATTGATGACAGTAGAAGTAAACTTGATCTGGAACTCAATCGTTTGGCTAATTTAACCGAAGCGAGGGCAAAGAAAGAACTATCCATTTTCATAACTCTTCCTCAAAAATATCTAAGAGATGTTGAAATAGCTGTCAACTGCCCACAAGTCGAACTGAATAACTTAGTAATTGAACAATTAGAACTAGACGGAAAAGTGGAGCAGGTCATTATCAATGGTGGTCAGGGTGAGCTTGAGATCAACAGTAACCTTGACATGCTTGTCAACATCATTTCCTTCACGGGAACTGTTGCTCTCAACCAAATTTCAGCCACTTCAAGGCTACAAGTACCTGCTGATTATGATTTTAAAACGAAGCAAAAAGGATTAGCTAATAAAATATTATTCGAAGAAGAGCAAGATATAGCAGAGAATTGTTCAAATCCAGATACCGAAAACATCATTGAATTGAATGGGATGAAAAGCGAACTTCTAATTATCCCTTATAAATAAAAAATCACAACCTTTCTGACATTCTCCAAAAATGACAGTGTCAAAACATTTTGACAGGAAAATGCGTCTTTGTCTGCCATATTTGATAGACAAGCGCAGCAATTTTCATTAAACTAAAAGCAGGAAGGGAAAAATGAAGGTGATGAAATGACTGAAACCATCAATGTTGGACAAAAGCTACAAAAGGCTAGAAAAAGTCAGGAACTAACTCAAGAACAGATTGCAGAACAGCTGGGTATTACCAGACAAACGATTTCTAACTGGGAAAACAATAAATCTTATCCTGATATCGTGAGTTTAATCAAGCTCAGTGATATTTATCAGGTCAGTCTGGACAGTTTACTGAAGGGAGATGAAGCTATGGTTAAACATTTAGCCAAAAGTACAGATACCGTTGCCAGCAATCGGCAATTGCTCCTAGCTGTTGGAGTGAATATTTTTCTTTTGTTAATCTTTATCATTTTTGGCGCTTGGATTGTGAAAAATCCCTACTTAATCTTTATCTGCGGAGCATTGTGGGTAACTGGCTGCGGATTTACTCTCTTCCAAGTGATTGACCTGATTTAGGAGGTACTATGATGTTACTATTACTTATATTAAGTCTAGGAATTATTCTCTGTTCAGGATTTTATTTCAGCTATCAACTTTTTCAACTGGTACAATTGGACGCCGCTTATCGCGGTATGGCAAGGCCTAAACTCTGGTCTTGGATTTCCGTTGTCGGCCAACGAGGGGAAGGGCTAATCCTTTACCTCCTCAAACGTAGAAACTACCCTCGCGAAAATATGACAGATGAAGATTTTCTCACCTTTCAAAACTGTAAAAAACGAGCGAAGTTTTCTACTATCTGCACATTAGCTGGCGTAGCACTCTTTCTCTATACTATTATCTTCTTGCTAAACTAAAAGATTGGCCACCAGACCAATCTTTTTCTTATTTTATTTTTGCAAAAACAGCAGCAAAATCGTTTGAAATATCTTCAAATCGGACTGTCACTTCTTCGCGAGTTTGGTTATTTTTGATGCTAACTTGACCAGCTTCTACTTCACTTTCGCCCAGTGTAATGACCGTTTTAGCATGGAAGGCATCTGCGGATTTGAATTGGGCCTTGATTTTACGACCAAGGTAATCGCGCTCTGCTGAAAATCCTTGCTTGCGGATGGCTTGAACCAGCTCCAAAGCTTTACTATTGGCACCAGCACCTAAAACAGCAATGTAAACATCCAAACTCTCCTCAACTGGAAGCTCAATGCCTTGCTTGTCAAGAATAAGAAGTAAGCGTTCCAACCCCAGTCCAAAGCCAAATCCAGGGGTTGCAGGTCCACCAAAATACTCAACCAAGCTATCGTAGCGACCACCAGCACAAATAGTCAACTCAGACTTATCAACCTTTGTGATAAACTCAAAAATAGTGTGATTGTAGTAGTCTAAACCGCGCACCATGTTGGTATCAATGACATAAGGAACCTGAAGTAGCTCCAACATCTCACGCACCGCATCAAAATGTGCTTGACTCTCTTCATCTAGATAGTCGAGAATAGATGGCGCGTTCTCAACCGCTGCTTTATCCTCTTTTTCTTTAGAATCCAGCACACGCAGCGGATTTTCATCCAAACGGCGTTGGCTATCTTTTGACAAGGTCTCACGCAAAGGTGTCAAGTAATCAATGAGAGCTTGACGATAGGCCTGGCGGCTCTCCGTATTACCCAAGCTGTTAAGATGAAGGATTACATCTTTGATGCCAAGCTCATTGAATAGCTGATAAGCCATAGCGATGGTCTCCACATCTGTAGCGGGATTTTGTGAGCCAAAACACTCCACACCAACTTGGTGGAATTCACGTAAGCGGCCAGCCTGCGGACGTTCGTAGCGAAACATTGATCCAATGTAATACATTTTAACTGGCTTTTGCACTTCAGGAGCAAAGAGCTTGTTTTCCACGTAAGAACGCACAACAGGAGCCGTTCCCTCAGGTCGAAGAGTAATGTGGCGATCACCCTTATCATGAAAATCATACATTTCCTTAGTCACGATATCTGTCGTATCACCAACTGACCGGGAAATCACTTCATAATGTTCAAACATAGGTGTACGAATCTCGCCATAATTGTATTTTTTAAAGGTTTCACGCGCCAAATTTTCTACATACTGCCATTTGGCAGAATCAATAGGTAGAATATCCTGCGTTCCTTTTGGTTTTTGAAGTTTCATATTTAAGATATAAAGAGCGTCTAAAAACCGTATGAAAATAGAAAATCAATTCCGTGTGTCTGGCACAAGGCAATTTATCCTTTTCACTAAGTTTCTGATCTGTGTTCAGCTATGCACACAAACCCAATCTCTTTTCCTTTCACTATAATCCCTTTTATTTTATCACAAAAATAGACTCTTATAAATGGTCAGCCTTTATTTTTATCATTTTCCTATCCTCTGTTGCTTTTAGCAATCTGAAAGGTTATAATTGAAACAAGGAAAGCGCTTTCGTAAAGGAGTATTTAGGATGACAGATTTTTCATTAAAACCTTATGGGCACAAGCCTTATCATGTTGGAACAGCCATTCCTGTTTTTTCACTCAAGAGTGAAAATGACTTTGGAATTGGGCAGTTTAGCGACATCAAGCAACTAGCAGACTTTTGTCAACAGTCTGGCATAGATTTGATTCAACTCTTACCTGTAAACGACACAACCTCCACCAAAACTTGGAAGGACTCCTCCCCCTACACAGCTATCTCAGTCTTTGCCCTTCACCCAATTTACTTAGACTTGGAACCTCTGCTCCATCTCATGAGTAAAAAGGATCAGCAAGATTATCAAAAAGAAAAACAACGTTTAAATACTCTGGAAGACTTGAACTATGAGGATGTTATCACTGGAAAATTAAAATTTGCTCGACTAGCCTTTGATAACGTCAAAAAAGCCTTGTGGGTAGACAAAGATTTTCAAGCCTTCGTTAGCCAAAGGCGAAGCTGGTTAGAAGCTTATGCTGTTTTCAATTACTTAATGGATAAATTTAACACTTACAAATTTGACGAGTGGAAAGGTTATAAACGTTATTCACAAGGGGTCTTTGAGGAACTATGCCAAGATAGCAAGGCCAAAGATTTCATTGATTTCCAATTTTATCTCCAATTTCTGCTTCACCAGCAACTTTTAGAAGCTAGTGACTACTGCCATTCGTTAGGAATTGCCCTGAAAGGTGACATTGCCATCGGTGTTGGACGTTATTCTGTTGATGCTTGGGAAAATCCTGACCTCTTCAATCTGGACATGCAGGCTGGAGCTCCACCAGATGCCTTTTCTACAACTGGACAAAATTGGGAACTTCCAACCTATAATTGGTCTGCCATTGAAGCAAATGATTTTCAATGGTGGAAAGATCGTTTGAAAACTATGGCAACCTACTTTGATGCCTTCCGTTTGGATCATATACTTGGGTTCTTTCGTATCTGGGAAATTCCTGAAACATCGGTTCGCGGTCTGTTAGGTCATTTTGCACCAGCTAAAGGGTTTACCATTGAGGAAATTGAATATTTCGGTATTCCTTACCGTTCTTGGGGTGGAGATGTTCGTTTCACTCAACCGTTCATTAAAGACTGGGTTATCGATCGCATCTTCGGACGCGACAACCGTGACATAGTTATCCAAAGTTATCTTAATTACATTGGTTTTGAAAATTATGAAATCAAACCAGAATATCGTGATCAACGTGTTCTGCTGGAACTCGATGTTGATGAAGACATTCGTCAAGGACTTTACCAACTGACTGAGAATGTGATCTTCGTCAAAGACCATGCTAATCCAAACCTTTACCACCCACGTATCGAACTCATGGACACCATTTCTTTTGCTGAGTTTGGCTATGATGTCCAACAAACGTTACGTTGGATGCATGATGACTACTACTACAACCGTAACAATCACTTTTGGAAAGAAAAAGCACTTAAAAAATTACCTGCCTTGATTGCATCCACTGATATGTTAGCCTGTGGTGAAGATTTGGGTATGGTACCAGCAACTGTTCCAGAAGTCATGGATCAACTTTCTATTCTCAGTCTTATTGTTGAGCGTATGCCAAGCGACCCAAGCCAATTCGTTCAAGATCTTGACAATCTAGACTATCTCTGCGTTGCAACCTCTTCAACCCACGATACTGCTACATTGCGACAATGGTGGGAAGAAGACTACGAAGCCAGCCAAACTTACTATAATAACGTTTTACATTGGCATGGCCCTGCGCCTCACCCAGTCAATAAAGAAGTCATTCATGAAATTATCCGCAGGCACTTTGACTCAAAAGCTATGCTAGTCATTATCCCTCTGCAGGACTTCTTTGCACTGGCTAGCGAAACAACAGTTGATGACATTGACAGCGAACGTATTAACGATCCAAGCAACCCACTCAATAACTGGAATTACCGCATTCACCTTCCATTGGAAGAGCTTTTAGAAAAAACAGAGCTAATTGGACAAATTACTGATCTTATCAAAAATACGCGCCGTTCACAAGACCAAGTTATCTAAGATAAAAAGCAGTTCTCCATGAGTGAATTGCTTTTTTGAACTTTTTTGTCAAGTAACTTTACTTTACAAAAAAGATATGTTATCATACTAGAGTTGGCGAAAGCCAAAACTTACATTCGAAAGGAAAATAAAAAATGGCAGTACCTGCACGTCACACTTCAAAAGCGAAGAAAAACAAACGTCGTACACACTACAAATTGACTGCTCCATCAGTTAAATTTGACGAAACTACTGGAGATTACTCACGTTCTCACCGTGTATCGCTTAAAGGATACTACAAAGGACGTAAAATCGCTAAAGCTACTTCAGCCGAATAATAGAAGGGAGATACCATGCGCGTAAATATTACACTTGAACACAAAGAATCTGGTGAACGCTTGTACCTTACTTCAAAAAACAAACGTAACACTCCAGATCGTCTTCAATTGAAAAAATACTCACCAAAATTGCGTAAACACGTTGTGTTTACTGAAGTTAAATAATTGAGATAAAGAAAAGCCTATGAAATCAACGTTTCAAAGGCTTTTTTCTTTTGATTTTAGCAAAATAACTGAATTTTAACTGATTAATATTTTCTAATATCGTAGATTATATTTTTGATATAATTAATACATGTAATGAAAGGAAGTACGAGATGGCGAAACCTACCAAAATTAATTGGAATGAAAAAATTCCTGAGATTTCTAAGAAAATTGAAGAAATAAAAATCACTTCTTTTTACATGTTAAGTACAGACTTATATAAAATAGATAACAACAAATTAATAAAAATTATAACTCAAAAGTTTGAAAATCATCCTGCAACCATAGCGATATTAATCGGTACAAAAGATAATGAACTTTATGAAAAAAAACATGAATTATGGAAACTTCCAGATGAGTTACTACATTTAGAAAATAAAGTAATAGAAAAAACAAATTATTATTTGGATTTGTATTTTTCAAAACTAGAAAAAAATAAGCAAAATTATCTACAAAATTCTGAATCAAATCAGTTTATTAAATTTATTTTCACTCCTTTAATAGAAGTGGATGAGAATGAAGAATTATACTTTTTCTTTATAACTCTCACTATCTTCCAAAATGGTTCAATTGTTATTGAATTATTCGAAGATTTAAGATCATCTTTCTATCTTCCAGACTTTTTTCACCCATATACTAAGATGAAAACGAAGATTTTTCCAGATTTTAATCAAAAGTCGACAACATATTCTACTAACCCCAATCAACAAATTGATGATATGCTAAGATATATAAAAAAGGAATTGTCTTCCATAAATGGTGGTATACACTTAAGTGAACGTTTCTTCTTTTTACACTTTATAATGAATATGGATGAAATGAATAAATTGGAATTTTTTAAAACTGATAAGCTACATACTTGGATGATTAATGCCCCTTATAGTTTAAAATCCCTATCTTCTTCGACTAGATCAAAATACTATACCACTAATTTTTATGATTTTGATACCATAAGATACATAAATAAAGGGGCGAATTATATAATCTGGAATACTGAAAGCACAAGTAAATTCGAATCAAATTTTCTTAGTCAAGCTAGTTTCTTTTTAGCATCAGCTACTCCTTTATTTCAATTAATTACTCTAGACGAAACAATTATGGATGGCATTGAAAAATTTCAACTTTCAAATAATAAGCAATTAATAAAATTCAACGAATGGACACACAACTTTAAAAGATCATTTCTTTATATTTATAGACTTAACCATTTTGCTATTACTGACTTATTTAATCACTTACAAACTACTTCTTATTTTAAACATAATGAGTATATGGAAAAAATCAAACAAGAAGAATTCAATTTACTCAAAGAGCGAAATCAGTATAATGATTTTTTTAGAAATAGAATTATGGAAGTCATCCTTTTTATGATAGGTTCTGTATCTATACTTCAAATTGTTGATATTTTTACTGATAGTCTGAAAATTATATGGATAAGTTTAACTGTACTTATAGTTATACTTATCTTAGTTTTTATTGTACTATTTAGAAAAAGAAAATAATATCAAAAAATATTCATCTCACAATTATCATGTAATAGTATCAGACAACTCTTTCATTGCTATTTCAATTTTATGTTTTCCTTTTTGCATTACATGAAGATACATTTTTAGTGTCCCCTCTGCTGCCAACCTTAACCAAATTGTACGGAATAGATTCTTCTATTTCAGGTTGGATGGTAAGCGCTTATGCTATCGGTTATGCTGTTTTTGCTCTTATCTCAGGTCCAATTTCTGATGGGAGAGATAGGAAGAAAGTGATGACTTACGGATTAGCTGCATTTTCCATCTCAACATTCCTCTGTGGATTTGCGACTAGTTTTCCATTCATGCTTCTTTTCCGTCTATTTGCAGGTATCAGCGCTTCATTTGTAACCCCTCAAGTTTGGGCGTCTATTCCTATAGTAGTGGATAAGAGTCATATTGTTCAAGTCATGGGCTATGCCACTGCAGGTTTATCAGTTTCTCAGATGGCTGGTGTCCCAATTGGCGGTTATCTTGCAAGTTCCTCTTGGCAGACTCCATTCTATACTATCGCAGCAGCTTCTCTTATATTACTCATTTTAATCCATGTTTACCTGCCCAAACTTGAAATTAATCAATCTAATAGAATTTCATTTACCGAAGCTTATAGAAATATCTTAACCAACAGAAAATCTGTTAGCTATCTTATAGCTTATTTTGTTTTCCAAACAGGTTCATTTACAGCGATTACCTTTATTTCAACATGGTTTACGCATGATTTCCATATGAGTTTGACAACTATTAGTACAGCTATTATTGCTATTGGAGCAGGTAATTTATTTGGTTCCCTTTTTGGCAGTCAGATTGTTAAGAGATTTGGCTTACAAAAAACATTTACGACTGAACTCATTGCACTTATTGTGCTTTATTTGATTTTGCCGTTTGCTGCTGATTTTTGGATGGCTGAAATTCTATTGACAATAATCTATATCAATAACGGATTTATTTTCCCACTATTCATGACAACTCTGCAAGGAACTGTTGAAAATGCACGGAGTACCATTTCCTCATTATCAAATGCGGCGATGTACTTAGGTGAAACGATTGCCGGCATTGTCGGAGGAGTCCTCTTTGTAACTTTTACAGGATTCTCAGGTATTTCTGTTTTTGCTGCTAGCATGATTGCCTTATCTTGGTTACTCTATTCATTAGCAGGGGCTTTTAAAAAAGAAAAATAGCACTCTGCTCTTTATTAAAAAAACCTTTGAATCAAAGTGTACTGACCCCTACAAGCACTAGAAATACACCATACACATTATCATTTAATGTCTTTAGATAGAGGCCAACAAGCAAAACCATTATACATTTAAACAATAATACAAAACGCTTATTTCCCAAACGATTTAATCTAAAAACAAAGTATCTCAGCGGTAAAGCTAAAGGAAATAAAAGTCCGACTAACGTAATGAAAATTAACCAGTGGCTGCTCCTAAGTTTTTCCTTACTTATCAATTCTATATCTAATTCTCTACTCAATAATTCTAAAGATAAATAATCAAGTTGACTTTTTCCTAGTTCCCATTTCGAAATGGTCTGTCTAGTAACGTAGATTTTATCAGCCAAATCCTGCTGAGTTACCCCTTTTCTCAGACGAGCTTCCTTAATAAGAATCGAAATATCCATACTTCCCTTTCTTTGTCATTTAACAGATATATCAGCTAATAGACCAGCAATCAATATAAGATAAATAGCAGCACTCGTTCGATTAAAGATAATCATTATCAAAAGACCAACATCGATCGGCCCTCGGCTAAGACAAGGATAAGACTTTACTATCCTAATCAGCAGTCTCAAGAAAAGTGAAATCACTACCCCACCTAAGCCAAACAGCAAAACATAGATAACATAGTCCCAGTTTCTTTTTATAAATTGTTGCATATCTTTTCTGATACTGTCATTATAAAAAAGTAAAGCCTAAATGACACGCAACGCTAGAGCAACGAGAAAAAACTGCGTTATATTATCACTGCTTTCCGTTTAATATATCTGTAAACCTGTGTGTAAACTGAGCAGTCATTCCCCAGAGAGTCTCCTCTGTGACATCATAGAAGGGAATTCTTCGATCATAATGACTGAATTTATAATTGCTGCCGTTTCGGATACGATCAAAAGGAAAATCATCTGTCTCCTGAACTTCAGTTTCTAACTGATAATAAGTGGGCGGATGATTTTTCAATGTTTTTAATGGAATAGTAAACAGGTGTGCAACCTCTTCATTAGGTTGAATTTGCCGCCAATCATCTACCAATAATTGACCTACAAAGCAATGAATCGTGCGACGATTACTGACAAGATAATCCATTTCACCCCAAACCTCAATCTCTTGTGAAGAAAGTTTAAGTTCTTCCATAGTTTCACGAACAGCTGCTTCCTTCAGCGTTTCTCCCTTTTCAACAGCTCCGCCCGGAAAAGAGACCTCCCCCGGCTGGGAAATGCTCTCGCTGCGAACCTGATAAAGAACCTCCCAGCTACCTGCTCTGCTATTCCACACCAAAGGCAGAAAAACCGCATAACATTGTTTCTCTCCTAGAGGTTTAGGCTGATAGTGACTAAAAATCTCTTTAAAATCTTGCATGGTTCTCCTCGAAACTTTTTCTGAAATTATCATAGCACATTTTCATTAGAATAGCTGATTTGGTAACTTTTTCAAATATATAAAATTTATATATATTTTTACTTGACTTTATCTTAAGATGGGTTTATATTTTATATATAAAATAATTATATATAGGAGATAAGGGTATGAACACTAAGACATTATCACCTTTAATCAAATCGCTCTTAGTTACTGTGACTTATGTTATTCCGACATTACTGATTAGTTTGCTGCCACTATCTGATACACTGTTAAGATTACTTTTCTTACCCGCCTATCTGCTTTATACCTGGTTTTGGGTTAGAGTGGTGGACAAACAATCTTGGAAGGTGCTTCAACTAAATGTTAATAAAAAAGCTCTCAAAGGCTTTCTCTTCGCTTTAGTTCTTACTGCGATAATTGTTAGTTTTAGTTTAATGATAGCTATATTTTTCTTCCATCACAGATTTCGCGGTCCAAGTGCCTTCACCCCATCAAATCTTTGGTTTGCCTTCCTTTCATCCTTCGTTGTCCAAGGATTTCCTGAAGAGATGGTCTATCGTGGCTATATGCTGCAAACTTTACAGACAAAATATTCACAAATTACTTCTCTAGTTCTCACAACCGGCCTCTTTGCCTTGATGCATGTTACACATTTATTCACAAGCGGAATTATTAATGGATTAGTAATTGTATTTGTTGCCTTTAGTTTTGCCTTGTTAGCTGGTTTTTTGAAATACTTTTTCAAAACAACTTGGGCTGCTGTAGCAGTTCATGGTGGTCTGCACATGACACGAAAACTGTTTGAATTAGCAGGGCTAGAAACAACAACACTAACATTCTTTATAAGTGGATTAATCTTCTTAATCGTATCACTGGGACTATTTTTAAGCTTTAAGAATCAACTAAAAGAAAGTTATCAATCATAATCTAACAAGAAAGGAAATATCATGTATTTTCCAACATCATCAATGGTTATTGAATTTTTGATTTTAGCCATTGTGGAGAGGCAGGATTCTTACGGTTACGAGATTAGCCAAACTGTCAAGCTAATCGCTAACATCAAGGAATCAACACTCTATCCTATTCTCAAAAAATTGGAGAAAGCTGGCTTTATGACCACCTACACTCAAGAGCATCAGGGACGCAAGCGTAAGTACTACGCCATTACTGACGAAGGAAGAGCACAGCTCATTTTTCTGAAAGGGGAATGGCAGAGCTACAAGGATACTTTAGATGGGATTATTGAAGGGAGATTAAGACATGACAAGGACTGAATATTTGGTGCAGCTAGAGCGGCATTTGAAAAAACTACCCCAAGCAGACTACGAAGAAGCCATGGACTACTTCACAGAATACTTTGACGAAGCTGGGCCTGAAAACGAAGCACAGGTTATTGCCGAATTGGGTACCCCTAAAGAAGCTGCTCGGGAATTGATCACTAGGTTATTAAACGAAAAAACTATTGATCAAGAGGCAACTCCTAGAACTCAAGCGACTTGGATCTGGATTGCTATTTTAGCCGTCTTTGCTTCTCCCATTGCCTTTCCATTAGCCATTCTATTTTTAGCCTTATTATTTACAGTTGTCTTACTTAGCTTTGCACTTATTCTATCTTTGTTAGCTATGGGAGTCGCTCTTTTACTCTCTAGCGTCTCTGTCTTTGTTGACAGTATTAGCTATTTTGCCATATCATCCTCAGTAGCAACTTTTGTTACAGGTATGGGGCTACTTGCTTTCGGTTTAGCTATTTTGGCCATCTTAGCTAGTATTGAGAGTACAAGGGCTTGTGGTAACGGCATTGTATCCTTGACACGCTGGGCAGTAAATAAAGGGAGAAAATCATGAAAACTTGGAAAAAAGCAATTTTGACAATTGGGGTAGCTTCTTGTCTAACAGGAGCTGTACTAACAACAATAGGTTACAAAACTGGAGGTTTAGAGCAACTAGCGTCAAGTCAAGCTCAGAAAAGCAAGGAGCACTTTGTAAAAAAAGAATTAGACTCATTTGACCAAATTGACATTGACAGCAGTGTCTACAATGTTGTCATTGGAGAGGCCAATATCAAAAAACCGTTCATCTCCTATGCTACTCATAAAAAACTAAAAATAGATTATAAAGTTGAAAATGGCAAGCTGATTGTTCGGGAAAATTCACCTCTCACTTCTCCTAAAAATGGCATTCACTTTTTCACACTGAAGGATCTTATCAATGTTATTCAAACAGGAGTTGTCACAGATGATAAAACTATGGTTATCTCTGTTCCAAAAGGAACTAACCTAAGAGCTCTTAAAACAACCCTTCGTGCTGGAGATTTATCATTACGCAACATAAGGAGCAAAAAAACTGATATTAAACTAAGTACAGGTGACCTTGACACACAAGATAGCGCCTTAACATCTGGAAAAATTACCATCACAGCAGGTGATGCACAATTTAACAATAGCAATCTCACTGGTTTGATCACTTCTGTCAGTGCCGGGGATTTAGACTATGATACTGGAACCAGTCAGAATAGCTCCTTTAAACTCTCTATGGGCGATTTCACAGCAAATGATCTAGCCTTTAAGGAAAATAACCAAATTACGACTTCGTCAGGTGACATTAGCATCACACTAGCAAGTAAAAATTTAACTGTTCTAAGTAATCACTCATCAGAAGATGTTGACATCACTAATCAACTCAAACCAAGCAGTACCAACAAGTTGACACTTAAAAATAACTTAGGCGATGTATCAGTTCAATAGGAGACTCACATGACAAAAGAAGACTTTTTAGAACAGCTAAGCAAGCAACTCAATCATCTTCCACAAAATGATTACGATGACATCATAGAGCACTTTGAAGAATATTTTGACGAAGCTGGTTCAGAAAATGAAGACGTAATCATTGAAGAACTGGGAGAACCACAAAAACTTGCTAAAGAATTACTAACTGCTATGAACCTTCCACCGGCTGAAGATAAGGACAACGAAGCTGACTGGACAAACTGGAATCTGCCTTCAACGCTTGTCAAAAAAGAATTTGATGATGTTAGCATTCTTGATTTTTCTTTACTCAATCGTCCGATTGAAATCAAAACAGGTAATGTTTCACGTATAACATTGACCTATTATCAAGAAAGCGGCGATTTTTCGCCAATCGGCTATCAAGTCGTTGACAGTACTTTACAAATATCCGAAAATCAACAAGTAAAAAATGAGAAAAGCCTTTTCAAGCTCTTCTCACTCCATTTTCTAGAATCACTCAAAGAAACCATCACTGTAATTCTCCCCCAAACTCAGCAGATCATCAACATTAAGGGAAGACAAAACAATGGCAACATAAAATTGATTGACTTAAAAGTCAATCATGTAAACTTATCTTCTCTGAATGGTATCATTAAACTTAATAAAATTGAAACTGATCAAGCTGATCTAGACAATAAGAATGGCGCTATCAGACTTAACAACTGTCAAATTTCTCAAGGAGCTATCGAAGTAAAAAATGGTATCATTTCTCAAACAGATAGTCAGCTAACTAACTTCATCATAAAAAATAAAAATGGTAATATTCGCTTCACAGGCGGAGAAGTGAATAAGGCTGACATTGAAAATAAAAATGGCATTATCAAAATTCAAGACAGTCGCTTACAAGACCAAATCAAAATCGAAAATAAAAATGGAACCATTAAAGTAAATCTTCACCAAGATCTCCTCCCTCACACTCGTGTTCAAGTACGTAATAAAAATGGCTTTGTTCATGTCAATGAAAACACCAATACCGCCTTCCCAATCAAAGCCTACCTGCTTGTCGAAAACAAAAATGGTACTATTACCGTTGATTAAATCAAAAAGCTTAGAAATTCAATATTTCTAGGCTTTTTAACTTTTTAAAATAAAAGGCTGAGCAAGGCCAAAATAGCTAGACCACCTTGCTTTAGGATAATCTTCTTGTCTGCGGTAAGGGCTCCATAAGCTGCCACTGCAACAACATTGATAAGGAAGATTGTCACAAGCTCGGTACTGTGAGAAACAAATAAACTATACAAAAGGAATACTGCAATCAACCCATTGTAAATACCTTGATTTTTAAACAAGTTGGTTACTGACGGACGTGATAATTCTTCCTTGGACATGTTAAAGACACGACCTGTAGCATCCGACTGGGTCGCAAAAGTTTCCAAATACATAATGTAAAAATGTTCCAGCGCAACTAAAGTTGCCAAAATAATCGTAATAAGTGACATTATAACTCCTCTTTCTCAAATGTAATATGCTCTAACCCCAATACTAACTTATCAAGTAATTTATCTAACTGATTCTGCTCAGTAGGCGAAAGGACCGAGACCATCTGCTCTTTAGCAGAAAGATGCTGCTGAGGTGGTTTTGTCACCAGTTCTTCCCTAGCCTTATTTGTCAAATTAACCATCATTTCACGTTGATTGTTTTCATTACGCTGACGCGAAATATAGCCACCCTCCTCTAAAACACGCAAATGCCTTGTAATAGCAGCTTGATCAATCTGTAAAACTTCCTGTAAAGCAACTTGACGACAGGGAGCCAATTCCAACAAGCGATGTAAAATCTCATACCTTGTTAAACTAATTCCTAGCTGTCCTTCAAAAAGCTGGCTTATTTTTTGATCTGTTAACTTTAACTTATAAAGCAATCTACTTAAATCAGACATCTAATCATCCTTGATAAATCAATAATTGATTAGTCAAGTATAGAATTTCTAAACTAAAAATGCAAATGATTTGCTCAGAAAATAAACTGAGAAGAAATCAATTCTCCTCAGTTTATCTAATCAATCTTTTTTAGGTCGGTAAATCAAGATTGCTAGAACCATGAAAGCCACTAAGAATCCTATTAGCAAACCAACTTCTTTTCCAATAGAACCAGTCATGGAAATGGTTTGGCGGAGTCCTGAGACAATATAGGACATTGGCAAATACGGGTGTACCACCTGGAAGAAACGCGGACTAAGCTCAATTGGGTAAGATCCTCCAGCTGAACCAACTTGGATCAAGAGCATTAGGAGAGAAAGGAAGGAACCATAGCGGTCATCCCAACCAACTAGTGCTGTTACCAAAGCCATCAAGGTCCAGCCACTCAAGATGATAAAGAAGAGCGTCTCCCAGCCATGGTTAGCTTCGAATCCAAGAAGCTGGATAGCACCATACAGAACGATTGAACCCGCTGTCGAAATAACACCATTGATAAGTAGTTTACGTCTTGCCCATTCAAAGCGATCTTTTGCAGGACGACCAGACAAGGAGCTAGCAAAAATAACATTGGTTGACAGGGCAACAACCATAAGCGATACCGCAATCATATAAGGTGCCATACCAATACCGTTGGTCTTGACACTATCTGTATCTTTATGTTTAGCTGCTACAGGACTTGAAACCAATTTAGCATTTTGGTTTTTAACAGAAACAAGAGACAGTTGATTTCCAGCCTTGCTCAATGAACTTGTTAATTGAGCAGCACCTGTTGACAAACTTGTCAATCCACTTGTCAGGGTATTGCTGCCATCAGCCAGCTTACTTGAGCCTGAAGCAATCTGATTCGCCCCATCTGCTAGTTTAGCCGTACCACTCGTCAATTGACCTGAGTTGGCAACAAGTTTATCTGCACCTGACTTAGCACTTGAGGCACCATTTGTTAATTGGTCATTGTTGGCAGCAAGTTTGGCCGCACCATTGTTAATTTCAAAAACGGCATTAGTGTAGGCAGTCACACCAGTCAACAAGCTTGTTGAGCCTGTTGCTAACTGACTGTTCAGAAGTGACACACCACTAGCAACTTGTTGACTTGCAGGTACTACTTTTTTATTTAATTGACTATTTACTTGATCAATACCACCTGATAAAGTGTTCAATGCTTCTACAGCTCCTGGTAGAGCAACGTTGGCTTGACCTGCTAACTGACTAACACCTAATTGCAACTGACTTAATTTTTCTTGAATAGCACTAGACTGAAGGCTAGATTGTAAACTTGTTAAACTAGCTTGCATTCCTTGGATATCTTGTAAAATGGCTTGAGCAGAAGAGATAACGGAAGAGGGGGCACCAGTCAAAGCAGCACTAATTTGCGACTGCTGATCAGCAGATAGACTTTGATAAGCAGATGTTGCTTTAACAGCCTCTAGTTGATTAGTTCTATCAGTCTGACTGGCCGTTAAAATAGCTTGCGCTTGATTTGCCATATCGCTTAAATAATTTGCAATTCCACTTGTATCAATATTTGTTGAAGACAAGGAGAGATTTGAAACTGTAGTATTCAATTGATTAATAGCGTCATTTAATTGCGGTAGGCCGGTCGTTAATTGACTAACTTGATTTTTCTGTTCGTCAGATAAATTGGTTGCCGATGCTAATTTTTCTAAACCTGTACTCAATTGATTGGCACCATCTGCTAATTTTTGAACCTGGCCTGTGCTCTCTTTTAATTGAGCAACACCATTGACGAGCTGATTAGACTGACTGGCTAATTTTTGACTGCCTTCTGAAAGAGTTTTAACACCACCAGTATAAGTATTTAACCCATTAGACAAAGTGCCCAAACCCGTGGACAATTGACCAACTCCATCTGTATAAGTTATCAAACCATTATTAAGCGTTCCAACACCATCTGCTAAAGTCTGACTTGATGAGGATAGTGTGCCAAGATTAGAAGTGATAGTTTGACTACCATTCTCCAACCTTTGCGCACCATTGACAAGTTCTTGCCCACCAGAACAGGCTTTTTTCATCCCAGACTGAAGTGTCCTCATGCTTTTGAAAACAGCCTTAGTATAAGTCTGAGTAATATTCTTAGCTACGGTCTCCTTAAGCTTGGTCATAGCAGAATCACTCATCTTTGAAGCAACCACGCTACGACCAGCTGTCGTTTGGTATTTAATATCTAACTTCTCTGGATTATCTGTTAAAAGCGTTGTAGCTTTCTTGGACAAATCTTTTGGAAGAGTGATAATCATATAATAATCACCATCCTTGAGACCTTGCTTAGCCTTTTGACTAGAGACAAAATGATAGTCTAAAGCCTTATTTTTAGACATACTGTCAACCATATCATGGCCGATTGATAGTGTCTTATCATTCAACTTAGCCTTTTTATCCTGATTGACAACCGCAACTGGTAGGTTGTCAACATTGCCATAAGGATCCCACATTGAACCTAAAAATGATAGGTTATAAAGCGCAGGAATCAAAGAAACACCGATCATGGTCACCCATAACTTTGGACTCTTAATAAGAGCCTTTAATTCATCTAACATATTTTCTCCTAATTGGACACACTGTTCAAAATTTATGATAAAATATATTATACAAGGATAAATTTGAATTTCAAGACATAAGAAGACGTTTTTAGACATATTGTCCAAAAATGTTCAAAAGGAGACTGTATGACTAAAGATAAGCGAAAGGAAAATACAAAAATGGCCATTCAGAATGCCATGGTCACCTTGTTAAAAACAGAAAGTTTCGATGATATAACAACTATCAAACTGGCTAAGGTGGCTGGAATTAGCCGTTCTGGCTTTTACACACATTTCAAAGATAAATATGAGATGATTGATTCTTATCAACAGACCCTCTTTAATAAGCTGGAATATATTTTTGATAAGCATGAAAATAACAAGGAAAAGGCCTTCCTAGAGATTTTTGAATTTTTAAAAAGAGAACAGCTCCTGTCTGCTCTTATCTCATCTAACGGAACACGAGAAATTCAGGCTTTCATTGTCAATAAAGTTCGTATTCTTATCAATACTGACTTGCAGGATAAGTTTGGCCGAGAAGATTTCAAGGAGTTTGAAAAAGATTATAGTAGCATCTACTTGGCCTACGCTTTTTTTGGACTCTGTCAGACCTGGATTGCTAGAGGTAAGAAAGAATCTCCACAAGAAATGACAAATTTTGTTCTAAAAATTTTACCTAAATAACAAGCAAAAAAGCCATCTGAATAAACAGATGACTTTTCTTTATAAACGATTTTAAAATTAAAGTTGTTTGTTGTAGTATTCAACGACAAGTGCTTCGTTGATTTCTGGATTAATTTCATCACGTTCTGGAAGGCGAGTCAGTGAACCTTCAAGCTTTTCAGCATCAAACGATACGAATGCTGGACGTCCAACAACAGCTTCAACAGCTTCAAGGATAGCTGGAACTTTAGCTGATTTTTCACGAACTGAAATCACTTGGCCAACTTCAACACGGTATGATGGGATATCAACACGTTTCCCGTCGACAAGGATGTGACCGTGGTTTACGAATTGACGAGCTTGACGACGAGTAGTTGCAAGACCCAAACGGTAAACAACGTTGTCAAGACGACGCTCAAGGAGAGTCATAAAGTTGAAACCAAGTGTTCCACCTTTAACTTTTGAAGCTTGAACGAATAAGTTACGGAATTGTTTTTCACCAACGCCGTATGAGAAACGAAGTTTTTGTTTTTCAGCCAATTGCAAACCGTATTCTGAAAGTTTTGAACGGTTATTTGGTCCGTGTTGTCCTGGTACGTAGTTACGACGTGCCAATTCTTTACCTGAGCCTGTAAGTGACAAACCAAGGCGACGTGATTGTTTCCATGATGGTCCTGTATAACGTGACATTATCATGTCCTCCTATAAAAATATAATATTGAGGAAATAGTCACTTGAAAAATCCTAGTTCGTGCAGATGCCCTTCGCCTAAACAGCCAAGGTTACTTGTCTTTCAAGGTATCTGTTGACGAGCTCTATATTTTTCCGCTGCTATTTCACACAAAGAGTATTATAGCATAGGTCTGACAATTTGTAAAATACTTTGTTAAAAATCATAGTGTTTTACCCTCTTTACAATACTGTCAATTTAATGAAAAAAAAGACCTTATGGTCTCTTTTAATCAAAATAGTGAATCAAAGTCTTTTCTGTTAAAATATCTGAGTAGGTGTACGATTCTACGTAAGAATTATTGATTGCCCCAGGCACATCGGAGCTCTCATTGTACTCAACAATAAATAAAGATGGATAGACTTCTGTCAGACGACCAACTTTATTCTTTTCACGCTTACGACCATTTTCAAGAGTCAGCTCCACTAATTGACCTTCATGAGCTTTAATATCTTCCTTGATTTTTTTCATTTTAGCTACATCTGTAAATGCATCACTCATTTTTATCTCCTTATCTTTCTTCAAATTGAGCTATACTAGAAAATTTATTATATTCTTTTTGAAACATTAATTTAACCGTACCACGAGCTCCTGAACGGTTTTTTTCAAGAATAACTTCAATGGTGTTATCCTCAACAGCATCCTCAGCTTCCTGCCCTTCCTTACGATAATAATCATCTCGATAAAGGAAAGCAACAATATCCGCGTCCTGCTCAATAGAACCTGATTCACGAATATCAGATAGGACAGGTCTTTTATCCTGACGTTGCTCAACGCCACGTGAAAGCTGACTCAAAGCGATAACTGGTACCTTCAATTCCTTGGCCAAAATTTTTAGCTGGCGGGAAATATCTGAAACTTCTTGTTGACGATTTTCGGGACGAGTTCCTGTAATCAACTGCAAGTAGTCAATAACGATTAAGCCCAAACCTCCTTCAACTTCCTGAGATAATTTTCTGGAGCGAGCACGAATTTCAGTAATTTTAATACCTGGCGTGTCATCAATATAAATCGGTGCATCTGCCAGAGCACCCTGAGCAATAGTAACATTGTTCCATTCTTGGTCTGTCAATTGCCCTGTTCTCAGATTGTGGGAATCAACCATTCCCTCTGCTGCTAACATTCGGTCAACAAGACTCTCTGCCCCCATTTCCAAAGAAAAAATTGCAACAGCCTTATTTTGCTTGGTTCCAACGTTCTGGGCGATATTGAGAACAAAAGCAGTTTTTCCGACGGCAGGACGTGCTGCTAAAATGATTAGTTGATCAGGATGTAAACCTGTCGTAATTTTATCAAGATCACGAAAACCTGTTGGCAATCCAGTAACGTCTGATGTTTGTTGAGAACGAATTTCTAGATTCTCATAATTTATCTTTAAGACATCTGAAATTTTTCGGAATCCACTGCGATTACTATGTTCATTGATATCTACAAGAGCCTTTTCCGCTCCTGCAATAATCTCCTCAGAATCTGTTGTCCCTTCATAGGCTAGATTGACAGTCTCTGTCAAGCGTGAAATGATATCACGCAACATAGCTTTTTCAGCAACAATTTTCGCATAGTACTCAGCATTTGCACTGGTTGGTACACTATTAACCAGCTCAACAATATAGGATAAGCCACCTATGTTTTGCAGGTCTCCTTGGTCATCCAGAATCGTTCTGACAGTAGTCGCATCAATCGCATCATTACGGTCACTTAAAGTAATCATAGCTTTAAAGATAACTTTATGGGCATACTTATAAAAATCATCCGGCCCAATAAATTCTCTGACAGTAATCAATTTATCAGGTGAAATAAAAACGGAACCCAAAACAGATTGTTCAGCCAACAAATCTTGTGGCTGAACTCTTAATTCTGGTACTTCTGCCAAATGAACGACCTCCTATTCTAGAAAATTTGTTGCCTAGTTTAGGCTTCTCTAATAGACAGTTTAATCTCTGCTGTAACTTCTTTGTGCAGTTTTACTGGAACTTCTACAAGGCCAATGGCACGAATTGGGTGGTCTAAAACGATATGACGTTTGTCAACTTTCAAACCGAACTGTTTTTGCAGTTCTTCTGCAATTTTTTTAGCTGTAATTGAACCAAATGTACGACCGTCTGGTCCTATTTTTTCTGTAAATTGAACACGTGTCGTTTCCTTATCAAGCTCTGCCTTCACAGATTGTGCTTCTGCTAAGATCTCTGCTTGTGCTTTTTCTTGAGATTTTTGTTTTCCCCTCAACTCGCTGATAGCTTGGTTAGTAGCTTCTTTAGCTAAATTTTTCTTCAAAAGGAAATTTTGAGCGTAGCCCGTTGGAACTTCTTTAATTTCGCCTTTTTTTCCTTTACCTTTGACATCTGCTAGAAAAATAACTTTCATTATTCTGTCTCCTTACTTTCTAATAAATCTTTTTCAACAGTTTTGATTAATAAGTCTTGAACTTGCTTTACAGATAAATCAACCAATTGACAAGCAGCCAAATTAAAGTGACCGCCGCCACCCATTTCTTCCATAATCCGTTGAACATTAATTTTACTGCGGCTCCTAGCTGAAACAGATACTTTATTTGGAGCTACTCTTGTAATAACAAAACTTGCTTCAATCCCGGCCATAGATAATATAGTATCAGCAGCCTTACTAGAAATAACATTCGTATAAACTGCGTTATCTGCCCCTGTAGCAACAATAATATTGTCACGAAGTTTACGTCCCCGTAAAATAAGTTCATTAATCAAACGATATTCATCAAAATCTGTTGCTGAAATATTTTGAATTTCAACACTATCACTACCCAAAGTTCTCAAATAACTAGCAACATCGAAAGTTCGACTTGTCACCCGTGTTGAAAAATTTTTGGTATCAAGCATGATCCCAGCCATCAAAATACTAGCTTGAATCTTACTTAACTGACTTTTAGCATTTTGAAATTGAACCAGTTCTGTTACTAGCTCGCTTGCACTGCTAGCACCGCTTTCTATAAAAGTCAAAACTGAATTTTTGGGGAAATCCTCATCACGGCGATGATGATCAACGACAATGACATCTGTAAACATGCTGTAAAGTTCTTTAGAAAGTGTCAAGGATGTCTTTGAATGATCAACCATAATCAAGACTGAACGTGGTGTGACTAATTTTTGAGCTTGCTCAACCGTTATCAGCTTAGTCTGGCCATCATCTTGCAAGCGCTGAATAGCACGTCTGATATCAGGGTTTAATTCCTCTGGATTATAAACTGCATAGCTGTCAACAATCAGATTAGCTGCAAAAAATTGCATACCAACTGTAGAGCCGAGGGCATCCATATCAAGTTTCTTGTGTCCTACAACAAAAATATTATCTGCACTCTTTATGCGATCAGAAATCGCTGTCATCATGGCTCTAGTACGCGTTCTGGACCGTTTAATCGTTGATACCGTGCCACCACCAAAGTAAAGGGGCTGCTTGTAATCTTCATTTTCCTTAATGACAATTTGGTCTCCACCACGCACGAGAGCAATGTTCAAGTTTTGTAAAGCAACTTGACCAATCTTATGATGATTATCGTCACCAAAAGAAATTCCCATACTTAGTGTCAAAGGAAGCTGATGCTCTTGAGCTTGTTTGCGAAAGGCATCCAAAACATCGAATTTAGCCTCAATTAATCGTTTTAAAACATAGTAATCTGTAAAGAAATAAAAGCGATCCATGTTGACTCGACGATAAAAAATATTATTTTCTTTTGTAAAATCTGAAATAAAATTAGCCACAAAACTATTAATCTGAGAGACTTCAGCATCAGATAAGTTATCTGTAATATCGTCATAGTTATCAATTGAGATAATACCAATAACTGGCCTCAATAAAGCAGCATCTTCTAATTGTCGGTTGCCCATAGAGCTATCAAAGAAATAAAAAATACCAGAATCTAAATCCAAATAGGATGAATATTTATTGTTATCTATTTCAAATGATTGGCTAGCTGCACCATCACGCTTATTTTGGATGATTTCTTTAACAAGAGTGTCATTAAAACTTGCATCCTCTCTTGAAAAAATCAATTCTGCGTAAGGATTGAACCAAATAACTTCATTGCTAGACAAGTCAAATTGGATGACACCAACAGGCATTTTTTCAAGCAAACTTTTTAAGCTAACTTCTGTCTTACCATTCAAAAGCTCAATTTGCTCCAATTCAGACAATTCATAGGTGTCCTTTTGATAATAAAGGAGTAAAACCATGAAAGCTAATGACAAAAATATAGCCAGTAAAAGAGCGGCTTCTGACCGAAAAATCCTAACACAAATGGCAAGAAGCCCAAATAAGATTAATCCTATCAGCACAAGATGGATTGTTGCAAAACGAAATCTTTTCATTATTAACCTCTTAGTCTATGATTATACCATAAAGCAACCCTAAATTATAGAGTTGCAGGTAGGTTAAGAGATTACAATTTTATGACACAATCTATGATTTTTTACTAGCCTTCTGTTTTCCTTCTAGGTAAACCATTAAAATTGAAATATCAGCTGGGTTGACCCCAGAAATACGACTGGCTTGACCAATTGTTTCAGGATTGATTTTCTTAAATTTTTGACGAGCCTCAGTCGCAATACTGTCAATAGCATCCCAATCAATTGATGAAGGAATACGTTTTTCTTCCATACGTTTCATCTTGGCAACCTGATCAAGAGCTTTGTTGATATAACCTTCGTATTTGATTTCAGTTTCTAAAAGCTCAATGACTTTAGCATCCAGGTCCTCAGCAGCTGGACCAACAAAACTAGTTACAATATCATAATTAATTTCTGGACGACGCATAAATTCTTTTGCTGTCAAAGCATCTGTCAATGGTTTAAATCCAAGTTCTTCAATACGTTTATTAGTCTCAGCTACAGGTTTTAATTTAACAGTTGACAACCTTGTCAACTCATTATCAAACTGATTTTTACGAATTTGGAAACGCATGTAGCGTTCATCATCAACCAGACCAACTTGACGACCAATCTCTGTTAAACGCATATCAGCATTATCATGGCGTAAAATCAAACGATATTCAGCACGTGAAGTTAATAAACGATAAGGTTCAAGCGTTCCTTTAGTAACCAAATCATCAATCATGACACCAATATAAGCATCGCTGCGTTTTAAGATGAGCTCAGGTTTCCCTTGTACTTTAAGCGCAGCATTGATACCAGCAACGATTCCTTGACCAGCTGCCTCTTCATAACCTGACGTACCATTGGTTTGACCAGCTGTAAAGAGACCTGAAATTTTCTTGGTTTCAAGCGTTGCACGCAACTGGTGTGGCAAAACGATATCATACTCAATAGCATAACCTGTACGCATCATCTCAGCATTTTCAAGTCCCTTGATAGAATGAATAAGATCCTTTTGAACATCCTCTGGCAGACTCGTTGACAATCCTTGAATGTAAACTTCTTCAGTTTCCCATCCCTCAGGCTCTAAGAAGAGTTGATGACGTTCCTTGTCTGCAAAGCGTACGATTTTGTCCTCAATAGATGGACAGTAGCGTGGGCCAACACCTTTTACAATACCTGAAAACATTGGAGCACGATAGAGATTTTTGTTAATAATATCATGACTTGTTTGGTTAGTATAAGTCAACCAACAAGGAATTTGGTTCTTGAGGTAATCTTCATCATTTGACATGAATGAAAAATGATTTGGGTTTTCATCACCAGGCTGGATTTCAGTTTCATCATAGTTGATTGACGATGATTTGACACGAGGAGGAGTACCTGTTTTGAAGCGTCCAATTTCAAGTCCCAGTTCTTTCAAATTATCTGCAAGTCCGATTGAAGCCAAACTATTATTTGGGCCAGAAGAATATTTGAGCTCGCCAAGAATAATCTCACCTCGTAGAGCTGTTCCTGTCGTGATAACTACTGCTTCAGCGGAGAATTTCTGATTTGTCGCTGTGCGGACACCGACAACCTTTCCTTCTTCAACTAATACTTCTTCAATGATAGCTTGGCGCAGGGTCAGATTTTCCTGTTGTTCAACAGTATGTTTCATTGTGCGAGCATAAAGTGCTTTATCAGCTTGAGCACGAAGAGCCCGTACAGCTGGCCCTTTACCAGTATTGAGCATTTTCATCTGGATATAAGTCTTATCAATGTTCTTGCCCATCTCGCCACCAAGGGCGTCAATTTCTCGGACGACAATACCTTTGGCAGAGCCACCGATAGATGGGTTACAAGGCATGAAAGCCAGCATTTCTAGGTTAATAGTTGCAAGTAAAGTCTTACAGCCCATTCGAGCAGCTGCTAAACTAGCTTCAACACCAGCATGGCCTGCACCAACAACAATTACATCATAATTTTCAGCAAATTCCTGTGTCATTTTTTCTCCCTATACAAATAAATATCAATCATTCCCAAAAAATCCTAATTTGTGTAAACCGTTGATTTTTCTTGATGGCAATAAGCTCGAAAAGAATATAAATATTGTATTCTTTTTCAGAATGATTGGTGCATACACTACAAATATTCCAAATATAAATTTTCTTCGCTTTTATATCAATACAAGACAAAAATAGTCAAAACTCTCGAAAATTGCACGTCAAAAGACCCGCAATATCCATGAGCTTTGACCATCATAGCTATTGTTACACTAATTTTACCATTTTAGATTTAAAAGTCAATGTGAGTATAGCTGAGCGACTTATTTTTACACTGTATAAGCTTAAATATACTGACAAATTTCTCCGTCTTTATAGGCATTATCAATAATACCACCGCCAAGGCATTCATCGCCATCGTAGAAGACAACAGCTTGTCCAGGCGTAATAGCACGCTGTGGCTCAGCAAAAACAACCTCTGCTTTGTCTCCATCTACCTTTACAGTCACTTTACTATCTGGTTGACGATAACGGAATTTAGCTGTACACTCCATAGTAAATTCGTCAGGCATATCACGTGTAAAGTGGATTGTTGAAGCATCAAGTGACGTTGACATGAGTGACTCATGATAGAAACCTTGACCCACATAAAGAATATTTTGTGATAAATCTTTACCCACTACAAACCAAGGTGCATTATCGCCATCCTTTTGACCGCCAATACCAAGTCCACCGCGTTGGCCAATAGTATAATACATCAGACCTGCGTGTTCGCCCATATCACGACCATCAACAGTCATCATACGTCCTTTTTGGGCTGGTAAATAATTACTCAAGAATTCTTTAAAGTTCTTTTCACCGATAAAGCAAATACCCGTTGAGTCTTTTTTCTTAGCAGTTGCTAAACCAGCTTCTTCAGCCATACGACGCACTTCAGGTTTCTCAAGATGCCCTAAAGGAAACATTGTTTTTTGTAATTGCTCCTGTGACAGTTGACTTAAGAAATAAGTTTGGTCCTTATTGTTATCAGCACCGCGTAGCATGTGTACAGTACCGTCTTCATCGCGGTGAACTTGAGCGTAGTGGCCAGTAGCTACATAATCTGCACCTAAAGTCAAGGCATAATCAAGAAAGGCTTTAAACTTGATCTCTTTGTTACACATAACATCTGGATTCGGGGTACGACCCGCACGATATTCTGCCAAGAAATACTCAAAGACACGATCCCAATACTCTTTTTCAAAGTTAACAGAATAATAAGGAATGCCAATCTGATCTGCCACAGCAGCGACATCTTTATAATCTTCAGTCGCTGTACAAACTCCGAACTCATCTGTATCGTCCCAGTTTTTCATGAAAACACCAATAACATCGTAACCTTGTTGCTTCAAAAGCAAGGCAGTCACAGACGAATCAACACCTCCACTCATGCCGACAACGACACGTGTTTTTGAATTATCAGTCATGATAACTCCTCCCATCAAATATAAGATATACCAGCAGAAAATTTAGCTAGTATTCAATTTTTAACATAGACTTGAAGGGTCTAGTTGTTCAATAATCGATTTGAAGGTCGATTTTGATGCGTGAAAGTACACGCAAAAACTATTATAACATGAAAATTATTTTTAGAAAGAAATTCATCCTCTGTTTCCGTTTTCTTTGTTATAATATGTAAACAGAAAATCATTGAGGAGAAATTTGATGAAAAATTTAAAATTTCAGTCTGTTTTTGACATTATTGGACCTATTATGATTGGCCCATCGAGTAGTCACACAGCAGGTGCTGTTCGGATAGGCAAAGTTATTCATTCTGTTTTTGGACAGATGCCAGATGAAGTGACCTTTCACCTTTACAACTCTTTTGCCAAAACTTACAGGGGACACGGAACTGATAAGGCACTAGTGGCTGGTATTTTAGGAATGGATACTGACAATGCTGATATTAAACATTCTTTGGAGATTGCTCACCAGAAAAGCATCCGCATTTACTGGGACATTCTTAAAGATAGCAATACCCCGCACCCAAATACAGCCAAAATTACCGTCAGAAAAGGAAAAAAGAGCATGAGTATTACAGGTGTGTCAATCGGTGGCGGTAACATTGAGGTGACTGAGCTCAATGGTTTTTCTGTTTCTCTTAAAATGAATACACCAACGCTTATTATTGTTCACCAAGATATCCCTGGGATGATTGCAAAGGTAACTGACATTCTTTCGGAATATCACATTAACATTGCCCAGATGAATGTTACTCGTGAACATGCTGGTGAGAAAGCTATTATGATTATTGAAGTAGACTCACGAGACTGTCAAGATGCTGTAAAGGAAATTCAAAACATTCCACATTTACACAATGTTAATTTCTTTGATTAGAAAGGTTTACCTATGTTTTACTCTATAAAAGAACTTGTTAATCAAGCTAATAGTCGATTTAATGGCAACATAGCAGAGCTGATGATTTCGACTGAAATTGAACTAACAGGACGCAGCCGTCAGGAAATTCTCTGTATCATGTCGAAAAATTTAGAAGTCATGAAGACCTCTGTTATCAATGGCCTGACAGAAAGCAAATCACTTAGTGGTCTAACCGGTGGCGATGCTGTTAAATTAGATAAGTACATGCAAACAGGTCAAAGTCTTTCTGATACCAGTATCTTGTCTGCTGTTCGTAATGCGATGGCTGTCAATGAACTTAATGCTAAAATGGGGCTCATTTGTGCGACTCCGACTGCAGGTAGTGCTGGATGTTTGCCAGCTGTCCTATCAACTGCCATTGATAAGTTGCATTTATCTGAAAAAGAACAACTTGACTTTCTCTTTACAGCGGGAGCATTTGGTCTTGTTATCGGAAATAACGCTTCTATTTCTGGAGCTGAAGGTGGTTGCCAAGCTGAGGTTGGTTCTGCATCTGCTATGAGTGCAGCTGCTTTAGTCAAAGCTGCAGGTGGGAGTGCCAAGCAAGCCAGTCAAGCAGTTGCCTTTGTTATTAAAAATATGCTTGGGTTAATCTGTGATCCTGTAGCAGGTTTAGTTGAGGTTCCTTGTGTCAAGCGAAATGCATTAGGGGCGAGTTTTGCTCTTGTAGCAGCTGATATGGCCTTAGCTGGTATTCAGTCACAAATTCCAGTAGATGAAGTGATTGGCGCTATGTATCAAGTTGGTTCAAGCCTTCCGACTGCCTTTCGTGAAACTGCAGAAGGTGGTTTAGCCACAACACCGACTGCTAGAAGACTAAGTCAGGAGATTTTTAATCAATAACAACAACAGTTTAATTTATGAAGCATACCGAACCTCTCTATCATAATATTTGTAGAGAATTATCTATTAAAAGTTTACAAGATAGTCAATGCTTTGTCATTTTTTAAGTTCATACAGTCAATGCTATGTTTTTAATTCCTTACAAACGAGCTATTAAATGGTTAAATTTACTACAATAAACTATCAATTAGATATCAAAATAATTGATGGCTTTAAGGAACGAATGATTGCTGGTGCTTGGATTGATGCTGTCTTCACTTTGGTACAATGACAAGATTTTTTCTATTAACTGAATGACAGCGAATCCTTGCAAAAAGTTCAAGATAGGAATATTATTACTCTTGAAACAATCTTGGAAGAGTATCTAATTCTTATTGCTTCCCATGGAACAGCCATTTTAACTATTATTAATCCTTACCAAAGATAAGAAAAATCTGTCAACGAACCTTTACAATCACTTTACAGGAGAAACTCATGAACTCTATTTTATTTGACCTTGATGGAACACTTGTTGATTCCAGTATTGGTATTAAAGCAGCCTTCCGCTACACCTTTAACCAATTAAAACTCCCACTGCTAGATGACAAGCACTTGTCAACCTTTATCGGGCCACCTCTAGAAACAACATTCAGTCAGTATTTTACATCTGAGAAAGACATTACTCATGCTATCACAACCTTCCGAACTTACTACAATAACAAAGGTGTTCACCAGGTATCTGTTTATCAACATATTCCTGAACTTTTAACAAGTTTACAGGAGACTGGTAAGCACTTATTTGTTACAACTAGTAAAAACGAACCTATGGCTAAACTTATGCTCAAAGAGCAAAAACTGGATTCATACTTTGACGGTATTTATGGTGCTCTACCAGATAGATACCACAAAGCAGATGTCATTAGAGCTTGTTTAAAAGAAGAAAATATTAAGCAAAATTCTGCCATCATCATTGGAGATACAGCATTTGACATGATTGGCGCTAAAAAAGCTGGAATTAGTAGTATAGGTGTAACTTGGGGATTTGGACAAGAACTTGACCTGTTGAGCAATGGTGCAAAACTTATCTGTCATAATCCTTTGGACATTAAAAAAGCGCTTAGCTCATAATTGAGCCAAGTGCTTTTTTACTAATTAATAGCCCCAAGCAGACATACCTTGAGTATTATAAACTTTGATTGCTGTGTTAACTTGATCTTGCACTGTTGCTGTTGAGCCCCAGCCAGGCATAGTTTGGAAAAGCCCAGAGGCACCTGAAGCATTAGCAACATTCGGATTTCCGTTAGATTCACGAGCAATAATATGTTCCCAAGTTGATTGGGGAACCCCTGTTGCAGCAGCCATTTGAGCTGCTGCTGCTGAACCAATTTGACCTGCAGTATTACCGTTACTCAATGTTGCAGCTGAAGCATAAGGTGATGCTGTCGCTGCTGTTGTAATCGGTTGATATTGGTAGTCTGTGTAAGATGCTTGATAATTTTCTGCATCAGTTGTATAAACAACTTGTTCGTTTGCAACTTCAGCCTCTGATTCTGTTGCTGCAACAGTCTCTGATGATTCGGTGCTTGCCACTGTGGACGCTGAAATTGTAGAAGCAGTTTCTGACGGAGTTGTTGATGAACTAGATGAACTTGTTGACGAAGCTTGCGAATTTGAAGAAGTAGTTTTGATAACTTCTGCTTCCGCTTTAGTAGACAATGTTTTAGCTCCTAATTTTGAATTAGGCAAGAAAAACAAGACTGCAAGCACGTTAATGAGGATGAGTCCTAAACTCAAAAAAATATAAACTATACTTTTATTGGCCTTTTTAGCTCTACTATACATATAAGACAAAAATCCCCTCCACTATTATTCAGTCTACATTTTAACTTTTTATTGTTACTTAGAAATTGAAGTCATATTAAAAATATTACAGAATTATTTTGTTTTAACGAATATAGACTAGGCACAACAAACCCAGATAGTTCAAAACGTTAAGGAACCCTCCAAGATTAAACTATAACCAATTTTTCTTCAAATGTATTAGGTATGTAGATCTGATTTTTTAGACTATTAGTACCACCCATTGGCATTCCAAAAAGCAAGGGCTGCAGACCATGAACCATAGCGCGATGTCACATAATTGTCAGCCACACGCTCTTGATTTTCAGCAGACAGGTCACCATTCAAATACGACAAAGATAATTGATAACGTCCATAGTATTGTCCATTTTGTGCTGTGTAACTACCACTTGATTCACGTTGCGCAATTTCTTCTTTGGCTGCAGCATCTGATGTACTTAAATTAGATGCTGTTGAAGTAGTTGAACTTGTTGAAACTTGTGATGTACTTGTTGAAGCACTAATAGAAGTTTCAGACTTGGTTTCTTTAGTCTCATTTATTTTCAAGATTTGACCAACACTAATAAAATTAATATTGCTAATATTATTTTCTTGGGCAATAGCAGTGACACTTGTATTGTGGCTACTTGCAATTTTTGATAAAGTATCACCTGACTGAACTGTGTAAGTATCTGCATTTGCCACAAGCGGTAACGCAAGACCCGCAAGAGTTGCAAGTCCAGCGATGGTGAACTTCATTTTTTGAGATTTATTTTCTAAAATAGTTTTCATGTGTATCACACTCCATATCTTTTATGATGGGACTATGATACCTGTAAAATATTACTCTGGGTTTGGTCTCCTATTAAAAATATTACAAGTCAGTTATGAGAACATAAAGAAAACGCCTTCTAGCAAGACGTTTTAGTTTGATTTAAGGAAAAATAGCAGAGCTCCTATGATAATCATTACTAGTAAAACTAAACTATCCTTCATTTTCCACTCCAGCAAGCGATATTTGCTTCGTCCATCGCCACCTTGATAACCACGTGCTTCCATGGCGATAGCCAGAGCATCTGCTCTTTTAAAACTAGAAGCAAAGAGTGGAATAAGGATTGGAATAATAGATTTGACCTTCTGAACCAGGTTTCCTTCACCAAAATCCACTCCACGCGCCCGCTGAGCATTCATAATTCGCGTAGTATCATCCATCAGAGTAGGAACAAAACGCAGACTGAGTGAGAGCATAAGACCAATTTCATGCGCAGGCACCCTAAAGCGCGCGAAAGGTTTAAGCAGAGATTCTACTGCATCAGCCAAACTCAGTGGTGTTGTTGTCAGTGTCAATAGAGTTGAAAAGAAAATAATCAAAACAAATCTCATGAAAATAAGCGCAGCTTGACTGATGCCATAGCTACTAATTTCAATAATTCCCCACTTAAACAAGGCCTGCCCGCCATGGGTAAAAAGCATTTGAAAAATGGTTGTAAAGAGAATAATCCCAATCATGGGCTTAATACCATTTAGAAAGAAACTTAGTTTGACTTGAGAAAGCAAGATAATAAGCATAGTAAAGACAAACATCAAGATATTTGTCAAAATATTGTTAGCCCAAAAGATAGTGACAATATAAATAATCATAGCCAACAACTTACTTCTTGGATCCAATCGATGAATGATTGAATTTCCAGGAATGTAGCGACCGAGAATCAACTTATCCACGCTTAATTGCCTCCTTAAACTCATCAATCGTAATCGGCAGAGACTGAAGACTCAATCCCCGTTTGACCAATCTATCAGCAAATTTAGTGATTTTAGGGACACCTAGCTGTTTACTCTCTAGAAAATCAACATCTTGAAAAACATCCTTAGGTTTTCCTGATAAGACTAATTTACCAGCTTCCAGGACATAAACAAAGTCAGCATAATCAGCCACATCGTCCATTAAATGCGTCACTAAAACAAGGGTCATACCGGACTGATGTAAGTCTTTAAATAGTGTCATCAATTCTTTACGACCTTTGGGGTCCAAACCAGCTGTCGGTTCATCTAAGACAAGCACCTGCGGCTCCATAGCCAAAATTCCCGCAATAGCTACACGGCGCATCTGACCACCTGATAACTCAAAAGGATTTTTATCAAAAAATTCTTCCTTGATTCCAACCATGGCCAATTTTTCACGTGCTAATTTTTCGGCATTTTCCTCAGAAATACCAAAATTTTGGGGTCCGAAGGCAACATCTTTGAGAACTGTCTCTTCAAACAGCTGACTCTCAGGAAATTGAAAAACGAGACCAACCTTTTGACGGATAGACTTAATATCCTTATTTTTAGAAGTTGCTGTAATCACCTTATCGTCAATTGTGACACTACCTTCAGTTGGTACATTAAGCCCATTTAAAAGCTGCATGATAGTTGATTTTCCCGAACCTGTGTGCCCGATGAAGGCGGTGTAGGAACCATCTTTAATCTCTAGGTTAATGTCAAAAAGGGCACGCCCTTCAAAAGGAGTCCCTGCTTGATAAGTATAACTGACATTCTTTAAAGTAATTCCCATAGCTGATCCTCTAATTCTTTTTCTGTGAGATAGTTGCTTTCAAAATGAAAACCGCTGGTCTGCAAAACTGACATTAAATTAGCTGTAAAAGGAATATCTAAACCTAGCGCCAATAATTCATCACCTCTAGTAAATAGATCCCGTGGTGTTGAACTTGATTCGACACGACCATTTTTCATAACCAAAACACGATCACTGAGAGCAACCTCGTCCAAATCATGAGTGATTGAGATAACAGTCATCTGGTACTGTTCACGAATATCACGGATAGTTTTAATCAACTCCATACGTCCCTCTGGATCCAGCATACTAGTAGCTTCATCCAAGATAATAATGCTTGGTCGCATTGCTACTGCACCAGCAATAGCAACCCTTTGCTTTTGACCGCCGGAAAGCCTAGATGGTTCACGACTGGCAAAATCTGACATGCCAACTAGTTCAAGTGCTTCTTTGACACGAGATTTCATTTCTTCAATGGAAATTCCTTTATTTTCAAGTCCGAAGGCTACATCGTCTTCAACTGTCGCACCAACAAATTGATTATCAGGATTTTGAAAAACCATGCCAATTTTGTGACGAATTGTCCAAACATTTTTTTCACTCAGCTCTTCACCTTCAATAAAAATTTGCCCAGACTCTGCTTCTAAAAGTCCATCAATCAGACGAACAGTCGTAGATTTTCCTGAACCATTATGGCCAATAATAGAGAGCCACTCACCCTGTTTCACGTGAAACGATACATCGTCCAACGTGTAATGTTCTTGATTGTCCTCGTACTTGAACTTAATATTTTTTACATCAACAGTATTTGTCATCTGTTATTTAAAGGTATCCTTAAATAGGAAACCTGCTCCTTTGAAATAATCGTAACCTGAATAAATCGTAAAGAAAAGTGAAACATAGAGCATGACACTTCCAATAAAAGTAAAATGACACAGTAGCAAAATAACAGCAAACATTTGTGTCGCAGTTTTGATTTTTCCTGGCATAGCCGCTGCAAGAACTGTTCCACCAGTTTCAACCAACAGAAGACGTAAGCCAGTCACTGCTAATTCACGGCAAATGATGACAGCTGCAACCCAGGCTGGAGCCATTTTCAAGCCAACCAACATGATAAAGGCACTCATAACAAGCATCTTGTCTGCCAAAGGATCCGCAAATTTACCAAAATTTGTCACTACATGCCATTTTCGAGCCAGATAACCATCCAAATAATCTGTCAGGCTAGCGATTGCGAAAATCACTGCGGCAGCAATATGCCACCCCCTGCTAGCCGACATGGAAGTGATGATTAAAAATAGTGGAATCATTATGATTCGAATAATAGTTAATAAATTAGGAATGTTTTCTTTTTTTAGCATTTACTCACCTTGCTTCGTCAATGTAATATAACTTAAATCCGTACTGGTCAAAGCAGACAGATCCAGCGGTTGATCATTAATCGTGATACTGATACCTTGGGTAATACCTAAAGTGATGGTAGAAGAAGTTGCATCTGCAGCTAAAGTCGTTGTGAGACTGTTATTATCTGGAGTCAGTGTTACTTCGTCCGAACCATTTTCAGTATTAGTAACAGAAATCCAGCTTCTCTCTTGACCTGAATAGCCAATATTGATTTTTACAGAAGATGTATTGGCTAAAGTTACTGCTAGAGTATTTCCTTGACCTTCTGTGCTTACAACTATTGATGCTGATGAAGAGGGGGCTTGGCTAGAATCACTTGCTTGCTGATCTTGGCTGGCCGCTGAACTAACGAGAGAGCTAGCTGGTTCTTTTGTTTTCTGCTCACTTTTCAATTGTTGCCAAACAAAATAGAAAATAAAGGAAAGAATGGCTAAAGTTAAAAGGCAGAGGACAATAACTGGCAGAGCCGATTTTTTTTCGTTATCTGCCCGGTGTCGACTTAAGCGAGACTCCTTGATAATATCGGTTGGCAATTCATCTCTTGACTGATTTGAGATATGTGTCTCTTTCACAACCCTATTTTCTATTGCATTCTTTTTGGAAACTTCTTGTTTAGGTTCCTGTTTTTTTAGTTTCGTTGAATAGACTGGTTCCTTTTGAGTATTTTGAACACTTAACTTTTCTTCAACTCGTTTGGCAATAGGATTTGCGTGAACGGCCTCAGGCTGAGCAAGCTGATTACGATAGAGTTTTAGTAGCTCTTCAGCATTCAAATCAGTAGCTTTGGCATAACTTTGTAAATAGTGATTAATTTGGTCTTTGGTAATAATCTTAAACTGATCTAACTCTAAGGCCAACAAGTGATGGGTGGGAATTTTAGTCGCTTTCTCAACGTCACCCAATGTTAAATTTTTCTGTACGCGAGTTTCTCTCAGAAGCTCTCCTACCGTTTTTGATTTCATACATGTTCCTCAAATTAATATAATCGTTCTTATTATACCAAATTATATTTTTAATGACGATTATTTGGGTGATATTATATAATCAGCTACATCTGCTGTTTGCAGAAATTCTTTGCCTATTTTCACAACATCCTTTAGAGTTAAATCGGCCAAAATATCTGGAAAATCAAAGTAAGATTCTTTGTCTCCTAAATAACTGACAAACTGACTAGCTAAATAATCAACATCATCTAGACTTCGGATAAAGTCGCCATACAACTCACTTTTTACCGTCTGTAAGTGTGTAGCTGATAAATCACTGGTATTTTTCAAATTCTTAAGATATTGCCTAATTCGATTTGACATCGCAATAGGCTCCGCAGTATCCAAGGACAGTATCAAATACTGAAACTGATTTTGAATCTCAATTTCAATATCAAAAGAATCATCAATTTGTCCACTCTCATATAGATTTTGATAAGTTTTAGATGTCCAACCCAAAACCATAGCAAAAAACAGTTTTAGAGCAATTTTTTGCTTTAAGAGTAATGAATTTTGAAACTTTTGTCCTCGATAGCCGATAGCCAATTTGGACTGAGCAACATCCATGTAAATAGATTTCGTTTTGACTACTGGAAAATACTCTACTTCTGAATTTGGCTTCTGTATCTTATCTGTTTTCGAATCATCCTCGTGAAACTCTTTAAGAATTTCAAACATGGACGGTGCATCAAAGTCACCAACCAAAAGCAAGGTCATATTGGTTGGTTGATAAAAGAACTGATGATTTTCCTGCAAATCAGTCAAAGTAATTTTCTGGATGCTATCCTTAGTTCCAGCAATATCTTCTGTTAGAGCTGTAGCGGGGAAAAGATTAGACAAAATTCCCTGATAGAGTCTAAAATCTGGATCGTCCTGATACATGGCAATTTCCTGCTCAATTATCTTTTTTTCTCTCTCAATTGACTCTTCTGTAAAGGAAGTTGACAGGAGACTATCTAAAAATAACCTCATATTTTCCCCAAACTGACCCTTATCCGTTGTTGAAAAAAAATAACAAGTTTTGTCAAAGCCTGTAAAAGCATTGCTATCAACACCTTGATTTGATAATTCTTTGAAGAGATCTTTACCATCCTCGAGTTCAAATAGTTTATGTTCTAAAAAATGTGCTAGTCCTAAAGGATATTCTTTGTGAGTTCCTTCACCTCCCTTAACACTTGTATCAAGAGCACCAAAGCGAGTCATCACATAACAGCTATATTCATTAAAATCCGTTTTGGGAATTAAGTAAACTTGTAAACCATTTGGCAACTCGCCACTGTAAAAAGTTTCTTTTATTCTAGGGAAAAAATGTTCTTTCAATTCTTGCATATTTAATTTCCTTCCCAAAAATAGATGGCTTGTAATCTAATATATTTGGCAATAAGAGATACATCATCCTTGTAAACATAGTTAATAGACTCAATCAGACTATTTCTATTATGACCTGGGCTTATATAAGTTTCATGATAAACCTCATCCATCCAAGATTTAGGATTGTCTTTAGATAATCTAATATTCGTTATCAACATTTTTTTAGTCTGATTCAAAAGTTCTGGACTTATTTTTCCCAATTTAATGGCTGTCAACTGCTTATTAATTAATCTTACCGTTTTTATGAGATTTTTCTTATCAATACCTGCATAGATGTTAAAAAATCCCGTTGGCCAGTCAAATTGACTAGCAATGCTGTAAGCAAGACCTTCCTTTTCTCGAATTTCTGTAAATAATTGAGAGTGCGAAAAAGCTCCTAAAAGTCCATTTGTCACTAGTAAAATAGCATAAAAACGTTCATTAATTGGAAAGAAAAAGTGATAACCCAATTGCAAAACTGACTGGTTAGTGTCCTTCCTCTCAATCCTTTTTTTAATAATTCTTTGATGACGTTGATCGTAGTTAAAAGTGAGTTTCTTCTTGCGATCTTCTAGAGGAAATTTATTAAACAATTGAATCATACGATAGTCATCAAAGTCGCCAAGGATAAAAATATCTAGCTGATCACCTGTCAACATCTTTTGAAATTCTTGATAAGCTGTATAAGCTGTTTCTCTTTCCAACAATTCTACTTGACCATATTTTGACTCCTGCAAATCAGAATCATTATAAAACATACTTTTCAAAGTCAAGCTACTGCTATAAAAAGCATCTTCCCTATTAGCTTCTAAATAATGTATCAAATTTCCTTTTTCAAGATCAAAGGTTTTAGTCTGGTACTGTGCAACAGAAACTAAAGGTTTAAACAGCATATCATGTAAGAAGTCAATCATCTCCTCTAAAACTTTCTCACCCCGTGGTGCTAAATTATCTTGAATAAAAGACAAATCAATATCTACAATATGTACTTTACCAATGGTTGACACATTAGTTGACACACTAGCTCCATACAAATTAGCCAACTTCGCACGAAATTTTTGAGCAGTGGGATAAGTCGCGTTAGCAGTAACCAACATTTGAGCAACCAAGACACGCTTGGCAACTGTTTTCTTATCAAAATTCCCCGAGAATCGAAACCTAATGTGATTAGACTTAAACTGTTTCGTCTTAATCAGGTGCAATTGAACACCTTTAGCAATTTCCATACTATTCTCCTCAAAAACAAATTATTAGCTAAAATTATACCATTTTTGTGCTATAATTACACCTTTAAACTCATGTAAATATTGACACTATAAAAGGCTTTAAATCAGCATTCCATTGTAAATCATGTAAACATAAATAAGCGTGTAAATCACCCAATACTAGACAAAATACTAGACAAAAAGCTAGAAAATACTAGACAAAAAATGAGTTCAGCAGGCAAGAAATTAGCGCCCTCAAGGTGCTTTTTTTAATGCAAAAATACCGAAAGTTTACACAAAATTGGGCAAATGTTTTTGCTGTCAATGTAACTAATTGTTAAGAAAAACCGCCCTTAGATAGTCCAAGAGCGGTGTTAAAACAAAATGCTATATTATTGTAACATAGTAATGTTAGATATGCGAGACAATCAGGATAACGCTCTGGCTAGCGCCTCAATGCTTTTCCGTCTTTGGTAATAGACTTGTCTATCTGAGTACACTCCAAGCACTCTCCCTACTTCCTCGACACTCATGCCATTCACAAAAAACAATCTCAGCACCATTCTTTGCTCTGGGTCGTCTACAAGGTCAATCAAATTAGCTAGATGCGTACGTTCTTCCAATAGGTCGTTGATTTTCTGCCTTAATTCCTCTTTACGTTCAATCTGCTTATTATACTTGTCCGCTATGTCAGTGGTCTTGCTACTGAGTACCTTGGTTTGTGTTAGTGTTGACTTAGAGAATAGACCATCTTCCAGATATTGAATTTCCAAGTCCATCACTTTTATTTCTTTGTCTAGCTTTCTAATGCGTTTGAGTTTGTCGGTTACTTCTTTCTGTTTTGCGTTCATGAGACACCTCTCTAAAAACTGAGTAAATTCCAATAAAACTATTATACCAAACCACCCCACAAAACACTCTTATAATATTGATAGCGCGCTATTGTTATTGAGCTTTGCTATATTGGTATAGACACCTTTTAAAAATTTGAAAAATTTGTGTGCGACACAAGACAACACCATTGTGCGGCTCTTCCTTAGATAAAGATAGGCGGGGGGTGTTTTTATCTCTCTCTCGTGCTTATCTTGCGACTTCTGGCAACTTGTTTTGTGTCTAGATAGAATTATACCACCCCAACCGTTTATGTCTCTCTGCGTGCATTTTACAGGGCGCTGTGAGGCTTAAAATTGATTCTAGCATTAAGGCAAAGCAAAAACGCCTATAAAGGCGTTCAGTTTATTTATAAATATCTTTTCTATGTCCTACCTCAAGGGCTAGTATTATCAATTCATCATCTATGATGTCACAAATTACACGGTAGTTCCCTACCCTGTAACGCCATAGCCCTTTAAACTGTCCAGTCAATGCCTTTCCCAACTGTCTCGGGTTACTTAGACCGTCTAAGCGTTTCTTCATATCCTTGGCGAGCATTAGCCCAACATGTTTATCCATCTTCTTAAGCTGCTTTTTAACTTCATCACTAACAACTAGCTTATAAGTCATTTTCCAGCTCCTTGATAATGTCATCTATAGAGTGCTTAACAGGGTTCTCATTGTATCTATTTAAGGCTTGAATACCCACCTCATAGTCCAACTGGTCTTCTATTTGTTCAGCCAATGCCGTTTTAAATAGCTCTGATAGTGTTTTACCTGTATGTACTGCGTAACTCCTAAATAGTTCTTCCTCTGCGTTATTTAGTCTTAACGATACCATACCCATAACATTTACCTACTTTCTCTCTTTGTAATACATTGTATAACATTGTTTTAATAAAGTCAAGTCACGCGCCTATCATTTGGGCTATGCTGATATACCAAGCACATTAAAAGGCTACCCCTTTGCTGGGATAACCTGTACTCATTTCATTAGCAAACCACTGACCGCTATATCTCGTATAACTTGGCTCTCTATATCTTCGGGCAATTGTAAGAAGTCTAGCAACTCGCCTAGTGCTTGCTTATCTGTACTAACAACCATCTTCTTAATGATATTGTTGTAATGCTCTTCTAAACAATCTTCAAAGCGTTGGCGCTGTTCCTGTGTTGGTTGGATTGGGATAGATACGCTATCGTTAAGAACCATATAGCAAGCCTCGGTAAGCTGTGCAAAGAGTTTAGCACGCGCCTCTGGGTGCTTGTATAATTCATAGACGTTTAGCGTGGTGTCTTCGTTCTGAAATCTTTTCACCACCTCCACGTACTTATAAGCCATTGGAAGGCTTAACGGTTTATTGTCTGCCATAAACTCATCCCGTATCTGATTCATCATCTCAAGTTCTTTTTCAGCCTGTTCTAAATAGTCTTTATCTGTCATTGTTCCATCTCCTTATGCTGTGGTTTCCTCTGTGCTAGCTGGTTCATCCTCTGGGTATAGAAACAGTTCAGCATATATCTGCATCATGTACCGCCATGCCTGTCCGTCTGTTAGTTCGGCATCTAACCAATGGTCAGCAACTTCTAAGAAACTATTATAGAAATTGGCTATCTGGTAAAAGGTCACGTCATCACCATCCTTGTCAGTGATCCCGTAGTTATTCAAGTCTATTGTTTTCTTGTCTGTCATTCTCGTTTACCTGCTTTCTGTGTGTAGTGTTTTTGTAGTTGCGCGTAGTGTTTTGAGTATAGGAAAACACTACAGACTAGCGAACCATCATAAACCCAATAATACCAAGGCTTTAAAACTGTTTCTAGCTGTCCTTTTGTATTGTCGTTGTAGTGTTTTTTAAATCAAAACACTACACTATAAATACAGTCATATCAAGGTTTCAAGGTGGTTTTGTAGTTTTTTTGGGCGTTTTTTCTCTCACTCCCACTATATATAATAAATAATACTCCTTTATATATATAATGAAAATTATATCTATTTTAACTACAAAATAGAGCTAAAGCACTGATATAATAGGCTTTTTCGTGTAGTGTTTTTAAAATCAAAACACTACAAAAATTGTCTGAAAATTAACTCAACCCCAAGCGCCCCAAGGGTTTTGGCGTGTAGTGTCTTTGTAGTGTTTTTGGCTTATTTGTAGTGTTTTCTTGTTTCCCTCTCCCAACCAGAGCTCACTTTAAAACCTAATCTTACTCTTTCTTTTTTCACCCACCTAGGATTGCTGTTAAGATATAGGCGTGTTTTCTTACGGGCTTTGGCTTTTTGAGTTTCTGGGAGCTCTGAAAAAAGTTCCTCCATGACTGCATTGGTGGTCACTTTGGTTCTTGCCACAATGCTTTCCCATTCTATGCCACGTTCCTTATCTGCGGTAGTCTTATAAGCCTTTCCGTACTGCTCCAAGTCATAATAATAGCTTTTTCTTTGGTGCGGGAAGGTCGTAGGCTCGTAGAAGTCTTTGGGTATCTTGGTTTCTAAATACCACTCAAGGCGCTCTATGTCATCATCTACAATCTTGTACTTTTCCCGCTCAGTCTCAATAATTTTTCCTTCTTTGCTGTCTTCAGCATAGAATAAGACGGGATTAGCTAGATAGGAGCGGTAATAATTCCCCCAAATGGCCAAACGGTCTTTATCTGAGATGGTGTTAGGCTGTTCCTTGCGCTTCTTAAGTACCCTCATAGGGAGGAAACGCCTATCACCCGTCGCATCATTTAGATGCTCAAAATCGTTTGTAGTCCTAGAAAAGACAAAACTAACAGGAACACGCTTCATACCTCGCCCATAAGCTGGTCTATATTTCAACTCCCTACGCGTGATGATCTGCTTTAATTCTGGGAACTTGGTTTTATTGCTGGCCACTAATTCATCATCATTCACCAACCATGACTCAGCCATTAAGCCCCACTGGTCTTTATCGTAGAAGTTAGTAACTTCACTATAATAGCCTTTGAACATTTCACGTAAAAACGTGGTCTTTCCTGCTCCCTGTACGCCTGTTAGGTCTAAACAATAATCAAATTGGCAGCCTGCATCTAACACGCGCCCAATAGCACCTCTAAAAAACAGGTCAAGCACTATCTTGTTGTATTCTGTATCCTCGATATTGATATATTTTTGAATAATTGGAAATGGGTCAGCCTCTTTGCTTGTTAGTGATAATTTTAAAAAGTCTTTGATAGGATTGTACGTTTTTTCACGCGCTACTACTGTGATTTCATCCGCTACCCAATCTACAGAATAATCTAGTTCATATTTTTCAGAAATATAGCTAGCAACTTGTTTCAAGCTGTCATCACTCAATTTTCCAGCTCTTAAAATAGTATCACTGTGTAACTGCCTATCTTCAACAATTTCAATTAAGTCAGTCGCTTCATTGTATCTAAAAGCCCCTGATAGGTTATCATCATAGTATCTTAGAACACGGGTTAAGTTACTACGGATTTTTAAAGGCTTTCCGTCTTTCCCTGTCCTAAGCGGTATTTTACTAATATTATTTTTTGGTGATCCCAGTTGGTCAGGGACTAACTCATCTAATTTTTCTTTAAAACTCTCTGCCATCATTCTCCTTTCATTTCATTCTGATAAAGTCTGTTTAGTGTTGTTATGAACGCTTGTAATAGCTTAGTGTCTGGCTTAGCTAGTTTGCTGAATACTTGCGTTGTCTCTTCATAGCTGTACCCTGCCAGGTAAAACTGCCTCACAAAATTAGTTGCTTCCTCTGGTTCAGTGATGCCATAAGAAACCCAATATAAAATGGAACCATCTAAGAGAAGCCCATTTCCAGCGCGTGACTGTTTCAAACATTCCTGTTCTAATTCTTGCAAAGTTGTCAGCAATTCATCACCACAATAGGCAATGTCGTAGTTCCTAGCAACTTCCCAGCCGTCTGATAGATAGTTTTCTAGTCCGTCTGTGTCGCTAACCGTTACCGTGATACCTTTATAGCCAAAATCGCCCAAGCACTCTCCAATAGGTTTCCAGTAAGTCATGAGGACGTGTTCACCTTTGCGTAAAGTTCGTGTCGGGTTGTCCTTTAGAAAGCTGAAAAGGGGCAATACCCTGTTATTCAGTTTCAAATCAATCAACCGATACAAGATATTCCCCCCCTTTATTATTCAACTCCTAAAAACTTTAAAAGCTCTTCCGTCTTATAGTAAATATTGGTGCTCCCCTCAATGGGCGGTGTATAACGCCTTAGCCCCAAACGCTCCCAGCGTCTTAACGTTGTATGGGTGATTTCAAATTCTTCTAACACGCGCTTTTGAGATAGTAGACCTGTGTTGGTTTTATGCTTCTTGCTATCTTGCAAGTAGTTATCAACTTTACCTAGAATGCTGAAAAAGAACTCACGCTCCGCCTCTTGGCTGAATGACAGCTCCATTTAATCACCTTCTTCCAAATATTGTTTGTAAGCGTCAAGGCTGGCAACTATCAAAGCGTCAAGACGTTTTGCCTCTGAAACCTGTTGGTTTCTTAATGATGAAATTCCCGCTAGGCGTTCCGTGTCATTGGCTGGGATGTAATATCCACCAAATTGGTCACGGTTGCCACAAATGGGGATGCCATAATCTAATATCAGACGGTTAATAATGGCTTGAATGACTCGCCTGTTCATTCCTGTAAGGCTTGCTAGCTCTTTCCCTGTGATAGGTCTTTCCGCCCCAACTGGGAGCAAACCAAGCACGCGCCTAGTTTGTTTTGGCATTGACTTTGGTTTCTGATTTTTCATATTTCCTTTTTCCTCCTATTCTTTCTGTTGTTTTCAGACCCTAACTAGTTCACCCTTATAATTTATCAAGGGATATGGGTTAGGTTGTTTCGCGCCCATAACTGTGGGGGCAAAATTAGCTAAAATTGCGTTTAAGATGTTTAGCCATCTTTGCTTTTTGTTCTTCGCTCATTTTCCTGCGTTTTTTACCCCAAGGGTTGACCCTAAAGTCTTCTAAATTTCTGATTTTAGCTTGAATGGAAATAACCCGCCCATTCTCTTCCTCTCGGGATAGCTCTTCATAACATTCTGGGTCTTTTAGAATACGCTGAATATGTCCATAGATATTAGTTTCATAGTACCAAGCCTTTTCTAGCTTGTCGTAACGGATAAATGTTTCTTGTTCGTCCAATTGGTATGTCATATTATTCCCCTTCTTCCATTGCCTTAACTCGTTGCGAAAGGCTAGTGATAGTTTCTTGCTGTGTTTCAACAATCGACAACAAACGTCCGATAAGTTCGCTATTTCTTACAGCACCTTCCACTAGCATACTTTGAACAGTTCCATCATTTTTGTAACCTTTCCAACCTTCCAGTTCTTTGTCAATATCTTTGCGATAGCTATCATAACCTATAATTTTTTCACTCATTGCCTGCCTCCTAGTTGTAATATCTGCCCTGTGATTGAATATAAGCGCCATAGTTAGAATTGTGAAGCTCTGGGGTCTTTGCTACTGGTTGCGCGTGGATTGGCTCTTTAGGCTCTATATCCAACTTAAAATAGCTCTTGTGCCTCCATAGCTTAACCAGTAGGATAACCAATACTAGAAACAGTAATTTCATTTCTGCGGGTGTTAAGTTCAGTTCTTGGATCATGTCATTTCTCCTTGCGATAATCTAGTGTGTATTGATTGTGTTGGGCAATCAGTTGCCTTAAGTTATAACTAACCGTGCTAATAGTCGCCTCTGTGACGCCTTTTGAATATCCTAATAAGGTTAAATCTAACACGGCTACGGTATCCTCTAACTGTGCTAGCAGTTCTTCATATTTTCTTACAATGTCTGTATTAGTCATTTTCTTACCCTCTTTCCTTGTATGCTTTCAATTCTTCGGGGTTGTCACATTCCAACAATGAATAAGCGATATTATCAAGCTCTTTATAAAGGCTGTCCATTTGGTCGTATGTTTGACTTAAAAAGTTATTCAAACAGCTCAATAAAATAGCCCTGTCTGCCTCACTATTCATGGCTAGCATAAGTGTATTAGAGAAATGTTTCACCATAGCTACCCTTGTCATGGCATCCGTGAGGCGTTGCCCTTGTTCCTTGAGTTGGTTAGCAGTAAGTGCAAGTTCTTTTGTTTTTGATTTTGTCATGGTTCGTTACCTCTTCTATTTTGAAATTATGGCTATTTTGAGGGATAGCCCCCTTTAGAATGGTCAAAAGTGCATAAATCTGATATAATTTAAGTATTAAAATACTTCTAAAACCCTTACGGCTTGCCTGCTTGTAATTGTTTTAGTTTGAATATCTGAAAGCCTGTCGGTCTGCAAACTTCAAGGCTTTTTTTGGTACTATCACGCGCTTTCTAGTGCGTTCTTTTTGTTTACCATAGTCTTTATATCGTGGTAAGTGAAATTAAGCTCAATCATGGCTATAACCATATTTTCCAAGGCTTGATATCCTTCTAGCTCTCTGCTATAAAGACTATTCAAGGCAATTCCTTCACCTCTCAAAGCTCGTAACTGTTTAGCATTAAAGCCTGTTACTGCTTTGAGTAGTAGGTTAGTGACTGTACTGTGTGCGTGTTTAGGGGCGTTTTCCCATTCGCTGATAGCTTTTACTAGCTCTTTGCGTTTGGGCTTTTCTAATGCCCTCTGATAGCGGAACTCTGCCACCTCGTCCCTCATCTCAAAGAAGGCTTTAACTAGGTTTTCTTTGAATTGGGCTACCTGCTCGGTATTCTTTAAGAATGTAATCAGTAATGTTGCCTGTTGTTCGTTTAAGATATAATCTTTAGCCTGTTGCCCACTCGGCAAAGGTCGCATTTGAAATGCTAGCTTTCCATAGCGTTCTAAACGCTCTCTTTGTTTTCTGATATGTTCTTGTATAGCGTGGTGACTGACACCAGCACAATCAGCAATAATGCTACTAAGTGTGTACGGCTCTTTCTTGCCGTCTAAATAAACTAGGTTCATTGCTGTACCTCCTTTAGTTATTTGAAAACATTTCTTTTTCTTTGATTTCTTCGGGCTTGATGTCTCTACTAACCAAAATCCAGCCCGCCATAGTGTTATGAACGTAGTCAGTGCCGTCATTTAGTTCAATAGCAACCACCCCAAAGTTATCAGTATCCATATAACCAGCCCGTTTGAACGCTTCGGCTTTGCTATCGTAAAGCTCAATAGATGAACGCCCGTTCAGCTTAATACCTTTGTCAGTGATTTCAGCAAATTCTGTAAAAGTGTTAGTGATGTAATAAAATTTCATTGTCTGCCTCCTATTTACTTTTGCATACTTTTGAATTAAAAAAATATATCTTCGATAGTGATTTCTGGGAACATAGGGAGCAATAACTGCTTAAAAGCGATTTTTTCACTATCGCTAAAAGAATTTCGCCCAGTTTCTTTGTTGTGATAGCTTTGTTTAGTCATTCCTAGCTTTTCCCCTAACTGTTTTTGGGTCATTCCAAGCATATTTCTGTAACCTCTGATTTTATTTTTAGAGTTCATCTTTTTCACTTCCTTTACTTTTGCATACTAAAATAATAAAGTTTTTTATTTATTTTGTCAATACTTTTATTTACTTTTTTTTAAAAAAAGGTTACTATAATACAAGAAAGGAGGTCACAAATTTTGGAAATAGACAATATAGCAGTAGGAAACCGAATAAAAAGCATTCGACTTGACAAAGGAGCTACCATGGAAGAGTTCGGGAAGTTCTTTAATACAAGTAAAGGAACAGTAAATAATTGGGAAAAAGGACGCAATCTGCCCAATAAAGAAAATTTGTTAAAAATAGCAAAGTTGGGAAACATGACTGTTAGTCAGTTAATCAATGGTGAAACGGGAATAAGTCACTATAATTGGGAGTATATCAGCGATATAATGAAACAATATTTTAATAACTACCCTATTGACAAGGTTGCATTTAAAAATACACAAACAATCGTTGACTTAGCTTTCTTTTTAAATCTGGGTATAGATGATATTATTAATATTTATTTATATCAGAAAGAGAATAAAAAGCCCCTAGGAACATTAGAGGAGTTACAAAAATATTTTGAAATAACTTCAGACGGTTTAATGTCTTATTCTGATAGTGTAGATGGTGAAGCATTGATGGATTTGGAAATTCAAGCATCTTTCTTAAATAGTTATGCTTATAAAATTAATAAGTATTTAAATACTGGTGTATGGGCTTCGCCAACTATTTCCAGGTTAAAGAAAAATAAACCGACCAACTAACCCCTCCCAAATTTCGTAACGTTTCGAAATTCCACGCCACTGTTTCCAAAATTTCTCAACGTTGCAACATTTCAACCACCTATATAGCTTTATTTCAGCATTAAAAAAAAGCGTACCTACTTAGTACGCTAAAATTACATGATAACCAATCTAAAACCCTTACGGCTTGCCTGCTGATGTTAGAAAGGTTCATCATGACAATAAAACAATTCACAAAAAAGAACGGTGAAACAGTGTACCGCCAACGGGTGTATTTAGGAACTGACAGCATGACAGGGAAGCAAGTCCAAGTTACCATAACAGGGCGAACAAAGAGCGAAGTTAGCCAAAAGGCAATAAAAAAGCTTGCTGACTTTCAAGCGAACGGATCAACCGTGCTCAAAATGCAACAAGTAAATAATTATAGTGACCTTGTTACGCTTTGGCTTAGCAGTTACAAGCTGACAGTTAAGCCCCAAACTTACCGCCATACTGAAATAACCATCCATAAGCATCTTATCCCATTCTTTGGAACAATGAAGCTTGAAAAAATTAGCATGCCATTTGTGCAATATTTTGCTAACTCCATTTCTTCCAGTGGTCTAAAAGAATACAAGCCTATTATAGCATTAAATAAGCGTATATTACAGTATGCGGTTCATCTCCAAATTATCACGCGCAACCCTGCTGATAATATCATAGTACCATGTATGAGACAGGAAGAGAAAAATCTTAAATACCTAGATGATAGCCAATTAAAGCAATTTATAGGCTATTTAGACAGCTTACCTGATAATTACAAGAATAACTATAACCGTGTATTGTATCAATTCCTATTAGCTACTGGCTTGCGTATCGGTGAGGCTATCGCCCTTGAATGGTCTGATATTGACCTAGAGAATGGAACAATCAACATAACTAAGACGTTCAACCCAGTCATAAACAAACTGAGTACACCAAAGACAAAAGCTGGGAAGCGCGTGATAAGCATAGACAGAAAAAGCTTACTCATGCTAAGGCTCTACAAGGTGCGACAAGAGCAGAAATTCAAGGAAATGATTTCACCCTATGGCAATTATGTCTTTTCCAATGGTCTAGCTCCTTATCCATTCAGGAACAATCTGCAAAGGATGTTAGATAATCACTTAGAGCGTGCGGGGTTGCCTCGGTTCACCTTTCACGCTTTCCGTCATACTCACGCTAGTCTCTTGCTGAATGCTGGTATCAGCTATAAAGAACTCCAACACCGATTAGGACACTCTAAGATTAGTATGACCTTGGATGTCTACAGTCACTTATCAAAATCAAAAGAAAAAGAGGCGGTCACATACTACGAAAAAGCACTAGGAAAACTCTAATACTAGACAAAATACTAGACAAAAAATATTGACACCCCTTGAAAAGCTTATTAAATCAACGTTTTAATAGCTTTTATATCTTCCTTGTGCTATAATTACTTCAATTATAAAATGGAGAATACTATGGAATACAAATTCAAATTATTTGATGACTATATCACTTTGCAAGCTCTTTTAAAAGAGTTAGGAATTATTCAAAGCGGTGGTGCGATTAAGGGATTTTTAGCTGAAACGACTGTTCTTTTTAATAGTGAAGACGAAAAACGCCGTGGTAAAAAAATTCGTTTTGGTGATAAAGTCGCCATTCCTTCGGAAGATATTGAAATTGTGATTGTTGAACCTACAACCACCGAAATCGCAGAATATAAAGAAGATTTAGCTGAGAAAAAACGTGTCGCAGCTTTAGTTAAACAAATGAATCAAACCAATAGAAAAATCAAGAATCAGACAAGCCAGAAAGCTGCTAATAACAGTTCAAAATCGTCTCAAAACTCTCGTAAACCTGTCCGTTTCCCAGGAACTTAATCATGTGGATTCAAGATATTACATTAAAAAACTACCGCAATTATCAAAATCTTGAAGCCAGTTTTTCTCCATCTTTAAATATTTTTATTGGGAAGAACGCCCAAGGAAAGACTAATCTTCTTGAAGCTATCTATTTTTTAGCCCTGACACGTAGCCACCGTACACGCTCAGATAAAGAACTCATTCATTTTAAAGAAAAAGAACTTCTTATTTCTGGGCAAGTTCAACGTACAAATGGAAAGGTTCCTCTTGAAATTAGATTATCAGATCGCGGGCGAGTAACAAAAGTCAATCATCTCAAGCAAGCAAAACTCTCAGATTACATTGGAACCATGACAGTGGTGCTTTTTGCACCAGAAGATTTACAGCTGATCAAAGGGGCACCCAGTCTGCGTCGAAAGTTTATTGACATTGACTTGGGACAGATAAAACCTGTCTACTTGTCAGATTTATCAAATTACAATCACGTTCTTAAACAACGCAACAGCTACCTCAAATCAGCAGAAACAGTTGATAAAAATTTTCTAGCAGTCCTAGATGAGCAGTTGGCTGACTACGGTAGTCGCGTCATTGAACATCGCTTTGATTTCATATCTGAGTTAGAAAAAGAAGCTGATCAACACCATTTTACTATTTCTAATGGTCTAGAACATCTCAAAATTCAATATCTGTCATCAATAGTTTTTACTAATCAAAGTGAAATAAAGCAAAATTTTTTAGTCCAATTATCTAAAAATCACCAGCGTGATATTTTCAAGAAAAATACTAGCCTTGGACCCCACCGCGATGACTTAGCCTTTAGCATCAATAATATGGATGCTAAATTTGGTAGTCAAGGACAACATCGAAGTCTCATCCTATCACTAAAGCTGGCAGAAATAGAACTCATCAAAAATGTAACAGGAAATTATCCGATTCTCTTGCTTGACGATGTTATGAGTGAACTTGACAATTATCGTCAAGTAAAACTCTTAGAAGGTATCAAAGAAAACGTTCAAACCTTCGTCACAACAACTAGTCTCGAACACTTATCAAGTCTACCTGAAAACGTCAAAACATTCACTATAGAGAACGGAGCGATCATTAAAGAATCTCTTTGACAATTAATTCTTTACAGAGTTGTCAAGTATATTTACAAAAAAGTCAATATACTTGACAAGCTAAAAAGAGACCACAGCGGTCTCTTTTTTCTATTTTAATCCTAATGTACTGAGTAGTTAGGAGCTTCATTAGTAATCTGAACATCGTGTGGGTGACTCTCAATTAAACCAGCACCTGACATTTCAATGAATTGGGCATTTTCGTGTAATTCTTGCAGAGTTGCAGCTCCAACATATCCCATACCTGAACGAATACCACCAAGCATTTGGAAGACGATATCCGCAGCCGCACCTTTGTAAGCGACACGTCCTTCAATACCTTCTGGAACAAGTTTATTAGCTTCATTAACTGAACCTTGGAAATAACGATCACTTGAACCTTTCTTCATAGCTGCAATTGATCCCATACCACGGTATGTTTTAAATTTACGACCTTGATAGATCTCGGTTTCTCCTGGAGCTTCATCCGTACCCGCAAACATTGAACCAAGCATGACAGCGTCGCCACCTGCTGCAAGAGCTTTGACAATATCACCAGAATATTTGATACCACCATCAGCAATAATTGTTTTACCGTATTCGCGTGCAACACCTGCTGCATCATAAATAGCTGTGATTTGTGGGACCCCTACACCAGCTACAACACGTGTTGTACAGATTGAACCAGGTCCAATACCAACTTTAACAACATCAACACCTGCTTCGTAAAGAGCACGGGCTCCTTCAGCAGTAGCAATATTTCCAGCAATTAGAGTACGTTCTGGGAAGTGTTCACGAATTTCAGCAATTTTGCGAAGAACGCCGGCAGAATGACCATGTGCTGTGTCAATAACGATAGCATCAGCACCCGCTTCAAAAAGGGCCTCAGCACGTTCAAAGGTATCTGATGTGACACCAACCGCACCTGCAACCAAAAGACGGCCAAATTCATCCTTAGCAGCATTTGGAAACTCAATCACTTTTTCAATATCCTTGATGGTAATTAGACCAGATAAACGACCAAATTCATCCACCAAAGGGAGTTTCTCAATACGATGCTCATGGAGAATGCGCTCAGCTGTTTCCAAGTCAGTTCCAACTGGAGCAGTAACCAATTTTTCACTAGTCATATGCTCTGAGATAGGAGTGTGATAATCTGAAATAAAACGCATGTCACGATTAGTAATAATACCAACCAACTTACGATTTTCAAGCGTTTCAACGATTGGGACACCTGAAATACGATAACGTTGCATTAATTCTTCTGCTTCAGAAACTTTGTGGTTAGGTGTTAGGAAAAATGGATCAATGATGACGCCATTTTCAGAGCGTTTAACCTTGCGAATTTCTTCAGCCTGCTCTTTAATGGACATGTTTTTATGAACAACACCAAGTCCACCTGCACGAGCAATAGCAATAGCCATTTTGCTATCTGTAACAGTATCCATGGCTGCAGTAATAATAGGAATATTCAATGTCAAATTTTTAGCAAGTTTGGTTTGCATGTTCACTTCATTAGGAAGAACATGACTTTCAGCAGGAATAAGTAAGACATCATCAAAAGTAAAGCCTTTTTTCAAAAATTTAGTGTCCCAATTTGACATTATCTAGTCCTCTTTTCTATTATTTTAGGGAAACTTAGCCCCATTCTATTTTATTGTAACTATCATATCACGCTAAAATCATTTGTCAACTCATTCTTATTATTTTTGATTATAATATTTTCTATTCTATATTTGCATTTGGCGTTCGCTTTTTCTGTAAGAAGATACTTAAATCTGTTTTTTTAAAAGAATTCATTCGGATCTGACAGAAAAATCTGAAATGCTAGATCATTCCAGATTTTATTTTAGAAATAATTAATTCCCATTGCTTCTTTAACTTCTGAGAGTGTTTGACTAGCTACTGCACGCGCAGCTTCACTTCCTTTTTCAAGCATATGGAAAACTTCACCCATGTCTTTGGCATACTCCAAACGACGTTCACGAATTGGTGCCAGCTCACGCTCTAAGATTTCAAATAAATAACGTTTTGTCTTAACATCTCCAAGTCCACCACGTTGATAGTGCTCCTTCATATCTGCAATTTTAGCCTGATCCTCTTTGTGACCAAAAATATCAAGATAATGGAAAACCATGTTGCCTTCAATTTGCCCTGGGTCTTCCACGCGAATATGATTTGGATCAGTGTACATGCTCATAACTTTTTTACGAACAGTGTCAGCATCATCTGACAAGAAAATACCGTTGCCAAGAGACTTAGACATTTTAGCATTTCCATCTAAACCAGGCAAGCGACCAGCTGCTTCATTTTCAGGATAAATCCCCTCAGGTTCTACCAAAATATCGCACTTATAAGTATGATTAAAGCTACGCACGATTTCACGAGTTTGTTCAATCATAGGTTTCTGATCATTTCCAACAGGAACAAAATTTGCTTTAAAAGCTGTGATGTCAGCTGCTTGAGAGATTGGATAAACCAAAAAACCAGCTGGGAGAGATTCCCCAAAACCTTTCTGTGCAATCTCTGTTTTAACAGTTGGATTTCGTTCCAAGCGTGCTAGAGAAACAAGGTTCATGTAATACATGGTCAATTCAGCCAACTCAGGAATCTGACTCTGGATGAAAATCGTTGACTTGCTCGGATCAATACCCACAGACAAATAATCTAGTGCCACATTTCCGATAGAGTCTCTGATAATTTCAGATTCTTTGGCATGATCAGTTAAGGCTTGTTGATCTGCCAAGAAAACAAACATGTCATACTTATTTTTATTTTGCAAGTCTACACGGTTTTTAAGACTGCCAACATAATGCCCAAGGTGCAATTTCCCAGTTGGACGGTCTCCTGTTAAAATAATTGGTTTTTTCATTTTTTCTCCTTTACAATAAAAAATCCCCACGCAGGCAAGCTACGTGAGGGCGTCATATCAAATACGCGGTACCACCTCAGTTGACAATATCTTTACATAACTGTCATCTCCACCTTCTCTTACAAGAAGTTGCACGATAAGGAGTGCCAAGCCTGAAACTTATGTGTTCGTTTCATGTGAAACATCAGCCCATTTCATAAAAGTATGATACTGACTTTCAGCACGCGTCAGCTCTCTACAAACACACTTTAACTACTCTTTCTGAATATGATGTTATTCTATAAAATTAGATGATATTTGTCAAGCTGCTGTGAAAGTGCTAACATTTTTCTTGATGAGAATTACGTACTTTGCCATAATAGGTTTTGGTTTAGAAAAAAGGAATAATTGAAAAGAAAAGGGCTTGATTTTATTCTAGTTAGTCTAGGGGCTTTGGTTGCTGCTGTTGGTTTTAATAGTAATAGTATGTTTTTAGAAAATCATTGCATCAGGTGGTGTTGTGGGATTAGCAATCAGTCTGCGAGAATTGTTAGGCTGTAATCTAGGAAATTTCGTTATGCTGTCAAATTTTCCTTTACTGTTAGCCTATTTTATTTTTCTCGGAAAAAATAATTTTATCAAAACGATTTATGGTTCTTGAATCTATTCTATTTTTATTAAGCTAACCGAAGAAATTTCTACAATTACTGACACTCCATTACTAGCCGCTATTTTTTGTGGCATCATTTGTAGTTTTGGTTTGGGACTTGTTTTTTTCTTGGAAATTCTTCAATCGGAGGACCAGATATTATTACACAAATTTTACATAGATACGTACCTCTTCCTTTAGCGGTAGCTATGAGCATTGTAGATGGCTTTAGTCTGGCTAAGGATTAATCGCCTTTGATACTGATACGGTTATGTATTCTACCATTGCCTTATCACCATGGTTATATGGTCAATATTATGCAAATTGGGGCTGATTCTTCTCGTAAGATTATGATTATTTCACATTTAAATCAAGGTATAAAAGCTTATATTTCACAAAAAGCTGACCGAGGCTAACCGAAATTCCTGTTATCGGAGGATCTACAGGACAGCAGAAAACGATGTTAATGACTACTGTATCGCGTCAAGAGGTTCCTAGACTAAAAAATCAAATGCTAAAAATACATAAGACAGCCTTCATTGTTGTGATGCCTGCTACACAAGTTATGGGAAGAGGCTTTAGTCTGACCAAACATTATCAACTAGATGATAAAGGGGATTATTTTTCCAATGTAAAAATAATCCCCTTTATCATTGAAAAATGGGGCTTTTTCTTGTACAATGAAATTCAGATATAACAGATGAGGTGAAAAATTGCTTACAGTTTCAGATGTGTCGCTACGCTTTAGTGACCGCAAATTATTTGACGATGTCAATATCAACTTTACAGCTGGAAATACCTATGGGCTGATTGGGGCAAATGGTGCAGGAAAATCTACCTTTTTAAAAATTTTGGCCGGAGACATTGAACCCACAACTGGTCATATTTCTCTTGGTCCTGACGAACGTCTGTCAGTTCTTCGTCAAAATCACTTTGACTATGAGGAAGAACGTGTTATTGACGTTGTTATTATGGGTAACGAAAAGCTTTACAGCATCATGAAAGAAAAAGATGCTATTTACATGAAGGATGACTTTTCTGATGAAGATGGGGTTCGTGCTGCCGAACTTGAAGGAGAATTTGCAGAACTTGGTGGTTGGGAAGCTGAAAGTGAAGCATCTCAATTACTCCAAAACTTAAATATTCCAGAAGACCTCCACTACCAAAATATGAGCGAATTAGCTAATGGTGATAAGGTTAAAGTCCTCCTTGCCAAGGCTCTCTTTGGTAAACCAGATGTTCTCCTTCTCGATGAACCGACCAACGGCCTTGATATCCAATCCATCACTTGGTTGGAAGATTTCTTGATTGACTTTGAAAATACCGTCATCGTCGTATCCCATGACCGTCACTTTTTGAACAAAGTATGTACCCACATGGCTGACCTTGACTTCGGTAAAATCAAACTCTATGTTGGTAATTATGATTTCTGGAAAGAATCATCTGAACTTGCAGCTCGCCTACAAGCAGACCGAAATGCCAAAGCTGAAGAAAAAATCAAGCAATTACAAGAATTCGTTGCCCGTTTTTCTGCCAATGCTTCAAAATCTAAGCAAGCAACCTCTCGTAAAAAAATGCTTGATAAGATTGAATTAGAAGAAATTGTCCCATCCAGTCGTAAATATCCATTTGTGAAATTTAGTGCTGAGCGTGAAATCGGGAATGATTTGCTAACTGTCGAAAATCTTTCTGTTACCATTGACGGTGAAAAAATTCTTGATAATATCAACTTCATCTTGCGTCCAGGTGACAAGACAGCTCTTATTGGACAAAATGACATTCAGACAACAGCTCTTATTCGCGCAATAATGGGAGATATTGACTACGAGGGCACTGTCAAATGGGGTGTGACAACAAGTCGCTCATACCTTCCAAAAGATAATTCTCGTGATTTTGCTTCTGGCGAATCTATCCTTGAATGGCTTCGTCAGTTTGCTAGTAAAGAAGAAGATGACAATACCTTCCTTCGTGGATTCTTAGGTCGCATGCTTTTCTCAGGTGATGAGGTTAACAAGTCTGTCAACGTCTTATCAGGAGGAGAAAAAGTGCGCGTGATGCTATCAAAACTCATGCTACTTAAGTCAAATGTTCTTGTCCTTGATGATCCTACCAATCATTTGGACTTGGAATCTATCTCAAGTCTCAATGATGGACTCAAAGACTTTAAAGAATCAATCATCTTTGCCAGTCATGACCATGAATTCATTCAAACTTTGGCCAACCACATCGTCGTCATCTCTAAAGACGGTGTCATTGACCGTATTGATGAAACTTATGATGAATTCCTTGAAAATGCAGAAGTGCAGGCTAAAGTAGCTCAACTCTGGAAATAAAAAGCGGCAACGCTTTTTATTTTTATACTGAGATTCAGACGACTAGAAAGAGAAATGATGATATTTAGCAAGTTTACTAAAAATAATATTTTTTACTACACAATCAGTTTTCTCCTCCCCTTTTTCATTCTGTTCTTTATATTATTATCAAAAGATATTTACTGGGGAAGTAAGACAACTATTTTAGCCAGTGATGGTTTTCACCAGTATGTCATTTTTGCACAAAATCTTAGAAATATTTTACATGGCAAAGATAGCATTTTTTACACATTTACAAGTGGGCTAGGCCTTAATTTTTACGCCTTAATCAGCTATTATTTAGGAATCTTTTTCTCTCCACTTGTTTACTTTTTTGATTTAAAAAATATGCCAGATGCTCTCTACCTTTTTACCCTATTGAAAATTGCTTGCGCTGGTTTATCTGCTTCTTTTAGTCTAAGAAAACTCTATCCTAGAGTAAATAACAGTCTCATTCTAGTATTATCAACCTCCTATGCCCTGATGAGCTTTACTATTAGCCAACTAGAAATCAATATGTGGCTGGATGTTTTTATTCTAATTCCACTTATTATTCTAGGTTTAAATCAAGTACTTACTCAAAGAAAATTTCTCTTATATTACATTAGCTTAACCATTCTCTTTATTCAAAATTATTATTTTGGATTCATGGCAGCTATCTTCTTAGTTCTCTACTTCTTAGTTCAATTGACAAAAGACTTTTCTTTGAAAAGTACTGGTCGCAGGTTGATGGACTTTACAGTTTTGTCACTATTAGCAGGTCTGTCTAGTAGCATCATCCTTTTACCAACCTACCTAGACCTCTCTACTCACGGAGAAAAGTTTACAACCTTTACAGGTTTCTTGACGGAGAAATCTTGGCTACTTGATATATTTGCAAAAAATATAGTCGGTTCTTATGATACTACTAAATTTGGTGCCATTCCAATGATCTATGTCGGAATTCTCCCTCTATTCCTGGCACTTACCTATTTCACAATCAAATCTATTAAATGGCAAACACGCTTAGCTTACCTACTTATGCTTAATTTCATTGTGATAAGTTTTTATCTTCAACCACTTGATTTAGCTTGGCAGGGTATGCATGCACCAAATATGTTTTTACATCGTTATGCTTGGACCTTCTCTATTTTAATTATCCTGCTGGCTGCTGAGACTCTGTCTCACCTTTCTGAGCTGACTTTAAAACAGTTTGTCACTTCTGCAACTATCTTAGGAATAGGCTTTTTAGCAACTCTCTTTTTTAGAGAAAAATATGATTTTTTACAGTATAGCCAGTTTATTCTTAGTTTCGCCTTTCTAAGCGCCTACACTATCCTTCTCTTCAGCTATTCTAAAAAACAATTTCCCTATCGTTTTTTCCTATTCTTTACGCTCCTATTTGCACTTATTGAAATCTCATTAAATACTTATTATCAAGTCAATGCTTTAGGAAATGAGTGGACCTTTCCTTCACGTGATGGTTATAAGCGTAACTTGACAGATATTGACAAACTTGTCAAGTTCACTAAGAAAAAAGAACAGAAGTTTTTCCGAACAGAACGTTTGCTACCCCAAACCGGGAATGATAGTATGAAATACGATTATAATGGTATTTCCCAATTTTCTTCCATTCGTAATCGATCATCTAGCAGCACTTTAGACAGATTAGGTTTTCAATCTACTGGAACCAACCTCAATCTGCGCTATCAAAACAATACACTGATAGCTGACAGCCTATTTGCTCTTAAATATAATTTAACTGAATCAAGTCTTGATAAATTTGGCTTTTCTCTTCAAAAAACTTCTGGTCAAACCAGTCTTTACAAGAATCAGTATGCTAGCCAGTTAGCAATTTTAACAAATGATACATACAAAGACACAGCTTTTACAGTTAACACTTTGGACAATCAAACAAGCCTGCTAAACAACCTGACAGGACTATCAGAACGATATTTTTCAAGACTTTCTGCTCAGTTACTTTCTGGTCAACATTTGCTGAATAATAGGATTAATCTCAGCAATACTAAAGGATCAAATAATACTGTTACTTATCAGATGACAATCGTAGAACCAAGTCAAGTTTACGTTAGTGTTCCTTCGCTTACATTAGATGACGATAAAAATAAAACAGTTCAAATAACAATTAATGGACAAACTAAAATTTACACAACTGATAATGCTTACAGTTTCTTTGACTTAGGATATTTCAATGCTGGTCAAACAGTTGAGGTCACTTTTAGCTTTCCAGAACAAAATCAAGTCTCCTTTAACTCACCAAACTTCTACGCTTTAAATATCAGTAGCTATCAAAAAGCGATGTCGCTTATCAATTCAAAACAAGTTAGTGTAAAAACAAAGTCAAATAACGTAACTGTTAACTACCGTAGCAAGAAAAAAGCCTCTCTTTTCTTCACCATTCCTTACGACAAAGGATGGACAGCTACATTGAACGAGAAAAAGATTAAGCTTTTAAAAGCACAAAATGGTTTTATGAAAGCTGATGTTCCAAAAGGAAAAGGAAAAGTTATTTTAACTTTCATTCCGAACGGTTTCAAAGAAGCTAGTCTCCTCTCACTGCTTGGTATTGCTCTCTTTGTTCTCTATTTTTACTTTACAGCCAAGTCTAACAGTAAATTAAAGTAAGTAAAAATCAATTTTCTAATTCAAACGTTTATAAAACCAAAAGCTGGGGTATAAAGTCCCAGCTTTTAAATTCTTAAATTGTCAATTAAACTAGACTTTTCAAGTAACCCAGAAAAACGTGATAAGCTGTAAGGTAATTCAAAGACTTTCTTGAAGTCCTGTTTTCTTTACCAGCTATAGCGGATAAAGAATATTGAGATATCCCATTAAAATCCACCTACTTCGGAAGTCCGTGCTGCCTCAACAATCCAATTAAATATTTTTTCAGACCTCGTTGCTCAGGACAGCCTGGAGCTGCAAAGAAAATATCAATGCCAGGCACATTTGAAATAGACTTCCAGTTAGAAAATTCTTTACCGCAATAAAAGGTTATCGACTTAAAGAGATGGCTAGGATCTTGAGACAGCCATTGATGAAGAGACGTTTCAATATCACTTGCTTTTGTCCCTTGGTTTTCAGTGTGATGATAGCTTTTGAGAGGTGTTCCACTAAAGTAATCACTGCACTTTTGTACTTTTCACCCACAATGGTATTCCCTTCAAGATGTCCAAACTCTGCATTAAAACTAGGGGAGATGTCAGCTCTTTCGCGTAAATCTCTGCAAATGCTTGTTTTCCTCGTGTTTCTCAATGACCATTTGGCTTTCGTTTGCCTTTCCAAGGGAAATCTGTCTTGTCGAATACCCTAACATCAGTTAAGCGGTTGATGACATTGTAGATGGTCTGTTTTGACCTTCTCACTGATTTCATAATATCTACAACTTTTACGCCTTCTTGGTAGCATGCCTCTATCACTACGAGTTCAGTTGTGGTTCATGAGTATAGGTCATTTAGGTTAGTTCCTTTCAGACAAATGTGGTCGGTTATCTGAGACTAACTATAGATGGCTTTTTCTGTCTAGCTTAATTTGACAAATTGAAAATAAAAAAACCTAAGTTGAATGAACTTAGGGTGTCTTATCACTCCGGCAGTAGGACTCGAACCTACGACATCATGATTAACAGTCATGCGCTACTACCAACTGAGCTATGCCGGATAAAAAAAAACTGCCTAGCAGTAATTATAGTCCGTACGGGATTCGAACCCGTGTTACCGCCGTGAAAAGGCGGTGTCTTAACCCCTTGACCAACGGACCTGAAGCTTTAGGAATATTCTCCCTTAACACTCTTACTATTATATCAGAATAATTTTCTTTGTCTATACTTTTTTGAAAAAATTGTTATTTTTTATCATCTTTTTTACCTTCCCTGAAATCCGCCACCCTATCTTATATAATATTAACTTTTAATTGACAAAAGCTCAGGAATTTTGATAAACTAGTGTAGCTGATGGTCTCATAGCTCAGCTGGATAGAGCATTCGCCTTCTAAGCGAACGGTCGCAGGTTCGAATCCTGCTGGGATCAAAGGAAAACTCATAGCATTAGCTATGAGTTCAGAATGAAGACAAACATCTCGATTGATGTTTGTCTTTTTCTGTTTATAGAATTTAAATCGCCTCTGTTTACTAAAATAGAGGGTATTTGTCCAAAATAAAAAAGCTTGCCTGCCCTTATTTTTACCAATTTTTTGAGAT
>NZ_KB904062.1:102828-235067 GCF_000379985.1 Streptococcus caballi DSM 19004 | reverse complement strand
ATATGGCATAAACAATTTTACTGATTTTTGGTAGACGCATAATCGTAAAGGTTGTTATGCATTATGAGGTAATATATTGTTCTGATAAGACGATGTATGAAGGCAATCGTATGTGGCTTGGTTGAAGTCGTTTGCGATTGCCTTTTTCGTTTNTCATAAAAGTCTGCGAATGGCACGGCTTGGTGTGGCTAGCTGAAGCGATATTGTGAATGCACTTGAACAAAATTTTTCTAGCATAAGGATTCCCACGCTTGGTAATGTGCTTCTTAGCGAGGAAGTTACCGGATTCATAGTGTCTCAGGTCAATACCGATAAAGGCATTGATTTGATTGGCAGACTGAAAACGGCGAATGTCACCGAGTTCGCGAATAACACTTGTTGCAGTCGTCTCAGCGATACCAGGAATAGAAAGCAGAATGTCATACTCTGGCAATGGCTGAGCGAGATCCACCATTTTGTCTAAGACTGTTTGTCTCTGTTCAGAAAGTCTAAGCAATTCTTGTGCATAGTAACACACCTCTTCTAGTATTGGAGAGTTCTTCGTGACGGCGCAATAAGACTGGTTAGCTAGTACTGTCAGCTTCTCAGCTAAGTAAGCCACACGCTTGTCAGAGATGCGTTTTGAGATAGTTCAATATGGTTCAAATCTAGCACAAAGCCCTTGCAGGGAAAAGCAGTGACTAAGTTCCAGTATTGTTCCCCAGTTGGTACCGACAAGATAGTCTCCAACTCTGGAAAAGTGACTTGTAAGACCTTGTGTAACCTGTTTTTAGCACGGACAATATCCTCAGTCAGATTCTGATAAAAGCGGCTTAAATCACGCAGATGTTGATAGACTTCTTCTTGGATGTAAGTCGGTTTACGATTCAGTACAAACTGAGATTGAGCCAGTTTTTCAGCGTCAATCTTATCTGTTTTACGCACACGCAAGCTATCCAGTTGTTTCTTAGCTTCTAAGGGATTAAGTCGTGTGTAAGCATAGCCATTATCTTCTAGAAAAGCTTGGAGACGGCGAGAATAAACGCCAGTCGCCTCGAAGACAAACTCTGGCTTGTGGACGGTTTTCAAATCGCCAAGTAGCCGAGCAAAGCCAGTGGCATCATTGGGCATGGTATAGCCATGAACCTTCTCGCCGTTGACTAGAATGGCCACTTCTGAACTTACCTTACTCACATCAATCCCGAAAACTGTACGCATGATATTGCCTCTTTGTCTTGAATGATTCCTTGTTTTAGTGATGTCATTTTCAATACGCGACGTCTGGCGTCCCACATACTTTGATAACATTCTTCCTAAAACAGGTGTCTTGCCAGTTTTTATTGCGACGTCTGGCGTCAAAAAGTCCCACGACTTAACAAGACACCTCTACTTTATCATCTTGAGAATGAAAAAAGTAGCGAGTACTCTCTCCCGTCGGAGATTTCTTCACTACTAATCTTAGTATGTTTTATAGTATTTTAGTACGAGGCAACGAGCTGCAACCATCTTGTTGAGTCTCCTGACTGTTCAAGGCTGGAGATGAGACTTGCGATAGCAAGTCGCTTAAGCCAAATACAACAAAGCAAGTTAAACAATCCAGTGAAGTGTTTGAAGTTGGAAATAAGGAAACGGAGTTTCCTCTTACGTCGAAGTAATAAAAGAAAAACTGACTGACTATTATCTATCCTTCCTTGCTCGGAATGACTGGCAATAGGATATAAGGTCTTTCATCAGCTTCTGAGTGTAGGGTTGTTGTCCCCGAAAATTCTTTTCGTTTCATACCCATTTGATGGGTGTACATGGCATTGCCAGACCATACTTTGAAAATCAAAAACAGACAGAAAATTTCTGCCTGTCAGAACGAAAGATAGTAGCCTCTTGTTTTCACAACAAGGGTAAAATGATATCGGTCCAAAGCCAACTGCACGGAAGGATTAACAACATGGTAGGAATCCTGGCTGCGGAAGGAAAGAGTTTGATATTAGCCATACAAAATCCTGTTGCCAACATCAAAAATCCTCCGCAGGCCTTAAAGTCCGCTATCATATCAGGAGTAGTCAGTGGAAGAATGAACTTCGCTAACAAAAATAGACTAGAAAAGATGACAAATTGGGGCAGGGCGATAGTTGAGACCACAAAGCCAAGATTGGCCGCAAAAATAGTTGCAGAAAACATATCTAGGATTGACTTGGAAATCAACAGACTGGAATCTCCTGTCATTCCTGCTTCAAGCCGTCCACGTCCACATCAACGTAAGCAGGTTGCAAATTTCTCCCTTTGACCGTATCCTTCACAATCTCCTTCCACATAGCATCAGACTGTGCCAAAGGCTCTTGATACAAATTCAAAATCCCTTCATTTCCAAGAGCCATTTTAGTTTCAATCAGAGCCTCTTTCACTTGAGCAAATGGCAGAGCGGGAGGATGCTCTGCCAGCCCAAAAGCTAGTTCCTGTCCTACTTATACCTACTCCCTGCCGTCCTCCACATAAGGTGTCATGTAAACCTGCCCATCAAGGTATTCTGCGAGGAAAACATCTTTGAGTTGATAGCCTTCCCGTTCCAGTTGTTTTTGCAACCAGTTCTGATTTTTACTAATTAAGTCCAAGACATCTTCGTTGACATGGGCATTACTAATAAGAGGAAACTTGGGATTCTGAGAATGCTTGTCCAAAATTGTCAAGCTACCATTTGGCTCCATAATAGCACTTTTAATATCTCTGGTCGATTGCAGACCTGCCATGCGGATATGGAGCATGAGTTGGTCTGCAGACAAGCCCACTCGCGTACAATTTTCCACATTGACCCGACCGTTCTTGATGAGTAAGACGGGATTGCCAACCACCAAGGACTTAATCCACTTCTGATTGATCAGCAGTTTGACGACAATGACCACCAAGGACCAGATGAGGAGGACGATGATAAAGGTCAGCAGGGAAATGGAGCTGTTGTAAATAACCCCGCCGATAATCCCACCGAGGACATAGTTTTGGATTTGATTGAGCGGCGTATTGACCGAAAACTCATACTTGCCCAAAATATTGATTTGCAAAATCATGACGAAAATCCCCAAGATAAACTTTGTGGCTACCAAGACATACATATCCATCTTTTACTTCTCCCCGTTGATATAAACATTATGGTCAATGACGTGCGTGCGGACCAAGGTGTAGGAATTGTTGTCACTATTGAGGTGGACTGTATAATTTTCTCCCTTGTAGCGGACAATAATCCCACTTTTTAAGGTCGTCGAATTAACATAGACCTCTTTTTCCGATACGTCATTATCAATGGCTACGCTTTTGATAAACTGCGTCAGCACTTGCGACTGGGTAAAATCTTGATTAGTTTGCATATAATCTTCAACCTGGATGCCCAAGATGATAAACATGAGAATAACGATGCCGATACTGATGTCCCGCAGCCGTGTATTGAGACGATTTCTCAAGTAGTAGAGCCCCGTGGCGATAGCTACCACCAGCAAGATAATCAAGGCCACAGACCGCAAGACCAAATTAAAGGATTGGTGTTGTATGATGTAGTCTAAATCATAGAAATTCATGATGGTTCATACCCTTTCCAGTATATGATTTTTTTCATTATAGCATACTTTTACCAAGGGAAAAAGGAGTCGTGCTCTCCCATTTTTCTACTGACAAGAACAAAAAACGAGGACCATTTGCCTCGTTTTCCTATCTCTTACTTTATTTTGTTTCTTTCGTGAAGAAAACTTCCAAAATACGATCAACTTCTGCTTGGGCAGTCGTAAAGATTTGTTCTTTATCTGCACCTAGTAGATCGGTACCTTGAGCACGAGCAACATAGAACTTGTCAAAAGCCATGATATTTTCAAACATTTCTCTCAGATAGTTGGTTGAAAATTCCAAAGGTGTGTAGCGATCTTGATTAGTATAGATTGAGCCACTAGACTGTAAGTAAAGAACCTTATAGTCATCTGTCATCAAGCCTACTGAACCTGACTCCGTATAGCGATAAACTTCACGTGCAATCATCACATTATCTAAATAATCTTTCAATCTGGCAGTGATATTGAAGTTATGAAGTGGTGATGAAATGATAATGCGGTGATGATCCTTGAACTGCTTCAACAGAGCTGTGGAACGCTCAAAAATCGCCTGTTCTTCTGCAGTTAAATCAATGCAAGCCGCATTTTTACGATAGATTTCATAGGTGGTTTCATTGATTTGTGGAATCGTTTCCTCATAGAGATTTAACACTGTCACTTCTGTTTCTGAGAAGCGTTGTTGCAGCTGTCTTACAGTGTAATCTTCCAGACGAGTCGAATTGTGCTGACGATTTTTGTAATCAGGGTGGGCATTGATCACTAATGTTTTGTACATTGTGGTTCCTCCATTTTTTTGATAAACTAAGTATAACATCAAAAGGTGCCAATTTATGACACCTTTTTAGAAAGAAGATGACGATTGTCAAAACAAGCTCGAATCAATCAAGAATTACTCTATCTAAAGGATAAAAAATATTTTCAACTCAGGGAACTGATGGAAGTCTTTCACATCTCAAAGCGAACTGCCCTGCGAGATATCCAAGAATTAGAAAAAATGGGACTGGCTCTCTATACAGAAAATGGACGAGGCGGCGGCTATCGGATACTACCTCAGAACTTTCTCATTCCTATACATATTTCTCATAAGGAGCTAGCCGCCATTTTTTATGCCTTAAAGGCACTGGAAAAGATTGTCACAACTCCCTTTGACTATTATTATCCAGCCATTATCCCAAAATTGCAAAGCAATCTCACGCCTGAACAAGCTCAAACGGTGGAGCAGACCCTAGCCGTTATTGACTACTACAATGTATCTGCCATCAATAGCCCCACCTTTCTGCCTGCCGTATTAAAGGCCATATTGGATGAAGCTGTAGTCACCATCCATTATACGCAACATCAGGACAAGTGGCTGACCCTCCAATTTTATGACCTCTTCTACCGAGAAGGTGTTTGGTTTAGTCATGGCTATCAGGTAGAAACTAAGACTTGGGCTATTTTTCGGTGCGACTACATCCAGTCCCTCTCCATCAAGGAAGACAGAAAAGGAAAAACTAGAGACAACTTGAAACTATCCTTGGAAGAACATGAACGACAGTTTCGCTCCATCCCATTCCGTTGCAGACTCACGCCTTTCGGTAAGGAACTATTTCACAAAAATCATTACGAGGACATGTCGCTCACAGAAGAAAACCAGCAGATTTTTTTAGATGGCTATTATAATCCGAAAGAACTACATTATCTCACCCATTACCTCATCGAATTTGGCAAACATATTTATGTCGAAAGTCCCAAAGAACTACAAGCAGCCTATTTACAAGAACTGGATGAAATCCGAAACCACTATCCCTCATCGTGAAGGAATGGATATAAAAAATCAGAAGTCTCAAACTTCTGATTTTTACTTTCCATCAAAACTTCCCTAAGTTCGTCAAGTCTTTTTTGTCTGGCATGACTTCCTTGTTGTCCCAGTGCTCGACAATCTTGCCGTCTTTGAGGCGGTAGATATCAAAGTGGGCGTAGTTCTGACCTGCGATCCAAACTTTCGAATAAGCCACGACGTAATCCCCCTGTCCCATCACCTTGAAGACAAAGTCGTAGTTGACTTGGTTATCTACAAGATAGTCCTTATAGGCTGCACCGCCTTGAGCGATATCTTGGTTGTGCTGAATAAGATCAGCTGCCACATAGTCCTCAAACTTGTCGATTTCCCCATTTTGAAGGACATCGACCAAGAACCGACGGACGATTTTCTTGTTGTCCTCAGTCTTATCTAGGTCAGTCAGCTCAAAGTCTGCGTAAATGGGGTCAAAGTCACCAATGGTTTTTGGATAGGCATCGATAACATCCCAATGCTCAACGATATGACCATTTTCATCCGAACGGAAGATGTCCGCCGTTACCCACTCAGACTCACCGTCATTGAGTTTTTGATGGACATGGACAAAGACGAAATTCCCGTCCTCAATAGCACGCACAATGGTGATTTCCCGCTTAGGATTGCGCTTGAAAAAGTCCTCAAAGAAAGCCGCAAAACCTTCTTTCTCATCAGGCACACCCGTACTGTGCTGGGTGTAAGTAGCTCCCATATAGTTTTCATGAACTTCCTTGATTTCCCCGTCGCGAATGCCACGGAGGTAGAGGTTTTTAGCGTTTTCGAGTTGATTTGACATGATTTTCTCCTAGTCTTTATTATTGTGATAGTTGTTCTTTTTGATTAAAAAGGTATGGCTTGCGAACTCTTCCTCCATCGTAATCAGCTGAATCACCATGCTGGCAACGACGGGATAACGACAGAGAATTTGATTGGCTCCACAGGCCCTCTTTTCTTGTATTCTGGTACAAAATTAGCATAAGGAACCTTATCTGGCAAGTCCTTTGCTCAAAAAGGCTCTAAAACAGAAAGCGTGCTGATACTTAAACGCTTAGATGCCTGCAACAATACGAGTCACTAGCAGACAAGCAATTGCTGATAAATCGCTAAATCTTCATCTTTAAAGACGTTAAAAACAATCTTTAATTGTGGATGTTCCTCGACAAAAGCACGCACTGTTTTGACCGCAATTTCTGCTGCCAACTGATTGGGAAAGCGAAATTCTCCCGTACTGATACAGCAAAAGGCCAGACTTTCCAGTTTGTGTGCAAGGGCCAATTCTAAGCAGGATTGATAGCAAGAGGCCAACAGGCCCTCATCTATGGGACTGACGTCATTCTGAATAATAGGCCCAACCGTGTGAATCACATAGTTGGCTGGAAGATTGTAGCCTAAAGTTATTTTTGCCTGACCGGTTTTCTCCAAGTGTCCTTGTTCTGTCATTAACCGATGACAAGCCAGTCTCAGCTGTAAACCAGCCTGAGAGTGGATGGCATTATCAATACAGGCATGGTTTGGAATAAAGCAGCCCAACATCTGGCTGTTCGCCGCATTGACGATTCCATCTACTTCCAGTGTTGTGATGTCTCCCTGCCAGAGATAAAGATGGTCAGATACAGGTTTTAAATCTTCCAGTTTGGTGATACCTTTAGCGCGCAGCTGATCTTGCAGATAGCGGTCTTGTTTTTGGTAAAAAGCCGAGCTAAACTCCTGCGGCTCTTGAACAGCCAGCAGTCCGCGAAAAAGCTTATCCTTATCAATACCTTCTGGAATCGTGACATCTGGCGCTAATTCCGCAATCAATTCATCCACTAGAGCCATGAATCCAATACCTCCTCTATCGTCCTTGTTATTGTCAACGTCTTATCTTTATTTTCCTCAAAGCCTTGTAAGTCTGTCTGATTAAATCGAATCAATCTGGCCCAAGGCAGATGATAGGTCAGCTGCTCAAATGGAAAACGAATGATGGTTGGGGTGTTATAGCCGACTCCCAACTCTAACAAGACGACCTTTTTCCCTTCTAACTGTCGCAAAAAGTTGCTATAATTTTCTTGTTGCTGGTACCAAGTCTCATCCTGTACAAAGCTGTCATCAACCCTCAGGTGACGTGTCATCGGTGCTCCGCAAGCAGGACAAGCCGGAAGGAGCTGAATGGGAATTTCCAGCTTATCCCCTGAAGCTGCCAGCATGGCCATGATTTGGTCTTGATTGTCATAGACAAGCGGCCTGCAGGGAACCGAACACTGAAATTCTCCGTAATTCCCCTGAACTTCAAAGAAACGCTGCTGATCAAAACCAGCTTTCATAAATTGACTGTCTACATTTGTTGTAATGACAAAATAATCCTTATCCTTCACCAGCTGAAATAGTTTCCGATAAAGAGGCAGACCAGTATCTTCATAGCGATTATGATAAATGTGCTTTGCCCAGTAAGCCCACTCTGCCTCTGCTGTCGGATAGGGATAAAAGGCGGCGCTATACATATCTGTCAAACCATATTTATCGATAAATGGAGCAAATTTCTGCTTAAATCGCTTACCAGAATAGGTTAAGCCAGCAGCAGATGAAAGCCCAGCACCTGCCCCGATTAACAAGACATCGGCTGACTGAATGGCCGCCCAAGCAGCCTGAACTGTCTTTTCCATAAATATCTCCTAGGATGAAATGATAAAACTATCCGTATTTGGAGGGAGAACTGTCAAATCGTAGAATTCGCCACGCGCTTCTGCAAAAGCAAAAACCTCCAAGACCTGACGGCTCTCTTTGGTCGGGTAAATATCAGACATGTAGGGGTTTTTCTCAAGAAGTATGTCCAATTTTTCCTTTCCAAGATAGCGGATAGGCCCTGTTAGAGAAATCATTTTTCGCTCCATGGTGTTTTTGCCTTGTGTCAGTCCAGTCACTGAGATAAATGGCCTTTCCCGCAACTGCTTGTAAAAAGGCTTGGTATTGGCGGTTAAAAAATAAACCGTCTGACCATCCTGATACATCATATCAATGACACGGCTGGCAGGATGTCCCTGAGCATCGACAGTTGCCACAACTACGGAATGAATATCCTCTACCAAAACAGCTAAATAATCTGATGTTTGCATCTTTCTTCTCCTTTTAATTTTGAAGATTGTCCTACACTGAAGAATCATGATGACGGCTATCCGCCTTACCCTCACTAGTTTATCACCTGAAGTTTCTTTTGGAAAGTAAGCACTTTTTTGAAACCTAATTACCTAAAAGTATCTTTTGTTGATTTTACTGGCTTTTCTAAGAAAAAATTTTTCATATTTTGCACAATTTAGAAAAATAAACTATACCCATGGTGCTAGTTAATTTCAAAATAGCGTAAGTTATGAGCTAGAATAATTTGTTCAAGTCGTAACTGTAGTCCGGCTAGCCCTCTAGCTAATGTATGTTCGATGTCAAAGAGACGACACAGTTCAGAGAAACGTGTTTCAATAGTTCGTCTCATGGCCATCACTTTCCAATTGTTATGTTCTTCAGCTCCTACCATGTTTTGTCGAAGTGGCGTCCATAGATGGTAACCTTCTTGTTCTAAGTCCTTCTTGAGTTCACTGCTCAGGTAGCCTAAATCACCTAGGATAACCGATTGCTTACCTCCCTCCAATAGCTCATAAACCACCTTGATATCGTGGACAGAGGCTGGTGTGACAACATAGTTCAGAATATAACCTGATAAGGTCACCAACATATGAACCTTGAAACCGTAGAACCATAAGTGTTTAGAGGCGTTGTAGCCAATATCGGCTAATCCTTTAAAAATGGTAGTTCTGTGATTGCGAACAGGTTGGCAAAGTGGCAAAGGAAAACTATCTATAATGACAATGTCATCGGGATTAATCATATCATTCAGGGCTTTTCGGATAAGTTGGACTAACCAAATTAATTGTCTCGACCGTCGATTAAATCGACTTCTCTCGAGTAATTGACCACACGGAAAGAGGTGGCAGATGGTGTAGAAATGGCGTTGTGATGTCATGCCTAGTTCAGCTTGTAACAAAAGCAAGACAAGGAGCGATTCATCTGAAACTTTGGCTAAACCAACATTACGCCGATGTTTGAAGGAATCTGGGCAATAATTTTGGTAGAAGTGATGGCAAATTTGTGATAATTGGCGTAAATTCCATTGCAAATGATGAGATTTAACGGTATACTGTAAGTGGCTCATTTGGACTAACCTCCTGTATGTTTCGTCACTTACAGTATAGTCCATTTGGGCTTTTTATTGTATTTTGAAATTAACTAGCAACATGAGTAAACTATAATTTTATACAGTTACCAAAAGATACTAAAGGAGATAAAATGACTGCTAAAAAGATGCTACCAGCTTGCCCAGTTGAAACGACACTCAGCCTAATGGGCAATAAGTGGAAGGTGCTCATTTTACGCGACTTATTAAATGGCAGCATGAGATTTGGAGAGCTCAAAAAATCAATTGGTACGGTGAGCCAGAAAGTACTCACCAGCCAGCTTCGTGAAATGGAAGCGCAGGGGTTGGTCAACCGAAAGGTCTATGCAGAAGTCCCGCCGCGGGTTGAATACTCTCTGACTAAAACTGGACTTAGTCTGAAGCCCATTATTGACTCCATGTGGGATTGGGGAATGGATTACAAAGAAAAGCATGAAGGTTGAGGTTCATTTAAGCCTGTTAACTTCAGAATATGGCGCTCCGGATGCATCTATAAATCAAAAGATGCCAATTTATGGCTCCTTTTTTAGAAAGAAGCTTAATATTCTCAAAACAAGCTAGAATGAATCAAGATTACTCTGTATTATTAAAAAATAAAAAACACTTTATAAATTCCGTACGCAAAAGTGTTGTCTTTTCTATTTTTATAACAATCAACACTATCAAGAGGAGCATAACGACCTTGTCGCACTTGAAGTGAGAAAAAAGCCATTGGTTAATCTTTTATTATTTATCTATTCACTTGACAGGGATCAGTTTGATCTGATTTTCTCTTACGCTTAGCTATAAGCTAATCCACTGTAGTTGACAATGAAACAAAAAAGCCATTCCTGTTTGTTGGGAATGGCTTAAAATCAATGTTTTTGCTGATTTTTTGTGATTTCTTACTTGAGACCGTATTTTTTGTTGAAACGATCCACGCGTCCGTCTGCTTGAGTGAATTTTTGACGTCCTGTGTAGAATGGGTGTGAATCTGATGAAATTTCCACACGGATAAGTGGATAAGTTTCACCTTCAAATTCTACAGTTTCTTTAGATGGTTTTGTTGAACCACTAAGAAATTGGTAACCAGTAGTTGTATCCATGAATACGACTGGACGATAGTCTGGATGAATGTCTTTTCTCATTGTTAAAATGTTTCCTTTCTGCCATGGTACTGTCCGCACCATAGTTATTTTTAACTATTCTAGTTTATCAAAAGCTTCTAGTTTTGACAAGACTTTTACACCATTTTTTGTCTTATATGGAGAACTTATTTGAGCAAATCTTTGATTTCTTGGTAAATTTGGTCGTTTTCTTCTAGGCTGTAGGAATTGGCTCCGCTGGCTAGAGGGTGCCCACCACCGTCATGGCGTTTGGCGATGTCATTGATGACAGCCGTTTTGCTGCGCAGGCGAACACGGTAGTGACCGTCTGGCTGTTCCACAAAGATAGCCCATGATTCAACGATGTCAATTTTTCCTGGTGTGCCAACGATAGCAGATGTTTCGGCATCGGTGACCTCGTATTTTTTCATGTTTTCCTGAGTCAGAATGACACGCGCAGCCCCACTTTCATCGACTTCAAGATTATCAAAGACGAAGCCTTGAAGTTTAGCAATTTTGAAGGAGAAGCTGTCCATTTGGCGGGCCATACTAGAGAAGTCAAAGTCGTACTCACGCAGTTTACTGGCAATGGCCATGGTCTTGCTGGTAGTCGCAGGATAGAGGAAGCGACCAGTATCGCCCACGATGCCATTATAAAGCAGGCGGGCAGCTTCGTTTGAAAGTTCCAGACCAGTGGTCAGGGCGAAATCTGTTACGATTTCGCTGGCGCTGGAAGCCGCCGTGTCCACATGAACAATATCGCCGTATACGTCGTCGTTGGGATGGTGGTCAATCTTGATGAGGAAGTCACCTCTAGTATAGCGGCTGTCATCAATCCGTGGCGTGTTGGCTGTGTCAGTTACGATGACCAAAGATCCCTCAAAATCGCTATCTGCGACCTCGTCCATAGTGGTAATCCAAGTCAGAGTTGGCTCATTGAATCCTGTCGCCAGCACTTTCTTTTGAGGAAAATTGTGCTTGATAACCTCCTTGAGTCCAACTTGAGAACCTAAAGCATCTGGGTCAGGCCTCATGTGGCGATGAATGATAATGGTATCGTAGGTTTTAATTTTTTCTAAAATCTGTTCAAATATTGTCATAATTGTCTTTCTTAAACTTTTTCTCCATTAAAGCATGAAAGAGCCCATCTAGCTGATAGACTGATTCATATATTCAGTCAGCTTATCTTTTTTTATTTCCTTAACTCGGTTTGCAATAGGTCTGCATCTTTTGAGACATTAATCGCTTTAGTCGACAGCAACAAAGTCAATTGGCTAGTAAGTACTAGAATCAAGCTAAATGAGTCTATTTCAAAGGCTATTATTGATAGGTTTGTAGTTGGCTTCCAATCCGCGTTTGACGGCAGAGCGTTTGGCAATTTTTTCTGTCCAAGCCTGCAAGTTCTTATATTCCTTGACATTAAGGAATATGCCTGCCCGATCCCAGATTTTGTCCTGCGCCAGTCGACCATACCAAGACCAAATAGCAATATCAGCTATGCTATATTCCGCCCCAGCGATATAAGGCTTGCTTGCCAATTCCTTGTCCAAGAGGTCAAGTTGGCGCTTGGCTTCCATAGCAAAGCGGTTTATGGCGTACTCAATCTTTTCTGGCGCATAGTGGAAGAAGTGACCAAAGCCACCACCTAAGAAGGGAGCTGCGCCTGTTTGCCAGAAGAGCCAGTTGAGGACTTCAGTACGCTCAGCAGAATCAGTCGGAATGAGTTTGCCGAATTTCTCCGCCAGGTAGAGTAGGATATTAGCTGACTCAAAAACGCGAATGTCCGTGTCACCTGACTGGTCAAGCAGGGCAGGAATTTTAGAGTTCGGATTGATGGCGACGAAGTCTGAACCAAATTGGTCTCCATCTCCGATAGCAATCTTATAGAGGTCATAATCTGCCTCAGTCACGCCAAGTTCTTTTAGTTCTTCAAACATAATGGTCGCCTTGATGCCATTTGGTGTTCCCAGTGAATAAAGTTGGAAAGGCTTATCCCCACGAGGTAACTTTTGTTCAAAACGAGCGCCCGCTGTTGGTTGATTAAGCCCGCCCCAAGCACCGCCCATGCTGGTAGGGCTTTCCCATACTTTAGGAAGTTGGTAGTCTGACATTTTGTGTCCTCCTCTATATTGTGTCTTTTCTAGGTCTTATCCTAGCAAAAATGGCAAAGAATTTCAAAGATGTGCTACGATGATGCCTAATCAGTGTCCCGCTTGCTGCTGACAATGATTTTCAAACCTGCGGCAAGCCCTCAAAATTTTTAACGGTCATTAGTCAACTGCTAGCAGATTGTCAGAAGATTTGACAGACAGAAGCAGACTTAGCCCAGCTCCCTAACGGGTATTGCCAAGTAAACTAGTCATTAGGCGAGGGTAATACAAAGGTTTACCGATTAAAAAGTTTTATCAGTAGCGCAGCTGCGCTTAATGAAAGGGAGAAAAGGTTGAGGTTGGGCTTAATGTTCGTTTTTTTAGAAGATTTTGTCTTGAATTCTTGAGATTTTATGTTAAGATAGTAAAAATACTTTGAAGGAGAATATTGTGGACAAATCATTGTTGAAAAATCTAGCTAAAACCGAACTACATTGTCATTTGGACGGTTCGCTTTCTATGGAGGCTATCCGCAAGCTGGCTGATATGGCTGGCATTGCGCTTCCAGAGACTGATAGGGAGCTGAAAGCAATCGTTACCGCCCCTGACCATGTCGAAAACCTTATGGATTATCTCAAGACCTTTGACTTTGTCCGCCCGCTCTTGCAGACCAAGGAAGCCTTGACTTTAGCTGCCTATGATGTGGCATCTCAGGCTGCGGCCGAGGAAGTGATCTACACGGAGATTCGCTTTGCGCCCGAACTTTCCATGGACGGGGCTTTGACTGCGACAGAGACAGTTGAGGCCGTTCTCGCTGGCTTGCAGCAGGCAGAAGCAGACTTTGGTCTTGTGGCTAAGCTTCTAGTCTGTGGCATGCGTCAGTCTGATCCTGCGGTAACTCGAGACATCTTGTCACATGTTGCTGACCTAGCGCCTCAAGGTCTGGTAGGCTTTGACTTTGCGGGTGACGAGCATGGTTTTCCGCCTGCGGCAATAGCTGAGCTGATTGAACAAGTTCAGGCGACTGGCTATCCCATGACCCTCCATGCTGGTGAGTGCGGCTGCTCAAACCATATCGCAGATACTCTTGCTATGGGCATCAAGCGTTTGGGGCACGTCACAGCCATCCATAATCAACCTGATCTTATCAAAGAATTTGTCAAACAAGGTGCGACAGCCGAGCTCTGTCTGACTAGTAATCTACAAACCAAGGCAGCCCCAAGTCTAGCAGACTTTCCCTATCTGGAATTAAAAGAAGCTGGTGTCAACATCACCATAAATACGGACAACAGAACGGTATCTGACACGAATTTGACCAAGGAATACGGACACTTTGTGGATTATTTTGATACAAGCGTAGCTGAGTTTTTGGCCTATAATCAAAATGCCATTCGTGCTTCCTTCACTAGCGAGTCTCAAAAAGCGCAGCTATTGTCCCAAATTGACAAATTATATGCACCATTCCTGTAAAAATGTGGTAAAATAATAGTAATTTATCTTTGGAGGATATTATGGCTTTAGTGAAGATTGTCTATGCCAGCATGACAGGGAATACTGAAGAGATTGCTGATATTGTTGGAAATAAGTTAGAAGAATTAGGCCACACAGTAGATATTGACGAGTGTACGACGGTGGATGCAGCTGATTTTGAGGATGCTGATGTTGCTATTGTAGCGACCTACACTTATGGTGATGGGGAGTTGCCTGATGAAATCGTTGATTTCTATGAAGACTTGGCTGATGTGAACTTGTCAGGAAAAATCTATGGTGTCGTTGGTTCAGGCGATACTTTCTATGATTATTTTTGCCAATCAGTTGATGAGTTTGAGAACCAATTTGCTTTGACAGGGGCTACCAAGGGTGCTGATTCGGTCAAGGTTGACTTGGCAGCAGAAGATGAAGACATTGAAAATCTTGAAAACTTTGCTGAACAAATCTCAGCGAAAGTCGGATAATCAAAGTAGAAGGAGAGTGGTAGTGGCCACTCTTTTTTCTAGTCTTGATAAGTGAAAAAGACGCTAAAAGGAGTATCATAGGACTGACGACATGACTCTATAAAGATTTTGGTTTGTGAGACAAGATTAATTAGCATAAACTTCTGCCAGCGACATTCTGAGAGTTAATCAGATCCAATGCCTAGAAAGAGGTGAAATATGGTTGCAATAGAGATTACGATTTTGGTTTTCACGATGATGTCAAGCCTTTATACACGACGGGTAAGGGGCACAGACTGAGGAGATTGTCCGCAAGATTTCTGAGGTTAAAAATGAGCCACAGTGGATGTTGGATTATCGCCTGCACTCACTGGAACTTTTCCACAACCCCCCTTCCCTGATTGGGGATCGGATTTGTCGGGCATCAATTTTGATGATGTCATTTATTACTAACGCTATGCAGGGGATAAGGTGCGGAGCTGGGATGATGTGCCAGACAGTATCAAGGCAACCTTAGAATGTTTGGAAATTCCAGAGGCAGAGCGTCATTACCTGTCGGAAGCTGTTGCTCAGTACGAAGCTGAAGTAGTCTGCCACAAGATGAAGAAGGAATTTCAAAAACAAGGCATCGTCTTTACTGACACTGATACGGCAATACAAAAATACCCTGATCTGGTCAAGGAATACTTCGGTACCCTGGTATCTAACGCAGAGCAAATTTGCGGTGCTCAACGGAGCCGTTTAGTCTGGCGGCACCTTTATCTATGTACCTAAGGTGGTGCATTGTGATATTCTTGTGCAAACTTACTTCCGCATCAATGGTGAAAACGCTGGACAGTTTGAACGCAGCTTGATTATAGTGGACGAAGGATTCTCCATCCAGTACATTGAAGGGGCTTGTACAGCACCTAGCTACTCTTCCAACAGCCTGCCCGTAGCGACCGTAGAGATTTTTGTCAAACGCGATGCTTATTTCCTCTATACAACCATGCAAAATTGGTCTGATAATGTTTATAATCTTGTGACCGAGCACGGTGTGGTGGATGAGAATGGCACGTTAGAGTGGATTGATGGGAATCTGGGCAGCAAGGCCAATATGAAGAAATACCCTTGTTCTATTTTACGTGGAGCTCTCGCCCGCCCAACTGTTCTCTTCATGGCTTTTGCTAACTATAGTCAAGATGGGCTGCAAGGTCTTCCATAATGCTCCCTATACCTTATCAGCCTTGATTTTTAAGTCAGTTGCCAAGGATGGTGGTAAGACTGATTATCGTGGTCAAGTTAAATTCGGCAAGAATTCCCAAGTCTCATATCGCGTGCGATACCATCCTCATGGATGACTTATCCAGCTCAGACACTATTCCTTTCAATGAAATCCATAATTCTTATGTGTTGCTGGAACATGAAGTCAAGGTTTCTAAGGCGTCTGAAGACCAGCTTTACTACATGATGAGCCGAGGTATTGCAGAGGAAGAGGCCACAGCCATGATTGTCAATGGATTCATGGAGCCCATCACCAAGGAATTACCAATGGAGTATGCGGTTGAAATGAATGCTCTCATCAATGTGAGTATGGAAGGCTCCATCGTCTGATGTCAGATATTATCCGCCTTGAAAAGCGTCGTAGATTTCTTTATAATGTAGGAGTATGAAAAAACGACATCTTAGGTATAGAGACTTGCGCAAAATTTTGGTAGGATTGGGCCTGTTGGTGCTTGTCCTTTCAATAGGCATTTATCTGCACAGCCATCGGGAATTGATTGGAGATTTACTGGAATCTGAAAAGAAACTAGTAGATGTGACTGGTCAGCTGAGAAAACGGACACCACTGAATTTTTTGATTTTGATGCTCTTAACGTCCTCTATGGCCGCGGTGCCCTTTATGTCCAATGCTCCTTTTGCTGTTTTTAATGGAGTGGTTTACGGTCCCTTGATAGGTTTCTTGATGAATTTGACCAGCAATGTCTTAGGTAATTTTCTTTTTATCAAGGTTATTGAAAGAATTGACATGGGTGATCACGACAGTAAGCTTAAGGGACACTTGGATGAATTGCGGAGCTACCAAAATCGGGATTTGGGTCTGATCTTTGGTTATATGCTTCCCATTTTTCCGACGGTTGTGCTCAACTATGCTATTGCTGAGATGAAAATTCCTTGGCGCAACTGGCTGATTTGTGCCAGCCTAGGCGTTTTACCGACCAGCCTCATCTATGCCCTAGGCGGCGATGCTATTATCGCTGGAAATGTTAAGCGTCTCTTGATCTTGTTAAGTATTGTTGTACTAGCCTATCTACTTGTGATGCTGTTCAAAAAAAGAAAAAAGGAATAGAATAAAGATGGATTTAAACCTCATTCGTCAGGATATTGATGCCTTGGATAAAGAATTGGTGGCGCTGCTGGAAAAACGCATGGACTTGGTTACTCGGGTCACGGCCTTTAAGAAAGAAACGGGAAAACCGATCTTAGATACGGCGCGTGAAGAAGCAGTGCTGGCAAAAGTTGCCAGCCGCGTTGTCAACAAAGACTTTGAAGATACCATTGTCAACACCTTTGCGGACATCATGAAGAACTCCCGTGATTACCAGCAGTCCAAGTTGAATTGAGAGAGAGTGCCGGCATGAATTTAAAAAATATTAAAGAGAGCACAAGACCCTCTTCTCTTGTTTATGTACAGCTGGTTTTCTCAGCTATCTTGGTAGGGCTGGCTGTCGGGGTCGTTGATACCATTTTTGGTCGGACACTTTTGTGGCTGGGAGATGTGAGAAGTCAGTATTTTCCTTACCTGATTCCTTTTTTGGGGCTAGCCGGTTTGGTGATTGTTTATCTTTATCAGCGATTTGGTGGGAAGGCCAGTCAAGGCATGGGCTTGGTCTTCAAGGTTGGTCATGAGGAAGATGACGAGATTCCTCTGCGCCTCATTCCGCTGGTAACCCTGACAACCTGGTTGACTCATTTATTTGGTGGTAGTGCTGGCAGAGAAGGTGTTGCGGTTCAGCTAGGTGCTGCCCTTTCTCATCATCTCAGTCGCTATATCAAGGTGCCCAATAAATCCCAGATTTTCTTGCTGACAGGGATGGCAGCTGGTTTTGCAGGACTATTTCAAACACCCATAGCAGCTGTATTCTTTGCTCTTGAAGTCCTTGTTCTAGGCAATCTAAATCTAGTAGCTCTGCTGCCTGCGGTGCTAGCTTCCTTTGTTGCTAGCTGGACCTCGCACGCCTTGGGACTGGAAAAATTCTCCTACCTTGTCTCGACATATCTCACTATGGATGCTGTGACTTTTTCCAAAATGGCAGTGCTGGGTTTGATTTTTGGTCTGGTCGGGTCACTCTTTGCTTCTTTTTTGGCCTATGCCAAACAAAAGGCCACACTGGTCAAAAATCCCTACTACCGTATTTTGGCAGGAAGTCTTGTTTTAAGCGCGATTTTCTTCCTGCTCTTTAAAGGGCGTTATTCTGGTTTGGGAACTAACCTGATTGATGCGGCTTTTGGCGGACAGCCTATTTTTGCTTACGATTGGCTTTTTAAACTGATTTTGACTGTTCTGACACTTTGTCTAGGCTTCCAAGGCGGTGAGGTAACGCCACTCTTTGCTACTGGGGCGTCTCTGGGAGCCTTCTTGGCAGGCTATTTTGGTTTACCAGCAGAGCTGGTGGCTGCAGCGGGCTACATCAGTGTCTTTGGTGCGGCGACCAACACCCTCCTAGCCCCTATTTTCATCGGAGGAGAGGTCTTCGGCTTTGCCAACACCCCTTACTTTTTCATAGCGGTGGTTTTTGCTTATTTGGTTAATTGCAGAGCTTCTATCTATGCAGGGCAAAAAATCCGCGAAAATTGAAAATATTGTTAGCTTTGACTTTACAGCGCCAGCCATTTTTGATAAAATGTTAAAAGTGTGTAATGGACACACGAAAATAACCGCTAATCCGCTGGGACAAGCACCTTATGATTAGTAAGATAGGAGAAAAATAAATGAATCCATTAATCCAAAGTTTGACTGAAGGTCAACTTCGTACTGACATCCCATCATTCCGCCCTGGTGACACTGTCCGCGTTCACGCGAAAGTTGTTGAAGGTACTCGTGAACGTATTCAGGTCTTTGAAGGTGTGGTTATTTCACGCAAAGGTCAAGGGATCTCAGAAATGTACACAGTTCGTAAAATTTCAAGCGGTATCGGTGTAGAACGTACTTTCCCAATCCACACTCCACGTGTTGATAAGATTGAAGTAATTCGCTACGGTAAAGTCCGCCGTGCTAAACTTTACTACTTGCGTGCCTTGCAAGGTAAAGCTGCACGTATCAAAGAAATCCGCAAATAATTTGATTATTTCGGTAAAGGATCTGTCCTCGTGGCAGATTTTTTCATAAGACCCCTTAGTTCAATGGATATAACAACTCCCTCCTAAGGAGTAATTGCTGGTTCGATTCCGGCAGGGGTCATGGTAAACAGCTTCTGAGCCTTGGTTTTCAAGGCTTTTTTTGGTTACTAGCTAATAACATCTCCAAATCGTGACAGTTGAAAATACCTTAAGACTGATAGAATGAATGCTTACAGCATCATGAATTCTTAGCTTGTTTTCGCAAGTCATTTTCATCAGAAAGCACCCCAAATCTTAGATTTTTTGTCTACCTTTCGGGGTACTTTTATTTTTCATGAGCTTGTATTTATTGGGAATTATTGGAAACAATTTCAGAATAAAGTCTGTTTATTTTTGGTTCAGTCAAGTCAAAACGTGGTATAATATTTTCTATCAGAAATTAAAGGATATGTTATGGCGAAAAAGAGATATTCAATTGATAACAGGATTGATTATTCAATAATTCTACCTGTTTTTTTTCTACTCCTGATAGGATTGGCAGCACTTTATGTCGCGACCTTGCATGATTATGCATCTAGTTTGGGCACTGTCATGATACAGCAGGTGGCTTGGATTGTTTTGGGAGTGATAGTTGCCTTTGTTGTTATGCTTTTCAATACAGAGTTTTTATGGAAATTGACGCCCTATCTCTATGGATTAGGGCTATCCTTGATGATATTGCCTTTGGTTTTTTACAGTCCAGAATTAGTTGCTTCGACAGGCGCCAAAAACTGGGTGACCATTGGTTCAGTGACCCTTTTTCAGCCGTCAGAATTTATGAAAATCTCTTATATTTTGATGTTGGCTAGAATCACGGTTTCCTTCCAACAAGGGAAAGATCGTGAGATGCTTCAAGATGATTGGAAGTTGCTGGGTTGGTATTTTCTTGTAACGCTGCCTGTTATGCTTTTTCTGGGACTACAGAAGGATTTGGGAACGGCTTTGGTCTTTCTGGCCATTCTAGCAGGGATGATCGTCGTTGCGGGAATTTCTTGGTGGATTATCTTGCCAGTTGTCTTGGTCGCAGGTTTGAGTCTAGGAATCTTCCTGTTTATCTTTTCTACCGATCAGGGGAAGACTTTCCTCCATCAGCTTGGAATGGATACTTATCAGATTAACCGGATTGCTGCTTGGCTAGATCCTTTTAGTTATGCCAAAACGATCGCTTACCAGCAGACGCAGGGCATGATTTCGATTGGGACAGGTGGCTTGACAGGGAAAGGTTTTAATCAATTGGATTTGTCAGTTCCGGTCAGAGAAAGTGACATGATTTTCACTGTCATTGCTGAAAATTTCGGTTTTATTGGTAGCGCAGCAATTTTGATGCTGTATTTGCTTTTAATCTACCGTATGTTGCGCGTGACTTTTCTGTTCAATAATCGTTTTTATACCTTTATTTCAATAGGCTTTATCATGATGATCCTCTTTCATATTTTTGAAAATATCGGTGCGGCTATAGGAATTTTACCGTTGACTGGCATCCCCTTGCCTTTTATTTCCAAGGGTGGTAGTTCCTTGATTTCTAACTTGATAGGTGTGGGCTTGATATTATCCATGGCTTACCAACGTGAAAAGGCTAATGAGCTAAAGATAAACGCCAAAATGAGTCGCCGCCGCAAGTATAACTAATAGATAAAAGAACTGCTGGATGTACTGACCCCGAAAAGTTAGACCAAAAATATTAGTGAAAGGATTTAGTTCTGTATTGAACAGGACTAAGTCCTTTTAGTTTTGCTTTAATGCGTTTATTGTTGTAGTAAAAAATATAATCAGTGATAGCTTGCTCTAGTTGATCCAGAGACTTGAAAGTCTTCTCAAAGCCATAAAACATCTCTGTTTTCAAGATACCAAAGAAGGATTCCATCATGCCGTTATCCGTGCTTGTCCCTTTTCTAGACATAGATGGACGTATGCCTTTGCTGTCAAGAAAATGATGGTAGGCCTCATGCTGGTACTGCCAACCTTGGTCACTATGGAGGATGGTATTTGGGTAAGCTGCTTCAGGAAAGGACTTCTCAAGCATGGACTTGACCTGCATGAGGTTGGGAGAGCGGGACAAGGTAAAATCAATAATTTCGCTATTATAGCCATCCAGAACAGGCGACAGATAGAGTTTTTCAGAGCCATTTGGCAGAGCGAACTCCGTCACATCTGTATAGCACTTCTCAAAAGGTTTCGCCCCCTCGAAGCTGCTGTTAATCAGATTAGGAGCTTTCTTGCCCACGTCCCCTTTATAGGACTTGTATTTCTTACGCTTACGGATGCGAGCTGACAAGCCTAGCAACTGCATCAGGCGCTGCACCTTTTTATGATTGATAACATAGCCACGGTTGCGCAACTCCAGGTAAACTCTTCGATAGCCATAATTGCCCTTGTGTTCCCCAAAGATAGCTTGGATATCCGCTTTTAGTGCTTTGTCTTTGTCCTCTTTAGCCAGTTGTTTGAGCTGGTAATAGTAGGTGGCACGAGCTAACTTAGCTATTACTAGAAGGAGGTCTAGTCGGAATCCTCTATCAGCCAATTCTCTAACGATTTGAGCCTTTCGCGCGCTAAGGCTTCGTCCCTTAAACGAAGCTCTTTCAACTTTTTTAGGTAAGCTACCTCAGTGCGTAAGCGTTCATTTTCCTCCTGAAGTCTCCCCAACTCCGTCATCTCTTCTCAGGTCTTCTTTGGTTGACGCCCCATTTTTGGTGGCCTCCCTCTTGTTTTCTCAACAATAGTATACCCGTTTTTCTTGTATTGTGCTATCCAGTTTGGAAGAGTTCCACGATTTGGCAAGGTATAGGCAAGTGAGACGGAGAGAGCTGACTGCTTATCAAGAAGTACTTTGTCAATCATTTCCTGCTTGAGTTTTGGAGAATAATAGGTGTTCTTTCCTTTCTTGACAATGTTTATTCCATACCTATCGATCAGTCGAAGCATATATTGGATAACAGATTCTGCAATATTAAACTGTTTTGACAAGGACTTGATAGACTGACCACTTTGACGTAGTTCATAAATCTTGATTTTATCTTCATAGCTCAATTTCATAAAAATAACACCCCAAAAGTTAGATTTTTTCTGTCTAACTTTTGGGGTGCGGTTCACCAGCAGTTCTTTTTTACTTTTAAAATACAGGCATAGGACGTTTTGATGCTATAAAAATTTGCAGAAATGTGCTATAATTGAGAGTATGAATTATCATGACTATATTTGGGATTTGGGTGGCACCTTACTGGATAATTATGAATTGTCAACCCAAGCATTTGTAACAACCTTAGCATCTTTTGGCATCTCAGCTGAGCATGATAGTGTTTACGAGAAATTAAAAGACTCAACGGCTGTTGCAATTGCTTATTTTATTCCCAACCAACCGACTTTTTTGACCAGTTATAAGAAAAATGAGGCTAAACTGCTGGAGTATCCCATTTTGATGGAGGGAGCTCAGGAGATTTTGGCTAAAATAGTTGCTCAGGGAGGCCGAAACTTTTTGGTTTCTCACAGAGATGCTCAAGTGTTTTCCTTGATTGAAAAAACAGGTATTGCCGGTTATTTTACTGAAGTAGTGACATCGGCTAATGGCTTTGCTCGTAAGCCTAATCCTGAAAGTATGCTGTATTTAAAAGAAAAATACCATATTGTCAGTGGTTTGGTTATTGGTGATCGTGATATTGATTGTCAGGCTGGTCAGGCTGCCGGGCTGGACAGTTTGCTTATTGATGGAAAAAAATCCTTATTGGAGATAGTAAAATAATGGTAGAAGAAGATAAAAATATGGAAGAATTGGCACAGGAGTACGATGCCAGTCAAATTCAAGTTTTAGAAGGTTTGGAAGCCGTTCGTATGCGTCCAGGAATGTATATCGGATCAACTTCAAAAGAAGGTTTGCACCACCTTGTTTGGGAAATCGTGGATAATTCTATTGATGAAGCCTTAGCAGGTTTTGCGACTCACATTGAGGTTTTTATTGAAGAAGATAATTCAATTACAGTTATTGATGATGGACGCGGTATTCCAGTTGATATTCAGAAAAAAACAGGTCGTCCAGCGGTAGAAACAGTTTTTACAGTGCTTCATGCCGGTGGTAAATTTGGCGGAGGTGGCTACAAGGTTTCAGGTGGTCTGCACGGTGTAGGCTCCTCTGTTGTTAATGCCTTGTCAACTCAGTTAGATGTGCGTGTCCATAAAAATGGAAAAATCCATTATCAAGAATACCGTCGCGGTGTGGTCGTTGACGATTTGACTGTTATCGGAGATACAGACCGTCACGGAACAACAGTTCACTTCACACCAGACCCAAAAATCTTTACTGAAACAACTGAATTTGATTTTGATAAATTAGCCAAACGTATTCAAGAATTGGCCTTTCTTAACCGTGGCTTGCGTATTTCGATTACGGATAGACGTTCAGGTTTGGAACAGAGCAAACAATTCCATTATGAAGGCGGTATTGCAGAGTACGTCCAATTTATCAATGAAAACAAAGAATCCATCTTTGATCAACCTATCTACACAGAAGGTGAAATGGACGGCATCTCTGTTGAAGTTGCTATGCAGTACACAACTGGCTACCATGAAACAGTCATGTCTTTTGCCAATAACATTCATACCCATGAAGGTGGAACGCACGAGCAAGGTTTCCGTACCGCATTGACCCGGGTTATCAATGATTATGCTAAGAAAAATAAAATTCTTAAGGGAAATGACGACAACTTATCTGGTGAGGATGTCCGTGAAGGCTTGACGGCGGTTATCTCCGTTAAACACCCAAATCCTCAGTTTGAAGGACAGACCAAGACTAAGTTGGGCAATTCAGAAGTGGTGAAAATTACTAATCGTCTTTTCAGTGAAGCCTTCAGCCGTTTCCTTTTGGAAAATCCACAAATTGCTAAGAAAATTGTGGAAAAAGGCATTCTAGCATCAAAAGCGCGTATTGCTGCTAAGCGTGCGCGTGAAGTAACCCGTAAAAAATCAGGTCTTGAAATCTCAAACCTCCCTGGTAAGTTGGCTGACTGTTCATCGAATAATGCTGAAATGAATGAGCTTTTCATCGTTGAAGGAGATTCTGCTGGAGGCTCCGCTAAGTCAGGGCGTAACCGTGAATATCAAGCTATTCTACCAATTCGTGGTAAAATCCTTAACGTTGAAAAAGCCAGCATGGATAAAATTCTTGCTAACGAAGAAATTCGCAGTCTCTTCACAGCTATGGGAACAGGTTTTGGTGCTGATTTTGATGTTACTAAAGCCCGCTATCAAAAATTGGTCATCATGACCGATGCTGATGTCGATGGAGCCCATATTCGCACCCTCTTGCTAACCTTGCTCTATCGATTTATGCGCCCTGTTCTGGAAGCAGGCTATGTTTACATTGCGCAACCACCAATTTACGGTGTTAAGGTTGGTTCTGAAATCAAGGAATATATTCAACCAGGAAATAATCAAGAAGAAGAGTTGCGCTTGGCTTTGGAACGTTATAGTGAGGGGCGTTCCAAACCAACTGTTCAGCGTTACAAAGGTTTGGGAGAAATGGATGACCACCAATTATGGGAAACAACCATGGATCCTGAAAATCGTTTGATGGCTCGAGTTTCTGTAGATGATGCTGCTGAAGCTGACAAGATTTTTGATATGCTCATGGGAGATCGCGTAGAACCTCGTCGCGAGTTTATCGAAGAAAATGCCGTTTATAGTACGCTTGATATTTAATAAGGATTTTTTTGAAAATAGCGTAGAAGTATGGTATACTCTTATAGTTACAGAGTATTTTACGAAAAATATTTGAAGGAGTTTAAGATGTCAAGCGGAATTATCCTGCTGCTTGTGGCGATAGTCCTTATCGTGATTATTGCTTATTTAGTTGGCGTTATTGTACGAAAGAGAAATGACTCGTTGATTACACAGTTGGAGGAGCGAAAGCAAAAACTGTTTGATTTGCCAGTCAATGATGAAATTGAAGCTGTTAAAAATCTGCATTTGATTGGGCAAAGTCAAAATACTTTTCGTGAATGGAATCAAAAATGGGTAGATTTGACACTAAACTCATTTTCTGATATTGAAAATCATATTTTTGAGGCTGAAAATCTTAATGACTCCTTCAATTTTATCCGTGCCAAACATGAGATTGATAGTGTTGAAAGTCAGCTAAATCTGGTTGAGGAAGATATCAAATCAATTCGCGATGCGCTTTCCGTCCTCAAAGTTCAGGAAGAAAAAAACAGTGCTCGTGTTAGCCATGCCTTAGATTTATATGAGCATCTTCAAGCTTCTATTTCTGAGAAGGAAGATAATTTTGGAACGACCATGTCAGAAATCAGCAAGCAATTGGAAAACATTGAAGCTGAATTTTCTCAATTTGTGACTCTTAATTCGACCGGTGATCCAGTTGAGGCGGCTGAAGTATTAGATAAGGCAGAGGAACATACGATTGCTCTTGGCCAAATTACTGAGCAAATTCCTGCTATCGTTGCTAAGCTAGAAGATGATTTTCCAGATCAACTAGATGACTTAGAATCAGGTTACCGCCGTCTGCTAGAAGAAAACTATCACTTTGTTGAAAAGAATATTGAGAAACGTTTCCAAGATATTCGTGATGCTATTCGTGGTAATTCTTCTGAATTGATTAGTTTGGATTTAGACCGTGCTCGTGATGAAAATGAGCATATTCAAGAAAAAATCGATCTCTTGTATGAATTGTTTGAACGTGAGATTGCAGCTCACAAGCTTGTCATCAAGAATAAGAAAATTATTCCAAAATATTTGGAGCATGCTAAAGCCAACAACCAACAGCTTTTGTCAGAAATCAATCGTTTGTCACATAAGTATATTTTAGGTGAAAATGAAGGGTTGAGCGTTCGTTCATTTGCAAAGAAATTGGATGAAATTGAAGAAAATATTCTGCCAATGATTACTGATTTTGATAATCAAGAGAAAGCATTTTCAGAATTGCAAATTATTTTTGACAAAACGGTCAAAGATTTAGGAGAGGTTGAAAAAGGTCAGCTGGAAGTCTTTGAAACGGTCAAAGATATTGAAAAGATTGAATCGACAGCGCGTGCTAAATTGGATGATTATGTTAACAAATTGCATATGATTAAGCGTTATATGGAAAAACGTAATCTTCCAGGCATTCCACAAGATTTCCTAAGCACTTTCTTTACGACAAGTTCCCAATTGGAGCTTCTTATGGATGAATTGAGTCGAGGGCGAATCAATATTGAAGCTGTTTCTCGTTTGACAGAAGTGGCTACAGCTGCTATTGCTAATTTGGAAGAAACAACTTACCAAGTTGTTCAAGATGCAGAGTTGACCGAACAATTGTTGCAGTATTCAAATCGTTATCGTAGCTTTGAGCCAGGCGTTCAAACAAGCTTTGAATTAGCTTTGCGTTTATTTGAAGTTGAGTATAATTATAAAGCTTCCTTTGATGAAATTTCATACGCGCTTGAAACTGTTGAACCAGGCGTGACAGATCGGTTTGTTTCGTCATACGAAAAAACGCGTGAACCGATCCGTTTCTAACAAACGATTTATAATAAATAGGACTTAAACCAAGTTATGGTTTAAGTTTTTTTGTGAATAAATATAAAATTGAGATTATCGCTTGCAATTTTCTGAATTTTCATGTAAAATATTCCTAAATATGAAATCGTTGAGAGAAAAAGTCTAAGACAACAGACAGAGAGTGCCCATAGGTGAGAAGGCATGCAATACTTAGACGACACATTCTTGAGTGTACATGCGAAATCGCGAGAGTGTAGTGTGTGACGGGTTGTTCCGTTAAAGGCTGGGAGTCTTATACTGACTTCGTGAGAGTAAATGGGTGACTATTTACTGAATTAAGGTGGAACCACGCCTCAAGCGTCCTTGCAAGTTTTTTTGCAAGGACTTTTTGTTTCTCAATAAAGAAAGGAATCATTATGACAAAGATCAAAGGTTTACGTGACATTGAACCTTATGTGGCTGGTAGCCAGCCTAAGGAAAAGAATATCATCAAATTAAATACTAATGAAAATGCCTATGGACCAAGTCCGAAGGTTGGTCAAGCACTTACTCATTTTGATGTCCATGATTTGAGAAAATATTCAACCTTGGATCAAGAAAATTTGAGGATAGCTTTGGGGAAACAATTAGGGGTGGATCCTAATCAAATTATTGTAGGAAATGGCTCTGATGACATTTTATCAATGGCTTTTCTGTCTTTCTTTAATTCTGCTGAACCTGTTCTTTTCCCAGACTTAACCTATGGTTTTTACAAGGTCTGGGCGGAGCTTTATCATATTCAGTATCATGAAATGCCGCTCAATGAAAAGTTTGAAGTTGAAGTTGCAGACTATTTTGCGGATAATGGCGGCATTGTCCTTGCCAATCCCAACGCTCCGACAGGTATTTTCAAGCCTTTAGATGAAATTGAAAAAATCATCCAAGCTAACCAAGATGTGGTAGTTATTGTGGATGAAGCTTATATCAATTTTGGTGGACAGACGGCCCTGCCTTTGCTAAAAAAATATGATAATCTTTTCATTACACGAACCTTTTCCAAGGATGCTTCTCTGGCTGGCTTACGTGTAGGCTATGGTATCGGAAGTCCTAAGCTTATGGCAGTTATCAATGCTGTTAAAAATTCAGTTAACCCTTATAATGTAGACAGCATTGCTGAATGTTTAGCGATAGCAGCAGTGGAATCCTGGGATTATTATGACAATACATGTCAGAAAATTATGGAGAGCAGAGATTGGTTTAGCGATGAATTAAAAGCAATTGGATTTCAAGTTTTGCCAAGCACAGCCAATTTTATCTTGACCAGACCAGCAGGAATAAGTGCTGAAGATTTGTTTAATTATTTGCAAAGTAAGCAGATCTACGTTCGCTATTTTCCAAAAGTAGAGCGCATCAAGGATTATTTACGGATTTCCATTGGTAAACAAGAAGAGATGGAGAAGGTCATTACGACCATACAGGAGTTATTGCCATGAAGAAGACAACATTACCGACAGGTATGCATGACAAGCTTTTTAAGCGAGCGCGTGCCATGTATGAAATTGAGCACAATATCAGCGACTTGCTGATTGCTAAGGGCTTTAATCGGATTGAGACACCAACTTTGGAACATTTTGAGGTCTTTAATGATTCGGTTAGCTCCAATACTTACAATTTATTTGACAAACAGGGAGATCTGCTTAGTTTACGACCTGATATTACCAGCCAGATTGGACGCGTTATTGCTTCTACTCGGGTCAACACACCGATTAAATTTTCTTATTCTGGCAAGGTTTTTAATTACAATGAAGAAATGCGTGGTCTGGCTAATGAGCATACACAGGCTGGTATTGAAATTGTAGGTTATCCGGTTAAGGAAGCACTTAGCGAAGCAATTCTAGCTGCCAAGGAAGCCTTGGATGTTGCCAAAGTCAAATCTTATCAGTTTGAATTTTCTCATGCAGCCATTTTACAGCAGGTTTTTGAAGAATTAGAGCTAGACAAGGACAGCGCTATCCGCTTATCAACAGCTATTCGAGATAAAAATATTACAGGACTCAATGAATTTACCAAGGCACATCCCAGTGCATTTGATGTCTTTATTAAGAACCTGCCGTATCTTTTTGGGGAAAGTGATGAGGTTATTAGCAAGGCCCGTCAACTGGTTTCTCATGAGGGGATTTTGTCAGCGCTTGATGATATTGAAGAGTTGACTACTTCTCTTGAAATCAGTTTAGGAAAAGTGACACTTGATTTGGGCCAGTTATCACAAATGCCTTACTACACGGGAATTATGTTTAAAGTATTTGGTGAAAAGGTGCCCGATGCCTTCGTGTCTGGTGGTCGCTATGACAAGCTCTTTGAACGTTTCGGTGCTACTGAACTGAGCGCAGTTGGCTGGGCAATTGATGTGGATTCTATTTACCAAGCCATTCATGACGATTTGCATTATGAAGGAGGAATTGCCAATGTCTAATCAGATTACCATTGCTCTAACCAAGGGTCGCATTGAAAAATCAACGGTTGAGCTGCTTGAGAAAGCTGGTTTTGACATGTCTTTTATGGAAGACAAAGGGCGTAATCTTATTTTTGAAAGCCCTGATAAGATGTTTCGTTTTCTTTTAGTCAAGGCACCAGATGTGACAACTTATGTCCGTCATGGGGTGGCAGATTTAGGAGTGGTTGGCAAGGATGTTCTCATGGAACACCCATTGGGTTATCTAGAAATGTTGGACCTCAATTTTGGGCTTTGCAAATTTTCAGTGGCATCAACTGATGTCTACCAGCCACATGACCATAAGCGCAAGCGTATTGCTACCAAATACCCGACGGTAGCCAAGGAACACTTCAATAGAAAGGGAGAAGATGTGGAAATTATCTCTATCCAAGGTAGTGTAGAAATTGCGCCAGTCATTGGCCTAGCAGATGCTATTGTGGATATCGTTGAGACTGGATCTACTTTGGTGGCCAACGGACTCAAGGTTTACGAGGATATTTGCCGCATATCAGCTCGACTGATTGTCAATAAGGCTGCGCTGAAAAATAATCCTGAGCTCATGCCTTTTATTGAAAAAATTGAATCTATTGTCGGAAATGAGGAGGTTGCTTTTAAATGAAACGTTTAACCGGAAGTAATGAAGAAATTTCAAAGATTTTGTATCAGGAGCAGCTGGAACTCAGCCGTCAGAATCTAGATGTTGAGGATACTGTTCGAACTATCGTAGAGGATGTTAAAAAGCGCGGAGATGAAGCTCTTCGTGACTATTCAGCTAAATTTGATAAGATTGAACTAACAGATTTTGAAGTGGGACAGAACTTGATTGACCAAGCATTTGCAGAGGTGGACAAGGAGGTTTTGACCGCGCTTGAGAATGCAAAGGCTAATATTGAAAGTTATCACCGTCAGCAGTTGGAGACAGGCTTTGAAGATCAGCCGTCAGACGGAGTTATTCGCGGTCAGATTATTCGTCCTATTGAGCGGGTTGGAGTTTATGTTCCAGGCGGGACAGCGGCTTATCCGTCGTCTGTTCTCATGAATGTCATTCCAGCTAAGATTGCAGGTGTCAAGGAAATCATCATGATTACACCGCCACAAGAGCATTTTGTTCCTGCTATTTTGGTGGCAGCCAAGTTAGCGGGTGTGGATAAGATTTACCAAGTCGGCGGTGCGCAAGGTGTTGCAGCTTTGGCTTATGGTACAGAAAGTATTCCTCAGGTGGATAAGATTACAGGACCAGGCAATATTTTTGTTGCAACAGCTAAGAAACAGGTCTTTGGTCTGGTCGGAATTGATATGATTGCAGGACCGTCTGAAATCGGCGTCATCGCTGACAGTACGGCCATTCCCAAATACGTTGCAGCTGATTTGTTATCTCAAGCTGAACATGACAAGCTTGCTCGTGCTATCTTGGTGACAGATTCGAAGAAATTGGCTGACGCCGTGGAAGTCGAAATAGAAAAACAACTTTTAGAATTGCCACGTCAGGAAATCGCACGTGCTTCAGTGGAAAATAATGGCCGTATCATCATTGCACCAGATGCAGACAGTATGTTTGACCTTATGAATCAGGTGGCTCCAGAGCACTTGGAAATTGCTATGGAAAATGCTTATGACTATCTGGACAAAGTGCAAAATGCAGGTTCTATCTTTCTCGGCCACTATACCAGTGAACCAATCGGGGACTACTATGCTGGCGCTAACCATGTTCTTCCCACAACAGCAACCAGCCGTTTTTCATCTGCGCTAGGAGTTCACGACTTTGTCAAGCGAATCCAGTACACACAATATAGCAAGGCGGCGGTTAACAAGGCTGAACATGACATTACCACCTTGGCTTATGCGGAAGGTCTGCAGGCTCATGCTAAGGCAATTGAGGTGAGAAATGGCAGAGATTAAAGGACTTTTAGTTATGGATGTGGACTCAACTCTCATCCAAGAAGAAGGAATTGATTTACTGGGCGAGGAAGCTGGTGTCGGTTCACAGGTTGCGAACATCACTGAGCGTGCCATGCGGGGCGAGTTGGATTTTAGGCAGGCGCTGGATGAACGCGTCGGTCTGCTCAAAGGACTTCCTGAAAGCATCTTTGACAAGGTTCTGGAGTGTATACATTTTACACAGGGGGCTAAGGAACTGGTAGACGAGTTGCATCGTCGTGGCTTCAAGGTAGGTGTGGTCTCTGGCGGTTTCCACGAGACAGTGGATAAATTGGCAGAGCGTTTGCAGCTGGACTACGTGCAAGCTAATCGTTTAGAGGTGATTGACGGAGTGCTGACAGGGCGCGTGCTGGGAGAAGTAGTGACCAAAGAGGTCAAGAAAGCCAAGCTCCAAGAATGGGCAGCAGAAAACGGGCTGACGCTGGACCAAACCATCGCCATGGGTGATGGCGCTAATGACCTACCCATGATACAAACAGCAGGCATAGGCATCGCCTTTTGTGCCAAGCCAATTGTCAGACAACAAGCCCCTTACCAAATCAATGAAGCAGATTTGTATAAAGTGATTGAGATAGTGGACGAGAAAAAAATATGAAAATAGCTATTATTCAAGGCTCAACTCAAATTGACAAAAATGAAACTCTGGTCAGAATAACTAAAAAGGTTGTGGAACCTTTGGGACATGAGGTGGTCAACTTTGGTGCTTTTGAAGAGGAAGAAAACTATTCTTACACAGAGGTTGCCTTGATGATTTCCTTTTTGTTGTCAAGTCAAGCTGTGGATTTTGTGATTACAGGCTGTTCATCTGGACAAGGTATGGCTCTAGCCTGTAATGCCTTGCCAAATGTGATCTGTGGCTTTGTTCAAAATCCACAAGATGCCTTTCTATTTGGACGTATTAATGATGGAAATGCTGTGTCTTTTTCTTTGGGATTAGGATATGGCTGGTTGGGGGAACTCAATTTAGAATACAGTATTGAAAAGTTATTTGATGGGGAATTTGGCATTGGTTACCCAGCAGAGGTTGCTAAACGTAAAATAAAAGAGACCAAACGCGTCCAGCTCTTTAATGCAGTTGCCAAGAAAAGCGTGGTAGATTTATTGACTGCCTTGGATAAAACATTTTTGAACAAAGTTTTATCTAAAAATGACCTCATTGATTACATTTTTGAAAATGGTCAAGATCAGGCCTTGAACAAAGAACTTAAACAGTTACGATCAGGAGAATAAATATGAGACAAGCAAGCATTGAACGTAATACATTTGAAACCAAAATCAAGATTAGTTTGAACTTAGATGCACAGGAGCCAGTGGACATTGACACGGGTGTTGGCTTTTTTGATCACATGCTGACCCTATTTGCTCGACACAGCCGTATTTCGCTGGTGGTTAAGGCAGATGGTGACCTTCACGTTGACAGCCATCACACAGTGGAAGATGTAGGTATTGTCCTCGGTCAAGCATTGAAGGAAGCACTAGGTGACAAAGCGGGTATCAATCGTTATGGGACAAGTTTTGTTCCTATGGATGAAACCCTGGGCATGGCTAGCCTGGATTTGTCAGGACGTAGCTATCTGGTTTTTGACTGTGAGTTTACTAATCCAACCCTAGGCAATTTCGATACAGAGTTGGTAGAAGAGTTCTTCCAAGCGCTGGCTTTTAATGTACAGATGAACCTGCATTTGAAGATTTTGCATGGTAAAAATAATCACCACAAGTCAGAAAGTCTTTTTAAGGCAACTGGCCGTGCACTTCGCGAAGCTATCACTATCAATCCAGAGATTCACGGAGTCAATTCGACAAAGGGGCTGTTATGAAATTAATCGTCATTGACTATGATGCCGGCAATACTGCAAATGTCTTACGTGCTTTGAACAAGCTTGGTGTAGAGGCAGAATTGTCAGCTGATAGAAATAAAATTTTAGCAGCAGACGGTCTCATTTTGCCAGGTGTCGGCGCTTATCCGACAGCCATGGCAGAACTGGAAAAGCGTGGGTTAGTCACTGCTATCAAAGAAGCGGTAGCTGCTGGCACACCGCTTCTGGGCATTTGTCTGGGCATGCAAATTTTGACGGAAAAAGGCTTGGAGCACACAGAAACAGCTGGTCTTGGCTTTATTCCAGGAATTTGCCGTGAGATTCCTATCAAGATAGACATGCCGGTACCTCACATGGGCTGGAATGATTTAACTATACAGCAGGAAACTCCTCTGACAGATGACTTGGAAGGGCAGTCAGTTTATTTTGTACACAGTTACTTCACGGATGTCCCAGATCAATTCATTGATGTCACAGCTGACTATTCTATCAAAGTACCAGCTATGATTCACAAGGATAATGTTTATGGAGCTCAATTTCACCCTGAAAAATCAGGCGATGTGGGTTTAGGCATTCTGGAGAAATTTGTGGCGTTGTGTGATAAATAGAAGAATACAAGAGAAAGGATAAGCTCATTCAGAATTTTTGATTGAGCCGTGCTTATCTAGTGAGAAATAAAGGAGGTGATCTTGAGTTTCAAGAGTCGCCAAGTTTCACTAGAAGTGAAAAGCACTGGGTATCTTAGATATGCAAATTTTACCTGCAATTGATATTAAGGATGGAGAGGCAGTTCGTCTCTTTAAGGGGGATTTTGCCCGGAAAACGGTCGTTAATTCTGATGTTCTGGGACAGGCACGTATTTTTGCGGATGCAGGCATTAAGTTTATCCATGTGGTAGACTTGGACGGTGCACTGGATGGTCGCGCGACCAACCGTGATTTAATTGCGGCGCTAAAGGTGGCGACAGGTCTTGGTGTTGAGGTCGGTGGTGGCATTCGCACGCTAGAGCAGATTGCTGATTATCTTGCGGTAGGCATTGACCGCGTTATCATTGGTTCAATGGCCGTCAAGGATCCTGCTTTTGTCAAAACTGCTCTAGAGCAGTTTGGGGCAGATAGAATTGTGGTTGGTATTGATGCTAAAAATGGCTATGTGGCGACAGAAGGATGGCTGGAAACCAGTACAGTTGACTACATCAGCTTGGCCAAGGAAATGGAAAAAATGGGTGTCAGTCTCTTTGTTTATACTGACGTTGACCGTGACGGCACCCTGACGGGACCCAATTTTGCCCATTATGAACGTCTAGTTGCTGAACTTACAACCGCTAAGGTCATTGCATCAGGTGGCATTGCAGAGCTCAGCGATTTGACAAAGCTCCAAAAAATTGGAGTTGCCGGTACTATCGTGGGTAAGGCCTATTACAGTGGCAATATCAACCTAGATCAACTGAAAGCTTTTGAGGACTAGCCTATGTTAAAAAAAAGGATTATCCCTTGCTTAGATGTTAAGAATGGTCGTGTGGTTAAGGGGGTCAATTTTGTCAATCTGGCAGATGTCGGTGATCCCGTTGACTCAGCACGCGCTTATTATGAAGCTGGTTGCGATGAACTAGTCTTTTTGGATATTACCGCAACCCATGAAGAACGTGACACCACTGTTGATATGGTTCGGCGCGTAGCTGATCAAGTCTTTATCCCCTTTACGGTCGGCGGCGGCATTCGTACGGTTGAAGACATGAAAAAAATGCTCAAGGCAGGTGCGGACAAGGTGGCTGTTAATTCCTCAGCCCTAGCCAACCCTCAACTTATCAAAGACTGTTCGGAGAAATTTGGCAATCAGTGTGTCGTCGTTGCCATTGATGCTAAAAAGCAAGACGATGGTAGTTGGCATGTTTATGTGGCTGGTGGAAGAAAAGACACTGGCAGGGAACTGCTCGACTGGGCTAAAGAAGCTGTCAGTCTGGGGGCTGGTGAGATTCTTTTGACTTCTATGGATAAAGATGGCACCAAGTCAGGCTTTGATATAGATATGCTAAATAGCGTGGCTGCGGTTGTTAATGTGCCCATTATAGCGTCGGGCGGTGCAGGCAATATTGCCCACATGGTGGAAGTTTTTCAGAAGACCCCTGCAACGGGTGCCTTGGCAGCTTCTATTTTCCATTATGGAGAGGTGGCGATTGCAGATACCAAAAAAGCTGTGGCAGCTGCTGGAATTGAGGTGAGATTATGACAGGCATAAAACTCGATTTTGCCAAGCAAGGCGGACTCATTCCTGTTATTGTAACGGATTATCAGACGGGACAGGTTCTCATGCTGGCCTATATGAATGAGGAATCCTATCGTCTGACACTTGAAACCAAGCAAATGCACTATTGGAGCCGTTCCCGAAATGAACTCTGGCATAAGGGTGCGACTTCCGGCCATTATCAACATGTCAAATCCATCAAAACCGATTGCGACCAAGATACCTTGCTCATCTCCGTTAAACAGGATGGCGCAGCCTGTCACACAGGAGCTTATAGCTGTTTTTTCAATGAGATTTATCCTTTAAAGTGAGGAGAAAAGAAGTATTGAAGAGAGGTGTCAAGGTTATTTGGAGTTTTTATTGTGATTAGCAGCTTTGTTGCCAGTGTTTAGTATAGCTTCCCTACTTGTGATAGGAGCTCTGACAGTTCGAATTTCAGTGATTACTGATTCTATTTTGCTACTCACTGGTGGGAATACTTTAGAGTTTCTTGTAATTATTACCTTGCTGATATTATTGGCAATTGATGAAGTCTAAAAAGGTATTAACTGCTGGCTCTGATAAATGGATATAGCTCTTTTTGTCATCAGCAGTGTCATATTTTTTATTAGTAAGTATATAAGGTGATAATCTACCAGTTATTTTTCTGTGTTATCTACCAAGAACAGGTGATTGCTCAATTTAAAGTTTATTTTGAAAAGAGTAAGAAGGTTTTTGTTTAACCTATTTGATATAGTCTATTTATGGATAATTGGTCATATTGATGAGCTAGATAGACTCGGTATCAGTCAATGAATTTTGCATTTTTAAGAAGCTTACGGGTACCGGAATTGTTCTTCTTGGCCTTACTATTTACAAAAACAGTACCATATTAAGGTTCATTCTGATAGGACATTAATAATGGCTTATGTATTCAATATGTTTTGGTTGGTCATGCAAGTATTCTTGCTTGCGATATTGAGATTTCAGATTAAAAATTCAAATATTACCAATATATTATTGATATTTGCTTATGCTCACTTGTAAGTGTCTATTATTGGAACAATTCATATATTTCATTTGAATTAAAAGTTGATGAAAAAATAATCTGTTTTCAACGATAATATTAGTCTCAGTTGCTTTCATTGCGACTGTATTATTAGATTTAAAAGAGAATAAGGCTATTGATATATTATCCTGTTTTTTGCTAATTTTAATTCCAGTATTTATTGGAGGACTAGATTCAGAAATGGTCATAATCAAAATACCTTCAAGCTGTTTATAATTGCTATTCTAAAAAAGTGTTTAGGCAGTAATCACAACATCTCATAACCAGTCGTTCATTTTGAGCAACATCAATTTTGCTAGTGATTGCTTTAGTATGCGGCCTCATATTGTCTAAACTTTGGATTCACTACTTTAAAATATATATTTCAACCCTAAAAATGGGTATTTTCAAAAGAAAAGGAGAGAACATCACATGATTGAAACACTTTATAAGGAAGCACAAAATCGTAAACAATATCCCAAGGAAGGATCTTATACCAACTATCTTTTTGACAAAGGTTTGGACAAAATTCTTAAAAAAGTTGGGGAGGAGGCGACGGAAGTAGTCATCGCTGCCAAAAATACAGACAAGGATGAGATTGCCAATGAAACCGCCGATGTGCTCTACCATCTAGCAGTGATGTTAGTAGAAACCGGTGTAACTTTGGATGATGTAGAAGCAGTTCTTCAATCACGTCAAGGTAAGCAATCCAATGTTCATGATCGCAAAAAAATCACTGACTACTAATCCTTATGTCATATCCAAATAAAAAGCAAGCGAGAGTGATTAGCTTTAGGGCAATGAATCTCCGGCTTGTTTTTAGTTTTCTGTTATGCAAATAAATGTTTGATTAGTTTGATTTAAAGATTGGGTGACTTTCTTTTATTCAACTTAAATCCATTTGTTTTTGCCTCTACTTCATTTGGTAAAGCCATAAACTTTTTGAATTTGTGATGACCTCAAAGGAAGTAGAGCTAGGACTAGGTGTGTAAACAAGTTAACTGAAATAAATTTTATTTGCCTAATCTTGGTAATAAATCAAGCGAGAAGGAGAACAGGGAGTGGAGAGTTGACCATTTTATCAGTGCTTGTCTCCCTATTCTCCTTTTATTCAGTCTTTCAATAACTCAACTTGTCTAGGTATGACTAGGTGATTGGCAATAAAATATGTTAATTGCTCTAAGGGCACCCAACAATAATCTGTTGTTTCCTCTTCTTGCAAGCGCACAGCTGATTTTGGACAATCGGCTGTGGCAATAAAGCAGGCGTCTTTACGATATAAATTCCTATCCAGGAAGGTTAGAGTTAAAGGGGTGATGCCGGTCTCTTCCTCCAATTCACGCAAAATAGCTTCCTCCGTGCTTTCACCTGCTAATGCAGAGCCACCAGCACTAGCCTCAAAATAATTAGGGTAACTAGGCTTGTTTATGTCGCGTTTCATAAAAAGATGTGCTCATCGACATGCTGAACGAGGACTTCAACAACCAGATGATAGAGGCCATCAGGTAGTGGCCGTTGGCCACGTGTAAGATATCGACCTGTTTTCTCACCATTTTCCAAATAAGCGTCCCATTTTTCCATTGTATGCCCTCCTTTTACTAGAAAAAATTATATAATAAAAGTGAGGAAAAGCAAGTAAAGGAGGTTTTTTATGCATATCGTTATTGCACCTGATTCTTTCAAGGAATCTTTGTCGGCTTATGAGGTTGCTCAAGCACTTAAGATTGGATTTCAGGAAGCACTGCCAGAGGCAACTTTTGACCTCATTCCTCTTGGTGATGGCGGCGAAGGCACTATGGATGCTCTCATTGATGGTCTCAATTTAAGCAAACACAAGTTAATAGTGACAGGGGCTTTAGGAGAGGATGTTGAAGTGGACTATGCTAGTGATAGTCAGCTTGCTGTTTTTGAGATGGCAGCTATCTGTGGTCTAGGAAAGGTTCCTAAGGAGGCGCGAAATCCTCTGACACTACGGACTGAAGGTGTTGGACAGATGATTAGTCACTTGATTAAACAGGGTGTCAAGGAAATCATGATTGGTGTAGGTGGTTCAGCGACTAACGATGGCGGTATTGGTATGGCAGCAGGACTTGGCTACCATTTCTTTGATGAAAATGGCAGAATTGTAGAGCCGATTGGAGAAAATTTAGGAAAAATCCGAAAAATGACTAGCCCATCATTAGATTTAAGTCGAGTTAAACTTACCATTATTACGGATGTCAAAAATCCCCTCTGCGGCCAATCAGGGGCTACTTACACCTTTGCAGCTCAAAAAGGATTGACAGAGGACCAGTTTGGTCAGGTGGATCAAGCTATGGCGTCATTTTATCAATTAGTTAATTCAGAAGTTCTTTCGTTAGAAGGTGCAGGCGCAGGAGGAGGTATGGCGGCAGGCCTAGTGACCTTTGCTAACGGACAGATCGTTTCGGGAATTGATGCAGTGCTAGATGTACTTGATTTTGATAGGCATGTGCAAAATGCAGATTTAGTGATTGTAGGCGAAGGTCGCATGGATAAACAAAGTTTGGCTGGGAAGGCTCCCATTGGTGTGGCCAGACGGACACCAGATGGCATTCCAATCATTGCCATTTGTGGAAGTTTGAAGGAGGATTTACCTGCCTTTCCTATTGAAAATATTATAGCAGCTTTTCCTATCATTGCAGGTGTTGATAGTTTGGAAAATACACTGGCACACGCTAGACTAAATCTCATTCGAACGGCACAAAATATAGGGAATCTTTTACGAGAAATAGAAAAAAGCAAATCCTAATGGACTCGCTCCTTAATGAAATAATTTTTTCCAAAAAGATTTTTTTTCAGTTGAAGTTTGTAGTAACTTTCCCTCAAAATACTGTGGGTAGAGCTGTTTTACATTAGTTTCTTCTAGGTTCTCAGCAAGGTCGGTATGTACAATGATACCGAAAGGCGAGTCGGCTTTACTCTCATCTATAATTGTCGCGGTTATATCTAGTTTTTGTGCTACTTTCATGTAAGACATTTGAGCTGTCAAGGACAATTTAGAAGAGATCTTTAGAATGACGGTGTCATACTTGTCTTTTTGTTCGGCTAAAATACTTTCAAAATTTTTTATAAGATTTGCTTGTTGTGCATCTTCAAACAGAATACTGAGAACAACACGCTCTGCAAAAGTCCCAAAATATTTACGTTGCTCGTCAGGATTGAAGCGTTTTTCACCACTAGTAGCCTGCATCACCTTTTTATCGATTATCTTTTCCATAAGTCACCTCAAGATTTATATCTTTGATTATACCTTATTTTGTTTTAAATTGCTGTGTGGGAGATTATGAAACAAATTACAGAATATCTTGAAAATACTTTGGTAGTTTTCATGATTTTAACAGATGATTTTGGCGACAAGATAAGTTTAATATTGGTGGTTGGAAAAGCATTTTCATTAATTTCGTTTTTAATTTGCTTAAAGCCCAAGATTGTGGTATTATTAACATGTAAAAATATTAAACTCATAAGGAGAGTAACATAATGTCAATTATTACTGATGTTTACGCTCGCGAAGTCCTTGACTCACGCGGTAACCCAACACTTGAAGTAGAAGTTTACACTGAATCAGGTGCTTTCGGACGTGGTATGGTTCCTTCAGGAGCTTCTACTGGGGAACACGAAGCAGTTGAACTTCGTGATGGTGACAAATCTCGTTATAACGGTCTTGGAACTCAAAAAGCCGTTGACAACGTTAACAATGTTATCGCTGAAGCAATCATCGGTTACGATGTACGTGATCAACAAGCTATCGACCGCGCTATGATCGCTCTTGACGGTACTCCAAACAAAGGTAAACTTGGTGCCAACGCTATTCTTGGTGTTTCTATTGCTGTAGCTCGTGCAGCCGCTGACTACCTTGAAGTGCCACTTTACAGCTACCTTGGTGGTTTCAACACTAAAGTTCTTCCAACTCCAATGATGAACATCATCAACGGTGGTTCTCACTCAGATGCTCCAATCGCTTTCCAAGAATTCATGATCGTGCCTGCTGGTGCGCCTACATTCAAAGAAGCTCTTCGTTGGGGTGCTGAAATCTTCCACACACTTAAGAAAATCCTTAAAGAGCGTGGCCTTGAAACAGCTGTTGGTGACGAAGGTGGATTCGCTCCTAAATTTGATGGAACTGAAGATGCTGTAGAAACAATCATCAAAGCTATCGAAACAGCTGGTTACAAACCAGGTGAAGAAGTCTTCATCGGATTTGACTGCGCGTCATCAGAATTTTACAAAGATGGCGTTTATGACTACACTGTATTTGAAGGTGAAACAGGTGCTAAACGTACCGCTGCTGAACAAATTGATTACCTTGAAGAATTGGTTAACAAATACCCAATTATCACTATCGAAGATGGTATGGATGAAAATGACTGGGATGGTTGGAAAGCTCTTACTGAACGTCTCGGTAAACGTGTTCAATTAGTTGGTGACGACTTCTTCGTTACAAATACTGACTACCTTGCTCGCGGTATCAAAGAAGGTGCAGCTAACTCAATTCTTATCAAGGTTAACCAAATCGGTACTTTGACTGAAACATTCGAAGCTATTGAAATGGCTAAAGAAGCTGGATATACTGCCGTTGTATCACACCGTTCAGGTGAAACTGAAGACTCAACAATCGCTGACATCGCAGTTGCAACTAATGCTGGACAAATCAAGACTGGTTCATTGTCACGTACAGACCGTATTGCTAAATACAACCAATTGCTTCGTATCGAAGATCAACTTGGTGAAGTTGCTGAATACCGTGGTTTGAAATCATTCTACAACCTTAAAAAATAATCGTTGATTTAACAACGTCTTAAAGACCTTAGCTATTATGCTAGGGTCTTTTATTATGGCTTTCTTATTTTTCTCTACGAGAAAAATAAGAAAGCCACCAGCATAGCTGGTGGCTGACAAGGCTTTGAGCTTCCATTTCTTTTTCCTGTTATAATCTGATTAATTGTTCAAGTTAGATAATGGAGTAAAAAATGGCTAAAACCAGCTACAGTTTATCACATACAAAATAGATGTGCTCTATCCATATAGTTTTCACACCTAAGTACCTCAGAAAATCCATTTACTACAAAATTAGGCAGGACTTAATTAAATATTTCCGTCACCTATGTCAATACAAGGGCGTGGAAATCATTGAGGGACATATGATGCCAGATCATGTTCATATGCTCGTCTTGATACCACCAAAACTTTCGATTTCCGATTTCATGGGGTATTGAAAAGTAAAAGTGCTCTCATGATATTTGATAAATACGCTAATTTAAAATATAAGTATGGAAATCGAAAGTTTTGGGCTAGAGGCTACTATGTGAGTACCGTTGGACTGAACGAAAAGACGGTAGCAAAATATATTCAAGAGCAGGAGAAAAATGACATCGCACTTGATTCTTGAGTGTCAAAGAGTATGAAGATCCATTTTCAGATGGCAGTTTTAGAACAAGATAAAAGCCCGTTGTTACGGGCATTAGTCAAGTAATCATAGCACTAACCTGAACGAAGTTCGGCGAACATCTTTAGACGTCGCTGGAGGAAAACGGCTTATAGCCGGTGTACAAGCCACCCGTTTTCACGGGTCGTTATGACTATAGCTGACTTGCCTGTGTGGCGATTTTTTCCAGCATCTTTTGACGTTTTTTCAAATCAATGCCTCTCAGATGAGCAAGTGAGGTTAGCTTACAAGGCTTGATACCGCACATGCTAAAAATTTGCCTTTTCAATACCTTGCCATAATCTTGGACAAAAGGAGTGAGAAAGCCTGGTGTATTGTGCGTCGTGATGATCCAAGCGGTCTTACCATTAAGGTGTCCAGCCATCCCCATCTTTTTGTAGGAATAGGCAAAGCCAGAAGCGAAGACACGGTCAATGAAGCCCTTTAGAATGGCTGGCATGCCACTCCACCAGACTGGGAAGATAAAGATAAGTTTATCTGCCCAAGTAATAAGGTCGCGGTAGGTTTGAGTATCAGGATCTACGGCCATATCTCGACGACGATGATCTTCATCAAAATAGAGCACAGGATTAAACTTTTCGGCATAGAGATCCAAAAGTTTGACAGTATGCTTGAGGTCTAAGTGATCTTGGACTTGCTTAAGAATAGCACCATTAAAACTCTTGTGATTTGGGTGTGCGTAAATGATTAGAATATTCATCTTTGGCCTCCTTTGATGTAAATGTTTAACATTTGTTCAATAATTTCCTGAATGTCTTGCTGGGTGAAGTTGTCGCCGATGGGACTTTTAATCAAGACACTCAGTCCAGAAATGAAACTCCAAAAATGAATAAGGGTATCAGTTTCGTTGCTAATTAGCTGTTTTTCTTGGCGCAGCCTAGTTACAATATCTTTAAAATGATCAAATCCAGGCAGGCTCGTTGTGGTGATAATGGTTTCTGAGGTGACTTTCATGTAATTGAAAGGATACTTGATAAATAGCGCTTCAAAGTGATAGGGGTTGTCTTGCGCAAAAACAACAAAATTCAGTCCCATTTGAATAAGCTGTTCTCTGGCAGTTGTGAAATTGTCAATATTTTTAGTGACTGCACTGTTATAACTATCTGAAAGGCGGCTGAGGACAACCTTTAAGTAACCTTCTTTACTTTCAAAATGTTTGTAGGGAGTTCCATGAGTTACCCCACAAGCTCTGGCAACAGTCCTGAGCGATAGTTGATCAATGCCATGTTTTTGAATTTCTTCAACTCCAGTTTGAATGAGCTTTTCTTTTAATTCAGGGGTATTTCGCTTCATGTTTACTCCTTTTATTGTTTCAACAAGTATACACTGTCTACTTTTTCTTGTCAAGACAAAAAGTTTTTAACTTAAAATACCTCATTTCTTTTTGAAAAATGTTAAAATAAGAGCATGTTAAAAAAACCAACGTCTGCTTATGTGCACATTCCGTTTTGCACACAAATCTGTTATTATTGTGACTTTTCAAAAGTTTTTATTAAAAATCAGCCTGTGGATGCTTATTTGCAGGCTCTCATTCGTGAGTTTGAGAGTTACGAGATTAGCCAGTTGCGGACGCTTTACATCGGCGGAGGAACACCGACAGCCATCTCGGCTGAACAACTGGACTTTCTGCTCAGCCATTTGACTAAAAATTTGAATTTAAGTAAGTTAGAGGAGCTTACCATTGAAGCTAATCCTGGTGACTTGACGCCTGAGAAAATAGCGGTGCTGGAAAAATCATCGGTTAACCGTGTGTCCTTGGGTGTGCAAACTTTTAACAACCGTCACCTCAAGCAAATTGGGCGCGGCCATAATGAGGCTCAGATTTATGAGAGCGTTGACCGATTGAAGGCGGCAGGTTTTGATAATATTTCCATTGATTTGATTTATGCTTTGCCTGGTCAGACCATGGAGGACGTTCGTGAGAATGTGGCTAAGGCCCTGGCACTTGATATACCTCACTTGAGTTTGTATAGTCTGATTTTAGAACACCACACCGTTTTTATGAACAAAATGCGGCGCGGTAAGCTCAATTTGCCAACGGAAGATTTAGAAGCGGAGATGTTTGACTATATCATTTCTGAAGTGGAAGCTCAGGGTTTTGAGCACTATGAGATTTCAAACTTTACTAAGCCAGGTTTTGAAAGCCGCCACAACCTCATGTATTGGGATAATGCAGAATATTATGGTGTGGGTGCAGGAGCATCGGGCTATCTTGATGGCATTCGCTACCGCAATCGAGGTCCTATTCAGCACTACCTTAAAGGTGTAGCCGAGGGTAATGTCCGCTTGTCTGAGGAAGTTCTAACCAAGGAAGAAATGATGGAAGAGGAACTTTTCCTTGGCCTTCGGAAAAGAACAGGCGTGTCCATCAAGCATTTTGAAGAAAAATTCGGCCTCTCCTTTTCAGACCGCTATGGTGAAGTCGTGGCAGAATTACAAGAACAGGGATTGTTAGTACCAGATAAAAATATTGTTCGAATGACTAAAAAAGGTCTCTTTTTGGGAGACAATGTTGCTGAAAAATTTATATTGGAGTAAAACATGGCATTAACTTATCGAGAAGCTTATCAGGTTCCCTTTTACGAATCTGATGTCAATCAAAATATGAAGTTGCCTCAACTGCTTTCTTTGGCACTACAAATTTCGGGCAAGCATTCCTTAAAATTGGGCGTTAGCGATGATGTTATTTTCAATAAATACAACCTAGTTTGGATTATTACTGAGTATGATATTGAAATTGACCGCCTGCCCAAGTATGCTGAGACTATTGAGATTGAGACAGAAGCGATAGCCTACAATAAGCTGTTTTGTTACCGCGACTTTAGAATTTTTGGTCAAGATGGCCAACAAATCATGACTATTCATTCCACTTTTGTACTGATGGATTTTGATACGCGCAAGGTTCATACTGTTGTGGATGATATTGTCAAAGTCTATGAATGTGAAAAGATCAAAAAAATTATCCGAGGTCCAAGGTACAGCCAGCTGGATAATCCGACAGAAACTCTTTACCATGTCCGCTTTTTTGATCTTGATATGAATGGTCATGTCAACAATAGCAAGTATTTTGAGTGGCTTTATGAAGTGATGGAGTTAGACTTTCTAAGTCAACATGTACCTCATCGCATCCACCTCAAATATATCAAGGAAATTCATTATGGCACTGATATCCATTCTTGTGTGGAGATGGATGGCTTGACTAGTAAGCATGAAATCAGATCAGAAGGTGGCCTCCACGCTCAAGCTATAGTTGACTGGAAGGTAAAATAGTGAGCGGATGCTTGTTCTTCAAAGGACAACCATTGGTAGTCGCAGATAGATTGTTAGTAATAAATTTTAGAAAAGGATGAACCAATGACCTATAAAGGATATTTGATTGATTTGGATGGCACTATTTACAAGGGGAAAGACCGTATTCCAGCAGGGGAGCGTTTCATTGCACGCCTACAAGAAAAGAAAATACCTTATCTTCTAGTGACCAACAACACAACGCGTACGCCTGAGATGGTTCAGGAAATGCTGAAAGGTTTTAATGTTAAGACGCCTCTGCCAACAATTTATACAGCGACTATGGCGACTGTGGATTATATGAAAGATATGAACCGCGGTAAGACAGCCTATGTTATCGGTGATGTGGGGCTTAAACAAGCCATAGCTGAAGCTGGTTTCGTGGAAGACACGGAGCATCCAGCCTACGTGGTAGTCGGTTTGGATTGGGAAGTAACCTATGACAAATTGGCTATCGCGACACTGGCTGTTCAAAAGGGTGCTCTCTTCATCGGTACCAACCCAGACCTCAATATTCCAACTGAGCGTGGTCTTATGCCAGGCGCAGGTTCTATTATCAAGCTGATTGAAGTAGCCACGCGCGTGGAGCCTGTTATTATCGGAAAACCAAAGGCTATTATCATGAATAAGGCCTTGGAAGTTTTGGGTGTTGAGCGTAATGAAGCCATCATGGTGGGTGATAATTACCTAACGGACATCATGGCAGGTATCAAAAATGACATCGCAACCTTGTTGGTGACAACAGGTTTTACTAAGCCAGAGGAGGTGTCAACGCTGCCAGTTCAGCCTGACCATGTCTTGGCTAGTTTAGATGAGTGGGATTTCGATGAAAATTAGATGGTGGACTTTTACAACTTGGCTTTGGCTTTTATCGGTGGCCGTTTTACTGACCATTTATCTGGCCTGGTTCATTTATCCACTAGAAGTTTCCTATCTGGGTTTAGAAAAGGTCGTCTTTTTGACAAAAAAGACTATATTGAGCAATTTTAACATCCTCATGAACTACCTAACTAATCCTTTCGCCCATCGTTTATCCCTGCCTGCTTTTCACTCCTCAAAGAGCGGTCTTAAGCATTTTGCGGATGTTAAGCATCTCTTTCATCTAGCGCAGGCCGTCTTTGTCCTTTTGTCCCTCCCTACTTGGCGTTTTTTGAAAAATAGCAGAGCAGAAAAATCACTTTTCCTCCATCAGAGAGTATTTATAACAGCAGCATTAGCTCCGATTATCATCGGTCTAGCAGCGCTTTTGACAGGTTTTGATACCTTTTTTACCCTTTTTCATCAAGTGCTTTTTCCAGGAGACTCTTCTTGGCTCTTCAATCCAGCGACGGATCCTGTCATCTGGATCCTGCCTGAAGAATTTTTCCTGCACTGTTTCCTAGTCTTCTTTGTCATTTATGAGCTTATCATGCTTATCCTCGTTTTCAAGGGTAAAAGAGAGTTGAAGCAACGCCTACGAGCTAAGGAGGACAGCCAATGAAAAACTCTACCAAATTTTGAATCTTATCCGGATTCTCTCCCTTCTAGTCGGTGGGAGATTTTTCTCACCTGATTTATTGACTGATGATATCTTCTTCGTTCTATTATTAGCTCTGCTGATTATCAACTAAACACTCTGTATCTCTCTATTATAAAAGAAGAAGTTGTAAATAAGTATCCGCTTATCCTCAACCGAAAAATCGTTTTTGGGTGGTGTTTTAATACTTGAAATATATGGGAGAGGCAGCTCCTCTGGAGTTACAGCTTGATTTTGTTGATTCTCTTTATTTTATCTCTTTATCAGCTGAAGTGGATTAGTTTGTCTAGTAAAGAGAGAATCAGAATGATTTTCTAAAGTCTTGCATTCGTACGATTTACAGCCAAATTGGTTCATGATTTGGATGATATAGAATCAATCAAGAACGATTTTCGCGTTAGGAAAACAGCAATTTAGCGATGCAATAGTAGGAGCCAAACATGACTATAGTGATGACTTTGATGCGGCTATGAACCTTGTGGAAATAGCGTATGAAGTGTTTTTTGATGACAGCCTGAGTGCGTCCATCGAGGATAGCGATAATTTTGCTATAATCGAAATCTTGTGCAATAAAACTCATCTTTCCTTCCTTAAAAGCATACTAATCTCACGACATATTCTCGGCTAACCAAGTTAAATCTGTCCTGTACTCAAAGCGCTCTAGCTGGCGGTAAACAGTTGAGACAGAAACGGACAGGTCATCAGCAATCCTGATCATGGCTTCATGGCTCATAAGTTTCTCAGTGATTTTGTGATTAATGATGTTGGAAATCTGATGCTTTTCTATGATCAAAGAGGTCTTAGCGACAGCCATTTTCCTACAAGATTTACACTTAATTAAGACGGATGAGCACTTTGAAACCAATCATCTTGAGGTAGGGAATTTTGTAGGAACTTTGGAAGTTGTTCTAGTCCATTTTTTCTTGACAGGCAGAGCACTGAGGTACATAGTAGTCTAGTTTGGCATGATCTTCTTGATGAATGGAGAGTTGGTCATATTTTTTATCCAAAGTGATATTGGGTCTTTGATGTCAATCAATTTTTGATATAACCTAGCAGTTCCATATGACTCTTTCTAGTGAGTTGTTTGAACGTTTTTCATTATAAGTCATATGGGATTTCTTTATACATTTTAAAAGCTCCATAATATCTAAATGAGATTTACCCACTACAGACATTATAGAGTCAAATTAGTAAGTTAAAACTATGATGCTATTCAGGATTTTTGGCATTTTAACTGATTGGTACAATTTCCATATCAGATAATTGCGGCAGCCCTTCTTTTATGATACAGTAGGATTATTATTGACTACGAGGAGAAGTAAAATGGTAAAAGAATATGATTACATCGTCATCGGTGGCGGTTCTGGTGGAATTGCTTCCGCTAATCGTGCGGCGATGCATGGAGCTAAGGTTGTTTTGTTTGAAGGCAAGGAAGTTGGGGGTACTTGTGTCAACGTAGGTTGTGTTCCTAAAAAGGTGATGTGGTATGGTGCTCAGGTTGCCGAAACTATCAATAATTATGCTGCTGATTATGGCTTTGACCTGACAACAGATGCTTTTAATTTTGATGTGCTTAAGGCTAATCGTCAGGCCTATATTGACCGCATCCACGCTTCTTACGAGCGTGGTTTTGACAGCAATGGGGTTGAGCGTATTTATGATTATGCGACTTTTGTGGATACTCATACAGTCGAAGTGGCAGGTGAGCTTTATACCGCTCCACATATTCTCATTGCGACAGGGGGACATGCTCTTTACCCAGATATTCCTGGAGCCGAGTACGGTATTACCTCAGACGGCTTCTTTGAATTAGATGCTGTGCCAAAGCGTACAGCTGTTGTGGGAGCAGGTTATATCGCTGTTGAAATTTCTGGTGTGCTGCATGCGTTGGGGAGCGATACGCATCTCTTTGTTCGTCAAGACCGTCCTCTGCGCACCTTTGACAAGGAAATCATCAAAACCTTAGTTGATGCTATGGAGGAAGATGGTCCTGAACTACATACTTTTTCTGTTCCTAAAGAAGTTATCAAGAATGAGGATGATAGTTTGACCCTTATCTTGGAAAATGGTGAAGAATACACGGTTGATACGCTTATCTGGGCCATTGGTCGCCGTCCCAATGTGATAGGCTTCGGCTTGGAAAAAACAGGCGTTGAACTCAACGACAAGGGCTTCATCGCTACTGATGAATTTGAAAATACTAACGTTGAAGGCATCTATGCGCTGGGCGATGTCAATGGAAAATTAGAACTTACACCAGTTGCTGTTAAGTCTGGTCGCCAGCTGTCAGAACGTCTTTTTAACAATAAACCAAATGCTAAGATGGACTACAAGGATGTGGCTACTGTTATCTTCAGCCATCCTGCCATCGGTTCTGTTGGTTTATCTGAAGAAGCAGCCATTGCTAAATTCGGCCAGGAAAATATCAAAGTCTATCGCTCAACCTTTACCTCAATGTACACGGCAGTGACTAGGCATCGTCAAGCTTGCAAGATGAAGTTAGTGACCCTTGGTCAGGAAGAAAAGGTGATTGGTCTCCACGGTATCGGATACGGAGTAGACGAGATGATTCAGGGCTTTGCTGTTGCTATCAAGATGGGAGCAACAAAAGAAGATTTTGACAATACAGTCGCTATCCACCCAACTGGCGCCGAAGAATTTGTTACTATGCGTTGATGAATAAAAAAGAACAGTGCTGAACGTCACCTCAAAAGTCAGACGATAAATTGATCTATGGATTTAGTTCTGTATTGCACAGGATTAAGTCCTCTTTATTTTGTTTTAAGGTGCTTGTTACTGCAATAAACAATGTCCCTGTAATGGATTTCTTCAAGTATATGTCATCAAAGACCAGCTGATTTTTTAACATCTTTGCATCGTACGATGAGAGTTACCATATCAGAATTTAATTTTTGCATGTTGCAACGGAGACTGTTAGAGTTAAAGCTAGTTTTCATATGTTACGACGAGGCTTGTCAGAGTCAAAAATGCTATCGCACGGTGGGATTGAGTTTTATGGGTCAGAACAAGCCCGTCAAATAATGGAAGCGAGTTTATAAAACTAGCAAAAGTCCATCTAATGGTAGGAGCAAGTTTTATCTGGTCGGCTGTTATTACTTTCAGCTTAGTATTTGATTTTGACCAGAGTTTTTTATAGGTATTATCTAAAAAGGCACCAGTATTTCCAGTCTCGTTGGTAAATGGCTAAGTGTTCTTAATTTTGGTATAATATTTCCATGGAATTATTATCGAGTATGGTGACCTTGTTGAGTCACATGATTTTTATTACGATGGTGCATCAGCTTTTGTTGAACACTTTTGATTGGGCTAAGTTTCTCAAATCACCCCAAGAAAATGTGGGGCGTTTGCGAGTTTTCCTGATTTTATTGAGTATTGGCTTGGGTTATTTAGTTAGTCACTTTATGTTGGAAATCATCACTGTTTGTCAGACCATTTTTACAACGCTTCATTAAGACAGTAAAGGTCAAACTATGGTATAATCTTATTACGAACATTTAAGAAAGCGAGAAAATTGTGGATAAAATCATAATTGAAGGAGGCAATACACGCCTACAAGGTGAGGTAACGATTGAAGGTGCTAAAAACGCTGTTTTGCCGCTATTGGCAGCGACTATCTTGCCGACTCAAGGAAAAACTATTTTAAGAAATGTACCAATTTTGTCTGACGTCTTTACCATGAATAATGTGGTTCGCGGCTTGGATATCAAGGTTGATTTCAATGAAGATCAAAATGAGGTGGTTGTTGACGCTTCTGGTGATATTCTGGATATTGCTCCTTACGAATACGTTAGCAAGATGCGTGCTTCCATCGTTGTTTTAGGGCCGATTTTAGCTCGAAATGGTCATGCTAAGGTCTCTATGCCTGGCGGTTGTACCATTGGTAGCCGTCCCATTGACCTCCACCTTAAGGGCTTGGAGTCTATGGGAGCTAAGATCACTCAGTTTGGTGGCGATATCACAGCGACAGCTGACAAATTAAAGGGGGCACATATTTACATGGATTTCCCATCTGTGGGAGCCACTCAAAACCTTATGATGGCAGCTACTCTGGCTGAAGGGACGACTGTCATTGAAAATGCTGCGCGTGAACCAGAAATCGTTGACCTAGCTACTTTGCTTAACAAAATGGGCGCTAGGGTCAGGGGAGCAGGGACAGAAACCTTGACCATCACAGGTGTTGACCAGTTGCATGGTACAGAACATGATGTGGTTCAAGATCGTATTGAAGCAGGAACATTTATGGTTGCTGCAGCTATGACATCTGGTGATGTTTTGATTAAAGATGCTGTTTGGGAACACAATCGTCCTTTGATTTTGAAACTTAAAGAAATGGGCGTTGAAGTAACCGAGGAAGAAAGGGGAATTCGTGTTAAATCAGATACAGCCAAATTAAAACCTGTTACAGTGAAAACCCTCCCTCATCCAGGTTTCCCAACCGATATGCAGGCTCAGTTCACAGCCTTGATGGCCGTTGTCAATGGTGAGTCGACGATGATTGAAACAGTTTTTGAAAATCGTTTCCAACATTTGGAAGAAATGCGCCGCATGGGCTTACACTCAGAAATTCTGCGTGACACGGCCATGATTCATGGTGGTAATGACTTGCAGGGAGCACCTGTTATGTCAACAGACCTGCGTGCCAGTGCAGCCTTGATTTTAACAGGGATGGTGGCCAATGGAACAACTGTTGTCGGTAAATTGACCCATTTGGATCGTGGTTACTATAAATTCCATGAAAAATTAGCTAATTTAGGAGCTTCTATCAAGCGAGTAAGCGAGGCCTAAAATGAATACTGGTTGGCGTTATGTTCTCAAGCAATGTCTCTTGGTTCTTTTAGTCGCTGTCCTCTGTGTCCTCTTCTTGGCCATCGGGCTTATGTTGGGTTACAGTGTGTTTGGCGATGGGAAGAATCCCTTCTCCATCTTATCAACGGAAAAGTGGGTGTCAATTATCAATAAATTTACAGGAAAGTAGGCTTGACCTACTTTTTCTATGAAAGGAAATAATGGCTAAGAAAAAAAAGACACAGAAATCCATCTGGTCAACAGTGGCAGTCCTTGTGACCCTGTTAGTTACTTTTATCGCTACCAGCGATGTGTTGCCTAAAGATAATCCTATTAAGCAAGTGGCAACGAGACTGGTTAGTCAGGACAAGAGGGCTCAGTCAAGGCGTATTTCTCATGTCAGTAGCGACAGTTCAGACAAAACACCGTCTAAAGCGCTAGCTTCAAGCGTCTTGAGCTCATCTGTCAAGGAACAATTGGGGGCAGACATCACATGGAATGAAGCGGGAGCTTTTATCATCAATAATAATAAAACCAAACTTGATGCCAAGGTATCTAGCCAGCCTTATGCTAATAATCGAACTAAGACTGTGCAGGGGCAGACAGTGCCATCGGTTGCCAATGCTCTGCTGGCAAGGTCAACGCGCCAATATCGTAATCGCGAGGAGACGGGAAATGGTTCGACTTCGTGGACGCCAGCGGGGTGGCATCAGCTACACGACTTGTCGGGGGCTTATGACCACGCTATTGACCGGGGGCATTTGTTGGGTTACGCTTTGGTTGGTGGTTTGAGAGGCTTCGATGCCTCAACCAGTAATGCTCAAAACGTTGCGGTTCAGACGGCTTGGGCTAATCAGGCCAGCAGTCCGGAGTCAACGGGGCAAAATTACTACGAAGGACTTGTCCGTCGGGCTCTTGATAATAATAAACGTGTCCGTTACCGTGTTACTCTGATTTATGATGGGGACAATCTCATTGCCAGTGGCAGTCATCTGGAAGCCAAGTCTTCAGACGGCAGTTTAGAATTTAATGTTTTTGTTCCCAATGTGCAGAATGGCTTGACCATTAATTATTATTCGGGGGAGATCAAGGAGAACTAAAAGCCTACCTTGTCAAAATTCTAATTTTTTGCTAGAATAGAATCAATTAAATACTGTTCTGTGAGACTAGTAGCTTTATGGCAATCTGTCAGGGAATGTTGGTCGTGGACTGGAAGCCAACTAGATGAAAGTTTAGTGAATTCACTCACTAAAGGAACACTAATTGAGGTCTGATTATCAGATAAAAACGGATGGTACCGCGTGTCAACGCTCCGACAATGGAGTTTTGGCACGTTTTTTTGTTAGTTAGCTATTCAAATTTTTTGGAGGGAAAATGGATTTACAAGCACAATTGGAAGAGTTGAAAGTTTCGACTCAAGCAAAATTGAAAGAAATGAACGGTAACCACGCTAAGGAATTGCAAGATTTGCGTGTTTCTGTTTTGGGTAAAAAGGGCTCTTTGACAGAGTTACTTAAAGGGCTGAAAGATTTGTCAAACGATCTTCGTCCTGTTGTCGGCAAACAAGTCAATGAAGTGCGTGATGTCTTAACACAAGCCTTTGAAGAGCAGGCTAAAATTGTTGAGGCTGCTAAAATCAAGGCGCAGCTGGAGTCTGAAAGTATCGACGTGACCTTGCCAGGCCGTCAAATGAACCTCGGTCACCGTCATGTTTTGACACAAACTAGCGAAGAAATTGAAGATATATTCCTAGGCATGGGCTTTCAAGTGGTTGATGGTTACGAAGTTGAACAAGATTATTACAATTTTGAACGTATGAATTTACCAAAGGACCATCCTGCGCGTGATATGCAAGATACTTTCTACATCACTGAAGAAATTTTGCTTCGTACACACACTTCACCAGTCCAAGCGCGTACCATGGATAAGCACGATTTTTCTAAGGGGCCTTTGAAGATGATCTCACCAGGGCGCGTTTTCCGTCGTGATACTGATGATGCAACTCACTCGCATCAATTCCACCAAATCGAAGGTTTGGTTGTCGGTGAAAGTATCTCGATGGGGGATCTTAAAGGGACTCTTGAGTTGATTTCACAAAAAATGTTTGGTGCCGACCGCAAAATTCGTCTTCGCCCATCTTATTTCCCATTCACTGAGCCATCTGTTGAAGTTGATGTATCATGTTTCAAATGTGGTGGTAAAGGCTGTAACGTCTGCAAGAGGACTGGATGGATTGAAATCCTTGGTGCTGGAATGGTTCACCCAAGTGTTTTGGAAATGTCTGGTGTAGACTCAGAAAAATACTCTGGCTTTGCCTTTGGTCTAGGTCAAGAACGTATTGCCATGCTTCGCTATGGCATTAACGACATCCGTGGCTTCTATCAAGGGGATGTTCGCTTTACAGAACAGTTCTAAGTCATGGCTGAAATCAGTTTTAAACGAGCTGGACTTGAGGATGTTGATGCTCTCCAAGCCATAGCTATTCAAACCTATGGTGAAACCTTTGGAAATGAGAGTTCTGAAGAAGACTTGGCAAGATTTTACCAAGAAACCTATGCCTTGTCAGTCTTGGAAGCAGAAGTTGTACATCCAGAATCGGAAACCTACCTTGTCTATCTTGGTGAAGACTTAGCTGCTTATCTCAAAGTCAATTGGGGTGATGCGCAGACAGAGCATGAATTGAAGAGTGCTTTTGAAATCCAACGGATTTATGTTCTAAGAGCTTTTCAAGGCCAGGGACTAGGTAAGGCAACCTTCACATTTGCCATGGACCGAGCTTATCAATCAGGCTTGGATTGGGTTTGGCTAGGCGTGTGGGAATTTAACTATAAAGCCCAAAACCTTTACGAATCCTTCGGTTTTGTAAAATTCTCCGAACATCAATTCATTGTCGGAGAACAAGTAGACACCGACTGGCTACTCAAAAAACGTTTGAAGTAGTGGTCTAAGGAAGAAAAACTCACTTAGCTTAATCGCAGCAACAGCGCGAACAAGGTGAGCGCAAGTAAAAATAATTTTTCTTTGTAGTGGAATGACTAGCAATAACAAAGTAATGATTAGTTGTGAAAAAACTCGAAATCTCAGCCCTTAGTTTAGGGATATTTTGGCGTCTTGAAAATGTTATCAAAGGTGCTAGAGAGAAAAGTCTAGTTTTGACCATTCATCCGTTGTGAGTCGCTTGCTTCCGCCACGACAAAAGAAAAGTATCAAAAGAATAAAGACAGAAAGAGATTACATGTTAGTATCATACAAATGGTTAAAAGAATTGGTCGATGTGGATGTCACAACGGCTGAACTTGCTGAAAAAATGTCAACAACAGGTATTGAAGTTGAAGGTGTGGAAACACCGGCTGAAGGCTTGTCAAAATTGGTCGTAGGGCACGTTTTATCATGTGAAGATGTGCCCGAAACACACTTACACCTTTGCCAAGTGGACACTGGTGATGAGGAACCTCGCCAAATCGTCTGCGGTGCGCCAAATGTTAAAGCAGGCATCAAGGTTATCGTTGCTGTACCAGGTGCTCGCATCGCTGACAACTACAAAATCAAAAAAGGGAAAATCCGTGGCATGGAGTCTCTTGGGATGATTTGCTCGTTGCAAGAGCTTGGCTTGCCAGACAGCATTATTCCAAAGGAATTTTCAGATGGTATCCAAATCTTGCCTGAAGATGCTGTTCCTGGCGATAACATTTTCCCATACCTTGATTTGGATGACGAAATTATCGAACTTTCCATCACGCCAAATCGTGCAGACGCTCTTTCTATGCGTGGGGTAGCCTATGAAGTAGCTGCTATCTACGGCAAAGATGTGCATTTTGAAGAGAAATCAGTGATAGAAGTAGCTGATAAAGCGGCTGACAAAATTTCCGTTGCTATTGAATCCGACAAGGTCTTGACTTACATGGCCCGCGTGGTCGAAAATGTGACCGTTAAACCAAGCCCGCAGTGGCTTCAAAATAGGCTCATGAATGCAGGTATCCGCCCAATCAATAACGTGGTCGATGTCACTAACTATGTGCTTTTGACTTACGGACAACCAATGCACGCCTTTGATTTGGATAAATTTGATGGCTCTGCCATCGTGGCGCGTGAGGCTATCGCAGGTGAGAAACTTGTGACACTTGATGGTGAAGAACGTGAATTAGTTGCTGGTGACTTGGTGATTACGGTTAATAACAAGCCTGTTGCTCTTGCCGGCGTCATGGGCGGTCAATCAACTGAGATTGATGAAACTTCTAAAAATGTTGTCCTTGAAGCAGCAGTCTTTGATGGCACATCAATCCGTAAAACAAGTGGCCGTCTCAATCTTCGTTCAGAAAGCTCGTCACGCTTTGAAAAAGGCATCAACTATGCGACTGTTGCAGAAGCTCTTGACTTTGCAGCTGCTATGTTGACTGACTTGGCTGGTGGTCAAGTCCTTGCTGGTCAAGTGGCTGCAGGTTCTGTACCGACTGAACCAGTCCAAGTCTCAACAACGCTGGACTATGTCAACACTCGCTTGGGAACTGAATTGACATACGCTGACATTGAAGATGTTTTTGCCAAACTTGGTTTTGGTGTGACAGGCGATGCGGAAAAATTCACTGTTTCTGTACCGCGTCGTCGTTGGGATATTTCAATCCAAGCTGACTTAGTGGAAGAGATTGCTCGTATTTACGGCTATGAAAAACTTCCAACTACACTTCCAGAAGCTGGTGCTACTGCTGGTGAATTGACCGTGACACAAAAGCTCCGTCGCAGAGTGCGTACGATTGCTGAAGGTGCTGGTTTATCAGAAATTATCTCTTATGCTCTGACAACACCTGAAAAAGCCGTTGAATTTACAACAGTTCCTACAAATGTGACCGAGCTCATGTGGCCAATGTCTGTTGAACGCTCTGCTCTTCGCCAAAACGTTGTATCAGGTATGCTGGATACGGTAGCCTACAATGTCGCTCGTAAAAATAGCAATCTTGCTATCTACGAAATCGGTAAAGTCTTTGAACAACCAGGTAATCCAAAAGAAAAATTACCAAATGAGGTTGAAAAATTTGCCTTTGCTCTTACTGGCTTGGTTGCTGAGAAAGATTTCCAAACCAAAGCAACGCCAGTTGACTTCTTCTATGCTAAAGGTATTGTGGAAGCCTTGGCTGCCAAACTTGGATTGACATTTGACTTTGTCGCTGAAAAAGGTTTGGCAAGCATGCACCCAGGTCGTACAGCAGCTATCTTGCTAGATGGTCAAACGGTTGGTTTTGTAGGGCAAGTGCATCCGCAAACAGCTAAAAACTACAATGTTCCAGAAACTTATGTGGCTGAAATCAATTTGACTGCTGTTGAAGCAAACTTGAGTAATGACCATGTCTTTGTTGAAATCACTAAATTCCCAGCAGTTTCACGAGATATCGCCCTGCTTGTCTCAGCAGAAACAAGTCACAAGGATATCGTTGAAGCTATCAAGGCTGCTGGTGTGAAACGTTTGACTGGCATCAAACTTTTCGATGTTTATGCAGGAAGTAACATTGTCGCAGGCTTCAAATCAATGGCTTACAGTTTGACCTTCCAAAATCCAACTGACAACTTGACTGATGAAGAAGTCGCTAAATACATGGAAAAAATCACCAAAGCTTTGACAGAACAAGTCGGAGCAGAGGTGCGCTAAGGTAAAAATCCGCCTTTTGAGGTGGATTTTTTGCTCACCTGATGAGATAGCTATTTTATGCTATAATGCTAATAAGTTACTTTACTTAGAAAGAAGCCTATGACACAAACGATAGATATTGAGAGATACCATGACTTAGCCCTGCAAAAGCAGAAGGAGCACCGAAAATTTCTGGCGAGTCTTAAGAAGAAATCACCTAAGAATCTGGACAAGCTAGTACAGGAAATTCACACGGAGGTTTTTAATGAGATTGATTGTACCAAGTGCGCCAATTGTTGTAGGACGCTGGGGCCTGATTTTACGGAGGCTGACATTACGCGCATTGCCAAACATTTTCGCATGAAATTACCAGTCTTTGAGGAGATATATTTGAAAGTTGACGAAGACGGTGATAAGGTTTTCCAGGCCATGCCTTGTCCTTTTCTGGGGCCAGATAATCTCTGCGACATCTATGATGTTCGTCCCAAGGCCTGCGCAGCCTTTCCCCATACAGACCGCAAGAAAATTTACCAAATTAACCACCTAACGATTAAAAATACCCTCTTCTGTCCCGCAGCCTATCTCTTTGTAGAAAAGCTGAGCGAGCGCATGAAGTGAGTTGGGAAAGCCAGAAAGAGAGCGATGGGAATATTTACGCCATAAACCATCAAACCAAGTTAGTTGAACTCTAACTTGGTTTTTCTTTTTTATTGTCTACTTTAGCTAAGTCTGAATTCCAAATGATGCAGTTTATTCCGATTGTTGTCATTCCACAACTCTTTTTCTCAGGTCTCATTCCGTTAGATAGTATGGCGGATTGGGTGCAAGTACTTGGAAAATTCCTCCCCTTATCCTATTCAGGTCATGCTCTCACTCAAGTTATGCTTTGGGGTAAGGGTTGGTCAAGTATTGATGCAGACTTAGGGGTTCTCTTAATTTTCCTACTCACTCTGAACATTTTAAATGTATTTGGGTTAAGACGGTATCGTAAGGTATAATAATTTTGTAAGGAGACTATTATGGTAGAAAAATTCCATTTTCCAACTTATGCTGAACAATTAGAAACTTTGAAAATGCCTGCAGGACGTAGGAAAGCCATGCTGGCCGGTATTAAACTGTTTGCAAAGCAAGGCTATCATGCCACCTCAACTGTGCAAATTGCTCAGGAGGCTGGCATTAGTCAGGCCACTATTTTCAAATATTTTAAGACCAAGGAAGACTTGTTATTAGGCATCTGTGAGCCAATGGTTGAGTTGGTTGGTCGTCCTTTCATTGACAAACTAACAAGTCTTTCAGACTTAGAGGATATGATTCACTTTTTTGTTCGAGATCGCTATGCCTTTGTTTCTGCTAATATTGATCTTGTGAAAATTGTTTCTCAGGAAATCTTTATTTCATTTGGTCTTCGTCAGATCATCCTAAAAGATTTTCAAAAGGTTTTCCTTGATACTCATCAACTTATCGCCAACTTAAGAAAGAATAATCCAACTATAGCTAAAGACCTCTCTGACCTAGATATTATCAGAATCTTTGTCGGCCCACTTTTTACCTATATTGTTCAACGTCACTTTCTTAATATTCCGAGTCAGGATGAAAACAGAGACTTAGAATTAGTTGAAAGACAGGTTTTGCAAAGTTTAATAGATTTGAGAAACTAGGGAATCCTTGCTCTTCTTGTGCACTGGCTCAACCAGAAAAATTTACGCTACTTTGCATTTTTCATCCCACCTTAAAAGTAGAATAGTGACTTGTCAAACTTAAAGCCATACTCATTTACTCTTTCTGCTAGCTTGCCTCTTTTTGAACAGGACTTATCTGAGAAGCTGACCATTAGCCGGAGCTTTGAATTTGTTGATCAAAATTTTTGACGGGTAGCCTCAATCTTGAATCTGCTCATCAAAAGTTTGCTGGGCTGCTGCAAGTTTTGAATCTGTTCGTCAGAATTTTTGATGGGCCACTATACCTCTGAAACGACTTGTCTGAGTTTGCGAATGGCTATTAGTTGGGCAGGACATAGCATAGATAAAGAACAAGAGCGCTGATATTTCAGTGCTCTTGTTCTTTATCTATTTGTATTAGGCTGTTTGGATAGTGAATTTGGCTTGCTCTGCTTTATGGATTGGTGGTGCTGAAAGTGTCACCGTGCTCAATATCCCCGTATTGATAGCCTCGTTGGAACCAGTGCTGACGTTGCTCAGATGTGCCATGGGTGAAACTGTCAGGCACACTGTAACCGTAAGCCTGTTTTTGCAAGGTGTCATCTCCGACCGCATTGGCAGCGGTCATGGCTTCTTCAAAATCGCCCTTATCCAAAATGCCTTGTCCTTGCACATAGTGTGCCCAAGCACCTGCATAGTAGTCAGCTTGCAGTTCTAGGCGAACGTTAAGAGCGTTGGCCTCTTTTTCGGACAAGCTTTGACGGTCTTGATTATATTTTGCCATAGTACCTAACTTGGTCTGGATGTGGTGGCCAATTTCATGAGCGATGACATAGGCCATGGCAAAATCTCCCTTAGCTCCGTATTTGTTGCCCAAGTCATTATAAAATGAAATGTCCAGATAAACCTTCTTGTCGCCTGAACAGTAGAAAGGTCCCATGGATGCCTGTCCCTGCCCGCAGGCCGTCTGGATGGAATCCGTATAAAGGACCAACTTGGGATCTTGGTAGGCGTCAAGTCCTTCCTTTTCAAACTCCTTTGTCCAGAAGTCTTCAGTTGATCCCAGCACTTTAGAGACAAATTCAATCTGCTCCTTAGTCGCCTGACTGTCTGATTGTTGACTGACATTGGTAGACTGGTAATGATTGCTAGTTTGACTGCCATTGAAAATGCCTGACAGTCCGCCACCTCCTAGCGCCAGCAGGATAAGCAGAACAAGCAGTTTAGTCTTCCAACCTCCACGCATAAAGAGTAGCTGTAAAATGGGAAAACCAGCTCCGCCATTGCCCCCAAAAGACCTGCCAGATTCTCCGCGGCGATCCTCAACATTTGAACTTTTTCTTAAATCATCAATCTTCATTTGGAACTCCTCTGTTTTTCTCCTTCTATTATAGCCTAAGTTGGTATTTTTGTGCACCCAGTCGCTTGCTGTCCTTAGATTGATGAGAAAGTCTTTTTTTGACGCCGCATTATTGTTCAAAAGAATTTGCCAATCTTTATTTGAAAAGGGTATTAGTCAAAATCTTTGACAAATTTTCTGATGAGGTTTAGAATAGAAGACTGTCGTGCGCGACTATTTTTAATAATGGAAGGAGCTAGTAGTATGCTGACAAATGATTTTAAAGAGATTATATTTGGTCGCAAGTCTGTTAAGGTTTATGATGAAAAAGTCAAGATAAGTAAGGAAGAGATGTTGGAAATGCTTGATGAGGCCTTAACAGCACCATCTTCTGTTAATCTGCAACCTTGGCGCTTTGTCGTGGTGGACAGTGATGAAGCTAAAGCAATGTTGCGTCCTTTGGTCCGTTTTAACACCAAGCAAAATGATACTTCAGCAGCCATGATTTTGATTTTTGGTGATTTACAGCCACAAGAATACACAGATGCTATTTACGACCGTGCCGTAGCTGAAGGGAAGATGCCTAAGGAAGTACGTGACTATCAGGTTGCTGCCATCAAACCGATGTATGACCAATTGTCACAGGCTCAAATGCGTGAAGTGGTCAAAATGGATGCCAGTCTAGCAGCCATGCAGCTAATGCTGGTGGCGCGTGCTCATGGCTATGACACCAACCCCATGACAGGATTTGACCCAGAACACATGGCAGAAACATTCGGTCTTGACGCTAACCGCTATGTTCCCGTCATGATGCTATCTATCGGTAAAGCCAAGGAAACAGGCTTTGACTCTGTTCGGATTCCAGCTGAAAAAATCACCACTTTCAAATAAGGATAAGGCGAAAGTAAGCTGGTAAGCTGTTTCGCCAACTCCAACAATAAACACAAGCCAGCCCGCACCTTCTTGTGCTGATTGACTTGTGTTTTTTACTGTGTAAAATGTTGTCCTCCGAGAAATAGCTAGTGCCAAAACTTACTAGGACTTGACTGACTCTTATCAAAATCAGATTACTCAGTAGCAATGAAAATCTGCAATGGGTTAAAAATCACTATTGAGTAGCTGTTTGATAACATAAGGTTAAAATATCTAATCCAAATAAAGTGATTGCCTCTTCCTTGTTCGAGGAATCTCAGCCAAACAGACCATTTCTGGATACTTGTTGGTGGATGGGAAATCAATCTGAACAGTTTTGGAAAGGAGAAAATGGGACGGCTAGGAGCGGACCAATATCTTTTTGATTCTTTGAATGAGTAAAGGTGATTTGTTATAATGTCAGTAGAGTCATCTTCACAAAAGATTAATCATTATGGTGAGCAGACAACCTGCCAATTTCAGATCAGACTCTATGTTTGCCAAAATCCCAAAGATATTTTGGCAGAAGAGAAAGGAAAACGATGTCTTACAAATTTCTACTATTCGACCTTGATCACACCTTGCTGGATTTTGATGCGGCGGAGGATGTGGCATTAACCGAGCTTTTGGCAGAGGCGCGTGTGGACGATATTGAAGCCTACAAGGACTTCTATATTCCCATGAACAAGGCTCTCTGGGATGATTTGGCATTAAAGAAAATTTCTAAGAAAGACTTGGTCAATACTCGCTTTTCTCGTTTGTTTGCTCATTTTGGGCAGGAAGTGGATGGCAAGGCTTTTGCCTATCGTTATCAAGATTTTCTTAGTCAGCAGGGGCAGACCTTGCCTGGCGCTACGGATTTGTTGGCAGAATTGGCTGAGCAAAATTACCAGATTTTTGGTGCGACAAATGGCGTGGCCAAGATTCAAAAAGGGCGCTTAGCTAATTCGGATATTGCTCAGCACTTTGAACACATTTTTATTTCGGATGAGGTGGGTGCCCAAAAACCAGATACTGCTTTCTATCAAGCGGTAGCTTCTGGTATCACTGCTTTTGATCAGAAGCAGGCTCTCATGGTTGGTGATAGCCTGATTGCTGATATCCAAGGGGGAAATAATGCTGGCATAGACACCGTCTGGTACAATCCTGCATCCAAAGAAAATAGCAGCTCTGCTATTCCCACTTATACCATCAAGAATTATCAAGAGCTTAAGGCTCTTCTAAAATAAAAGGCGCAACCTCAAGGCTGCGCTTTTTTCTTTTAGCGAAGGGTGAAAAAGGTGTAGATAGATGAGATGCCAATGGCGATGAAAAGCAGTCCGACAAAACGTCCGATGATAGCTGCAGTCAGGATAGGTTGACCGAGTAAGACAAGACCAAAGATAATGGCGATGATGGCAGAGCCCAAAGAAGCCCCAGCTCCAGGGAAGCCTAGCCTTCTCAGTTGCAGACCGCCAAATAAACGCAAGAGGCCGCTAAGCAGTACCCAATAGGCTAAGATAGTGATGACCGCACCTGATAAAGAGAAGGCTGAGCTTGATAGCAAGATAAAGCCAAAGACGATAGACAGGATATTTTGGACAAGGAACCAAAGGCTGCGGTATTCTTTATCTGTTGTGAAATAGGCCATGAGCCCAGTAATACCAGAGATGAGGACGAAGAGAGCTAAGAACCAGCCAACCGTTGCTACTGTCACCAAAGGGTTAGTAAAGAGGTAAAAACCAGCAAGACAGGCTATAATTCCTGCCAACAAAGGAAACCATTTCATGATTATTCTCCATTCATTAGTGTTTTTATTCATTATAGGAGTAAATTAAGGAAAAGTCAAAATTTTCTTGATGTTTCTATAATCTGAATTATTAAATAAGGGTTACAAATCACTGTCTAGGGAGATAAAATATTGTCAAATGAGAAAAATAGGATTATAATGAATCGTTTTTATTTCAAAGGAGATATTTATGGTGATTGAAAGCCTAAAAAAACTATTTATTGGTAGCCCATTAGCATCAGTTGATGATTCAGATGAAGGACACTTGTTGACTAAAACACAAGCTCTGGCTATGTTATCTAGTGATGCCCTGTCTTCCATTGCATATGGTCCAGAGCAAGTGGTCTTGGTTTTGTCAGCTGTCTCAGCAGCTGCTATTTGGTGGTCTCTCCCAATTGGCCTTTTGGTCTTGATTTTACTGGCTAGTCTGACTATTTCTTACAAGCAGGTCATCCACGCCTACCCTAAGGGTGGGGGAGCCTATGTCGTATCAACTGAAAATTTATCCCCAACCATGGGATTGATTTCTGGGGGAAGTCTACTTGTCGATTATATGTTGACAGTAGCGGTCTCCGTCTCTTCTGGTGCTGATGCGCTGGCATCAGCTTTTCCCATCCTCAAGCAGCATACGCTTTTAATTGCTATCTTCTTGGTTTTGTTGCTGATGGTCATGAATCTCAGAGGGCTGCGAGAATCGGCTACGTCCTTGATGATTCCTGTTTACCTTTTTATTGTCAGCACGCTTTTTTTGATAGGTTATGGTGGCCTTCAAATTTTAACAGGTCATATTGCTTATCATGCGACAGCACATGTTGGTCAGGCTGTTTCAGGAGTATCCGTTTTCTTGTTATTGAGAGCCTTTACGAGTGGTTCGGCTTCTCTGACAGGGGTAGAAGCTATTTCAAATGCTGTTCCTTTCTTTAAAAAACCAAAAGAGAAAAATGCGGCGGCTACTTTAGGTATCATGTCGCTGATATTGGCTATTATGTTTGCGGGAATAACAGGCTTGAACTACTGGTTTGGCATTATTCCTTCAAATGATGTGACGGTCTTGGCTCAGATTGCTCAAAAAGTCTTTGGGCAATCAGTAGTCGGAAATGCCCTCTTTTACATTTTTCAATTGTCGACGGCTTTGATTCTGGCTGTTGCTGCTAACACTGGCTTTTCTGCTTTTCCAATGTTGTCATTTAACATGGCTAAGAACAAATACATGCCACACATGTTTATGGAAAAAGGGGCTCGTCTAGGTTACTCTAATGGTATTATCACCCTAGCAGTTGGAGCCATTGCCTTGCTCTTTATTTTTGAAGGCTCAACTGAACGCTTGATTCCACTTTACACCATTGGGGTCTTCATTCCTTTTGCTTTGTCACAAACTGGCATGGTTCGTCATTGGAAAAAGACTATCGGTTCAGCTTATTTGAAAAAATCCATTGCTAACATTATCGGAGCCTTCATCTGTTATGTCATCATCGGTATTTTACTTATTTTCAGACTTGGTGATATTTGGCCTTTTTTCCCAATTATCATCGCCTTACTAGTCGTGTTTAATTCTATCCGTCGCCACTATGAAAATGTCGCTTTGCAGCTTCGTCTGACAGAGGATATCAAGCATATTCACTACGATGGCAATACCGTGCTCATTTTGGTTGGCAATGTGACACAAGCCAGCATTCGGGCAGTAAATTATGCTAAAAGTATTGGTCAAACCGTGGTGGCTATGCACGTTTCAACCTTGGAGACCGCTGAAAAAGATAAGGAAATCCAAAAAGAATTTAAGGAATATTTCCCGGATGTGCATTTTGTTAATATTGACTCAGACTATAGAGATATTATTAATCCGACGGCTCAGTTTGTTGAACGGATGACTAAGGTAGCAACGGCTAAGGGACAAACCATGACAGTCATTATTCCTAAATTTATTCCAAAGCATCCTTGGCAAAATATGCTTCATAATCAGATGAGTTTACGTTTAAGAGCAAAATTAAGATGGCATGAAGATATTGTTATTGCGACCTACACTTACCATTTGAAAAAATAATTGACTCCTAGTGCCACAGTTTTGTCATGAAAGAAGAGGGAGAGATAAAAAGATTTGTTTAAGGGCTGCTGATTTACCAGCAGCTCTTAATTTGTTTTAGAAGAAAAAATACTTGACAGAAATATTCAGAAAATTTATAATATTCTTTGTAATTTAAATTACGACTTTCAATTTTCGGAGGAAATAGATATATGACAACAGGTAAAGCATATGTTGATGGCGTTTTTGCAAAAGTAAAAGCACAAAACAGTCATGAACCAGAATTTTTACAAGCAGTCGAAGAAGTGTTCCAGTCATTGGTACCAGTATTTGACAAATATCCAAAATACATCGAGGAAAATCTTTTGGAACGTTTGGTAGAACCAGAACGTATCGTTTCTTTCCGTGTTCCTTGGGTTGATGACAAAGGTCAAGTACAAGTCAACCGCGGTTTCCGTGTGCAGTTCTCATCAGCTATTGGTCCATACAAAGGTGGTCTTCGTTTCCACCCATCAGTAAACCAATCTATCATTAAATTCCTTGGTTTCGAACAAATCTTTAAAAACTCATTGACTGGTCAGCCAATCGGCGGTGGTAAAGGTGGATCAAACTTCGATCCTAAAGGTAAATCAGATAACGAAATCATGCGTTTCTGCCAAAGCTTCATGACTGAATTAAGCAAGCACATTGGTGCAGACACTGACGTTCCAGCGGGTGATATTGGTGTTGGTGGACGTGAAATTGGCTACCTCTACGGTCAATATAAACGCCTTCGCAACGAATATACTGGTGTTTTGACTGGTAAAGGTTTGACTTGGGGTGGTTCACTTGCCCGTACTGAAGCAACTGGTTACGGTGCTGTTTACTTTGCTGAGCAAATGCTTAATGCACGTGGCGAAAACTTTAATGGTAAAACAGCAGTTGTTTCAGGTGCTGGTAACGTAGCTATCTATGCTATTGAAAAATTACAAAGCCTCGGAGCTAAAGCAGTCACATGTTCTGATTCATCTGGTTTCGTTTATGACCCAGACGGAATTGACGTTGACTTATTGAAAGAAATCAAAGAAGTTAAACGTGAACGTATCATTAAATACGCAGAAGCTCGCCCAAATGCAACCTTCACACCTGCTGGTGGTGAAAAGACCGTTTGGTCTGTCAAAGCTGACTTAGCTTTCCCATGTGCAACACAAAATGAATTGAGCGAAACAGATGCTGAAACACTTGTTGCTAACGGCGTCATCGCCGTTTCAGAAGGTGCTAACATGCCTTCAACTTTGGGAGCTATTGATGTCTTCCTTAAAGCTGGTGTATCGTTTGGTCCCGCCAAAGCAGCAAACGCTGGTGGTGTAGCCGTTTCAGCTCTTGAAATGGCACAAAACAGTGGACGTACATCATGGACATTTGAAGAAGTTGATGCTAAGCTCTATGATATCATGAAAGGTATCTATGAAAACTCAGCAGCTGCAGCCAAAGAATTTGGTCAAGAAGGCAACCTTGTTGTCGGTGCCAATATCGCTGGTTTCCTTAAAGTTGCTGAAGCAATGTCAGCACAAGGTATTGTCTAACTAACTTTTGCCTCTCAATAAAATAATAATGGAAGAAGTTCTACGGAGCTTCTTTTTTGATATAATAAGCTTATGATGTACAAAACTTTTGGCTCTGAACAACTAGATCGAATAAAGGAGATATACAGTAAGATGGGCTGGACGAGCTATCTTGGAGCTAATGATGTGTTAGCGTGAGCCTTTGAGCAGAGTTTAGATGTTTTGGGCGTTTTTGACCGAAATTTTCTAGTTGGCTTTATTCGTTGCGTTGGCGACGGCGGATATATTTTGCTGATCCAAGATTTGATTATTGCAAAAGCTTATCAAAAGCAAGGCTTGGGCAGCAAATTATTTAAGGCTATTTAGGAAAAATATGCTCATGTTCGCATGTTTCAAGTGAATACTGATTTAGAAGATGAGGTTGACAACCATTTTTACCAAACTTTTGGCATGAAAAAGTTAGAGGAAGGGCACATGGTGTCTTATTGTAGGTGAGAGATAAAACATATTATAACAGTTCAACATCCCCAATCTGTTCACCATACTAATGGTATGGTTGGTTCATGGACGGATTGGGATTTGTCAGATTTTGGAAAACATCAGGCAGGACTGATTGCTGAAAAATTATCTAAAGAATTAAATGGTCGGTCCGTCAAACTATTTTCTTCAGATCTAAAACGTGCAGTTCAGCCTGCTCGGATTTTAGGAGACAAGTTGTCAGTTCAACCCATTTTGAGAACGGAATTGAGAGAAAGAAACTTGGAAAGTTGTTGCGGTCAATCTGTCACTTGGTTAAAAGAAAATCTTGAATGTGAAGAAAAAACAGTTGATGACAAGCTATTTTCTGATGCAGAAAGCCGACGAGAGGGTTGGCAGCGGCTATTTCCTTTTTATGAAACAGTCATGTTGAGTGAAGACAAGTGGACAATCATTGTGTCACACGGGGATTTGCTCAGCATTTGGAATGCTATGTTTATGAAGTTGCCTGTTGAAAGTCTGAATAACTGTCAACTTTTTGGTTACTCTGAGGTGTTACTTATATATTTGAAAAAATGATGGCAGTCGTGTGGTGAAAAGACTTAGTGATTTGCCTTATTTGGAGGCAAAATGATACCATTTTTTACAGGCAATTTCCAACTGAGTGAAAGAAAGTTTAAATGGTAACGATAAAAAAGACAAGGGGGAAAGATGCTCAAGCGATACTAGATGTTTGCAAGCAAGTTGGTTGAAAAATAGACAATCTTTCTTTTTACTTGCTGAGGAAGCATGAGAGATTGTTGGAACATGCAACTGTAGCGCCTTTAGAAAATTACGCTTGGCTCATCGTGCTGAGATTGGTATTTCAGTCAAGAAAGATTACTTGGGGAAAGGCATTGGCCGTCAACTCCTGATGGAGACGATTGCTAAGGTGCGCCAAGCAAACATAAAGCTTCTGTCACTTGAAGTAGGCAGTGATAGTAGTTGAGCAATTCATTTGTATGAAAGTCTAGGGTTTCGGTATATTGGGACTTTCAAAGATTTTATGGCAATTGATGGTCAAGCTATTGAGTTTATCATCATGATATTAGAATGGAGCAAAAATGATTAAACCAATTGTAAAAGACACTTTCTTTCTCAGTCAGTCATCTGTGGAGGCAAGTAAGGCTGATTTGTATTTAGCTGAGGATTTGCAGGATACGCTTGAAGCTAACAAGGAACATTGTGTTGGCATGGCTGCTAATATGATTGGAGTTAAGAAGCGAGTCATCATCGTTAATATGGGAATAGCCAATCTGGTTATGTTCAATCCTGTCATGATAGGAAAATCCCTACCTTTTGAGACTGAGGAATCTTGCTTGTCCTTGACGGGGTCAAGGAAAACGCTGCGTTATCAGAAGATTGACCTTAGCTTTTTTGATAAGCACTGGCAGAAACAAACCTTGACTTTAACTGGCTTTCCAGCTCAAATTTGCCAGCATGAACTAGACCATTTAGAAGGTATTATCATTTAATTTTCAAAAACAGCCTCAAACAAACGTTGATATATCAATGTTTGTTTTTATTTTCAGAAAATAGTTGAAAAAATAGGCAGAAGCGAAGCTTTTTTCTTGACAATAGTTCTCATAGAAACTATAATGTATTCTACAAGAATGAATCTTGGTATTTTTCAGAAAGTGAGGAAAAGATGTACAGAAAAGATCCGTTTTCACAGTTTAGGGATTTTATTAATCTAATTGAAAATCGTGTTCATGCTCTTGCGGAAAGTTATGATATTGAAAAATTAGCTGGACCACAAGGGCGTGTGGTAATGTATCTTCGTGATAATTCTGATAAAGAAATTTATATCAAGGACATTGAGAAGAGACTAAAAATTTCAAAGTCAGTTGCTAGTAATTTGATTAAGCGGATGGAGAAAAATGGTTTTATTCAAGTTGTTCCGTCAAAAGAAGATAAGCGTTATAAGCAAGTCGTTTTGACTGAACTTGGTAAAACAAAAACTCAAAATATTCAAGATTTTCATGATGAAATGCATAAGCAAATCTTAGCTGGTGTTAACCGTGAGGATCTAGAAGCTTCGTTTCGTGTCTTTGCCCGCATTTCGAAAAATTTAGAAAAAAAGGAGTAGTGCATGTTAAAAGTTTTAAAACGATTGAACGCAAAAGAAATCATCATGATTTTGCTTGCGGTAGCTTTTGTCTGCTTAAATGTTTATCTGGAACTGAGGATTCCAGATTATATGTCGGATATCACAAGGCTTCTCTCTACTAAGGGAACAACAGTCAAAGATATTTTCGCTTGGGATGTTGATGCCCCAGGAATGCGCATGATTCTTCTGTCTTTAGGAAGTTTCTTGTCATCAGTTGTTGTTGGTTTCATGGCTGCGCGTGTGGCTGCCAGTTTTAGCACACGTCTGCGCGATGATGTTTTCCATAGTGTCATGAATTTTTCAGATGCAGAAATTAAAAAATTCTCCATTCCAAGTTTGCTGACACGTACGACCAATGATATCACGCAAATTCAGCTGGTCTTCACCATGGGTATTCAAGTGATTACCAAGGGACCAATCATGGCCATTTGGGCTGTTACTAAAATTGCTGATAAAAACCATAACTGGCTCATGGCGCTTTTGGTGGCCATTGCAGTCCTTCTGGTTATGTTATCGTTTCTCCTGATTGCGGTGATGCCAAAACAACGCATGATTCAAAAACTGACAGATAAACTTAACAGTATCACCCGTGAATCTCTGACGGGTCTTCGTGTTGTTCGTGCCTATAATGCGGAAAATTATCAGGATGCTAAATTTGCTAAAGCTAACGATGAGGTCACCAATCTCAACTTGTTCATTGGCCGTTCAATGGCAATGTTGACCCCGGTGATGACATCCATTTCAAGTGGACTGACCTTGGCTATCTATTGGATTGGTGCTTACTTGATTGAAGATATTGCTATTCCAAAGGATCCGACAAAAATTGCATCTGCTATGTCGGATAAAGTGGCTGTCTTCTCTGATATGATTGTTTATTCATCATATGCCATGCAAGTTGTCATGGGCTTCATGATGATGGTTGCTGTTTTCTTCATTCTTCCACGTGCAGTGGTTTCTGCTGGCCGTGTGAATGAAGTTCTGGAAACAAATTCATCTATTCTGTATCCTGAAGATAATCAAGCAACTCCAACTGAAAAAGGTTCAGTTGAATTTAATAATGTTTCCTTCCGTTATACGAAGAATTCTGAAGCGGTTTTGGAACATGTTTCTTTCAAGGCTAAGGCTGGTCAGACAGTTGCCTTCATCGGTTCAACGGGTTCTGGGAAATCAACCTTGGTTAACTTGATTCCACGTTTCTACGATGCTACGGAAGGTACCATCAAAGTTGACGGCCTTGATGTTCGTCAATACGACCACGACACGCTTCATAAAATTGTCGGCTACATTCCGCAAAAAGCTGTGCTCTTTAGCGGAGACATTAAGAGCAATATGGATATGGGGCAAAGTAATGAGTCACCATTGGATGATGCGAAAATCTGGGATGCTCTTGATTTAGCTCAGGGCCGCACTTTTGTCGAAATGAAAGATGGTAAACTCAATAGCCATGTGGCTCAAGGTGGACAAAACTTCTCTGGTGGTCAAAAACAACGTTTGGCCATTGCTCGCGCACTGGCTCGCAAACCAGAAATCCTTATCTTTGATGATTCTTTCTCAGCGCTTGATTATAAGACTGACCGTATTTTACGTCAACGTCTGGCTGAACGCACCAAAGATATGACAAAATTGATCGTTGCCCAACGTATCTCAACCATCATGGATGCAGATCAGATATTGGTTCTGGATGAAGGTAAGGTAGTCGGTCAAGGTACCCACGAAGAATTGCTTGCAAACAATGAAGTTTACCAAGAGATTGCTTACTCTCAATTGTCTAAGGAGGAATTAGAAAATGGAAAATAAGAAAAAAGCATCTTTCTATAACAGAATGAAGCCTTATATCAAAGGATTCCAACTTCCTTTCATCCTTGCGGTTATTGGGGCTATCATTTCTGCAACCATTACGGTCATCGGACCAGATAAGTTAAAGGAAATCACAAACCTTATCACTGATGGTTTGAAAATGTCATCTGACGGCACTTTCCCAGGTATTAATCTGACTAAGGTCGGCAATGTTGCCGTAACCTTGGTTGTTCTCTATGTTATTTCTGCAGTGGTTGGTTATATGCAAAGTTTTACCGTTGCAACCATCGTTCAACGTTTTTCACAACGCTTACGCCGTGCCATTCAAACAAAGATTGACAAGGTACCGCTCAATTATTTTGATAGTCATTCACAAGGTGATACGCTGTCTCGTGTCACCAACGACGTTGACTTGCTTGGTCAATCCCTCAACCAAAGTTTGGGAACCTTGGTCACCTCAACAATGCTCTTGTTTGGTTCCATCTTCATGATGTTCCATTCCAATGTCAGCATGGCATTAACAGCTATTGGTTCTGTTTTGCTTGGCTTTATTCTTGTCATGGTCATTATGGGCTCTTCACAACCTCTCTTTAAACGCCAACAAAATAATCTAGCAGCAGTCAACGGCTATGTCGAGGAAATCTATTCGGGTCACAATGTTGTGACAAGTTACAATGCTTCAGAGGAAACCAGCTCTGCCTTTAAAAAGCTAAATACCAATTTGTACCAAACTATGTGGCAGTCTCAATTTCTTTCTGGAATTATGATGCCCTTGATGATTTTTATTGGTAACTTTGGTTATGTGATGGTCTGTGTGGTTGGTGCTATCAAGGTAATTAACGGTGATATTACTATGGGTGATGTCGTCGCCTTCATGACCTACGTGCGTATCTTCTCACAACCCTTGTCTCAAATTGCTCAAGCTTTCACCCAACTTCAATCAGCAACAGCTGCCATGAATCGTGTCTTTGAATTCTTGGAAGAAGAAGAAATGGAAGATGAGTCTGCTAAGACTAAGCAATTGACAAATGTCAAAGGTCAAGTTGAATTTAATGATGTTTTCTTTGGTTATTCTAAAGATAAAACCATTATCCATGATTTTTCAGCTGTGGCTAAACCTGGTCAAAAGGTCGCCATCGTTGGTCCAACGGGTGCTGGTAAGACGACTATTGTCAACCTGCTTATGAAGTTCTACGAAATTGACAAGGGTAGCATTTCCATAGACGGTGTGGATACACGTCTCATGAAGCGTGAAGAAGTGCATGATCAATTTTCAATGGTACTTCAGGACACTTGGCTCTTTGAAGGAACCATCAAAGAGAACTTGATTTATAATCAAAAGCAGATCACAGATGAGCAGGTTGTGGCAGCAGCCAAAGCTGTTGGTGTCCATCATTTCATTAAGACCTTACCGAAAGGTTATGATACCTACCTGGATGACTCTGTCACCTTGTCGGTCGGTCAAAAGCAATTGTTGACCATTGCGCGTGCTCTCTTGAAAGATGCTCCGTTGCTTATCTTGGATGAAGCAACATCATCTGTAGATACGCGTACCGAAGAACTTATCCAAAAGGCTATGGACAAGTTGATGGAAGGGCGTACTAGCTTTGTCATTGCTCACCGCCTGTCAACTATCCGCAATGCGGATTTAATCCTTGTGATGAAAGATGGTAATATCATTGAGCAAGGTAACCATGATGAACTAATGACACAAAAAGGTTTCTATGCCGATTTGTACAACAGTCAATTTACAGAAAGTGCTGCTTAAAGTCAGTCCCCAAGGGTAACTTGGGGTTTTTTTGAATTCGAAAACTATTAGCTATGAATTACTGGTTTTAATTAGTCAAAATATTTGACTACTAGCAAAATATGGTTTATACTAAAAAAGTAAAAAGATTTGACTAATTTAGGAGAGGGTATGAAAGCAGTAGTGGTGAGTCGTCCAGGTGGCGTTGATGTTTTAGAAATTAAAGATGTCGATAAACCCCAGCTCAAGGATGGTTGGAGTCTAGTAAAGGTTAAAGGATTTGGGATTAACCATTCTGAGATTTTCACGCGTCAGGGGCTATCTCCTAGCGTGTCTTTTCCACGTATTTTAGGGATTGAATTGGTGGGGGTGATTGAGGAAACAAGTGAGCCTGACCGCTTTTCAGTAGGCCAACGTGTGGTCGCTATGATGGGAGAACTTGGACGTGCCTATGATGGTGGTTATGCCGAATATGCCTTGGTACCCAACAAGTTTCTCTATCTTGTTGATACAGACTTGGAATGGGCTGATTTTGCCAGTGTGCCCGAAACCTACTATACGGCTTTTGGGTCTTTGAAAAATCTTAAACTTGAAGCAAGTGATAAGGTTTTGGTCCGAGCGGGGGCAAGCGGTGTCGGACAGGCCTTTGTAAAATTGGCTAAAGGACAATTTCCAAATTTGAATATCGTTGCTTCGGTTCGTCACTTGTCCAAAAAAGATTCATTATTGGCTTCTGGATTTTCAGATGTTATTCTGGAAAAGGATGGTAAATTGCAGACAGCAGAAAACTTTAGTAAGATTTTAGAATTGGTTGGTCCAGCAACCATTTCGGACTCACTGGCCCATTTGCAAGAAGGTGGCATTGTCTGTTCGACAGGTCAGTTGGGAGGTAAATGGTATCTAGAGAATTTTGACCCTATTGAAAAGCTGTGGAACAATGTTTATTTGACCACCTTTGCATCTGGAAATATTACTCAAAGCAAGTTGCAGGAACTGTTTGACTTTATCAAAACCTATGACATTGCAGTTGGTCCAGAGAAAATTTTTAAACTTGAGGACATTCAACAAGCTCATGCTTATTTGGAAAGTTCGCATGCTTTTGGAAAAGTTATTGTTTTGAATGAGGAGGAATAAGAGTGGTTACAAATGCAAAAAAATACGCACGTTTGCGCGATGAACAGTTTTCCTTATTTGAAAATTACGCTAGAAAACATGGCATGAATGGTAAGAGTCTTTTGATTTTTTTGTGGATTTATCATAATCCTAACGGGATAACTCAGGAATCTATTGCTAAGCGAACTTTTTCAAGTAAGCAAGTGATTCAGGCCATCGTTAAAAACTATGTCAGCAAAGGTTGGCTTTATCTAGAGCCTAGTCAGCTTGACCGCCGTAAGAAGCTGGTCAAGCTGACGGAATTAGGACTTGATCGCGCGAAAAGATTATTGCTCCCTCTTGATCGCTACGAAGAAGAGGCCATGCAGGCTTTATCACCGGCTCAGCAAGAAGTGCTACTTGAGGCTACTCAATTATTTTCGCAGAAGCTCATGGATCTCCTAGAAAGTCATGAGGTATCCGTAGATGCTTAATCAAATCGGTACTTATTTCGCCAAGAATAGCAGTGATTACTGGGCGTATGTCTGGCAACATGTCAGTTTAAGTGCACAGGCCTTGTTTTTGGTACTGCTCATTGCTCTTCCCTTGGGTTATGTCTCCTACAAACATCCTAAAATGAAGCAACTGGCTACGCTTTTGACACAAGGGTTGCGCGTGATACCCAGTCTCGGTGTCTTATTTATCCTTATCCCCCTCCTTGGAGTGGGACATTGGCCTGCGCTGATTGCCTTGGTTATTCTAGGTATTCCGCCAGTCCTGCTCAATACGATTGTCGGCTTTGAGGAAGTTCCCGATGACCTGATGGAGACAGGCTTTGGTCTAGGGATGACTGAGGGACAGCGTCTTTGGCGTTTGCAAATTCCCCTAGCCCTGCCCCATATCTTAAACGGTATTAAGTTGGCTTTGGTAGAAATCATCGCTAGTGCTACCCTAGCCACCTATATCGGAGCCGGTGGCCTGGGAAACTTAATTTTTACAGGTTTAGGACTTTATCGTTATGATCTGCTCTTGATTGGTGGTGGTTCGGTAGCTCTGCTATCTTTCGTCAGCATGATAGGGCTGGACCTGCTTATTAAAAAGGTCAGTCCTGCTAAACAAAAAGAAAATAACATTGGAGAAGAGAAAATGAAAAATAGAAAAGTATTGCTAGGCAGCCTCCTAGCCATTATCGTACTTGCCGTAGCTGGTTTTGTCCTCTTTAATAAGCAGTCCTTAAACAAGACCGCTGCTAACAAGAGCACAACCATTCGTATGGGCTCTAAGGATTTTACTGAAAACTTAGTGGTGGCGGAAGTTTATGCTCTTGCCTTAGAAGACAAGGGCTATAAGGTTGATCGTGTGTCCAATATTTCTAGCTCCCTTATCCATAAGAGCCTAACCAGCAATGAAATTGACCTCTATCCTGAATATACGGGGACTGGTCTTCTGTCTATCCTCAAAGGCAAGATGCAGACTGACCCTGAAAAGGTTTATGAAACAGTCAAAAAAGGCTACGAGGATAAATTTAAGGTGACTTGGTTGGATTATGCTAAGGCTAACGATGGTCAAGGATTGGTTATCCGCACACAAGTGGCTAAGAAGCTGGGTATTAAAACTATTTCTGACCTACAAAAGCATGCCAGTGAATTGCGCTTTGCCTCCCAAGGTGAATTTGACCAACGTGAGGATGGTATTCCTGGATTGACTAAGGCTTATGGCAATTTTTCATGGAAATCTTCTAAAGTTTACGACAACAGTCTTAAGTATAGTATTTTAGAAAACAATGAAGCAGATGTGACGCCAGCCTATACGACTGAAGGTCAGCTGGTCAACACCGACAAATTCACTCTTCTAGAAGATGACAAGCAATTTTGGCCACCTTATAACTTAGCTCCCGTTGTTCGCGATAGTGTTCTAAAAAACAACCCTGACATCAAGGAAATTTTGAATAAAGTTTCTAAAAAATTGGACACTAAGACGGTAACCCAACTCAATGCTCAAGTAGATGTAGATGGCAAGGAGTATATCGACGTCGCCAAGACCTTCTACAAGAGCATCAAGGACTAGAAAGGCAAACTAATGACTGATAAGACCATGATTCACTTTGACCATGTCACCAAGACCTACAATGGTAGAGCTGTGGTAGATGACATTAGCCTTGATATTAAGGAAGGCGAGTTTATCACCATCCTAGGCACCTCGGGTTCGGGCAAAACGACCACACTCAAGATGATCAATCGCCTGATTGAGCCGAGTCAAGGGAAGATTTTTTTTGATGGAAAGGACATAGCAGAGCTAGATGCGGTGGCTCTTCGCCGTCAGATTGGCTATGTTGTGCAGCAGATTGGTCTTTTTCCACACCAGACTGTCGCAGAAAACATTGCGACAGTTCCTAAACTGCTTAAGTGGGATAAGGCACGTATTGATACCCGCGTCAGAGAATTGCTGGCGCTGGTTCAACTGCCTTACAAAGACTTTGCAAACCGCTACCCCGCCCAATTATCAGGTGGTCAGCAGCAACGGATTGGTGTTGCGCGTGCCTTAGCTGCAGATCCAAACGTCATGCTCTTTGACGAACCTTTTGGGGCTATAGATGCTATTACGCGTGGTGATTTGCAAGATGAACTGCTGACGATTCACCGCAAATTAAATGACAAGACTTTTGTTTTCATTACGCATGATATTCATGAAGCTTTCAAGTTGGGGACACGCGTCTTGATTATGGATGAGGGGAGAATTTGTCAGTTTGATAAGCCGCAAGCTATTCTCGCTCATCCTGATAGTGAGTTTGTCAAGAAACTGATTGATACAGCTAAGGCGCAGGAGAAACTGTGGGAGATGAGCCATGATTGATTACGTTAAAACATCGTCGGACAAGCTCATTCAGGCGACCATAGAGCATTTGGAAATATCACTTTTGGCTCTTCTAATAGCTTTGGTCTTTGCCTCTGTTCTGACTATTTGCCTACTTTTCAATCCCAAGATTCGCCAGTCCTCGGTTTACCTGCTGTCTCTGCTCTATGCCATCCCTAGCTTTGCTCTTTTTGCCTTGCTCATTCCTTGGACAGGTTTGGGACGGCGGACAGCTATCGTAGTCTTGGTTGTTTATGCCCAGTACATGCTGGTTAGGACTTTCTTAGCAGGACTAACTCAAGTGGACCAGAGTGTTCTGGAAGCAGCGATTGGTATGGGCATGACCAGATGGCAGCTTCTTTGGAAAATTCAGCTGCCACTGGCACAATCCTCTGTCTTTGCGGGCATACGTTTGGCAGCTTCCTCCATTATTGCTATCGCAACTATTGCCTCAACCATTAATGCAGGGGGGCTGGGAACGATTCTCTTTGATGGTTTACGCACTATGAGTATGGCTAAGCTCCTCTGGGGAATTCTCCTAACAGTAGCACTTAGTCTGCTAGCCAACCTAGTTCTTTACCTACTCGAAGAACTCTTTAAAAATGATACAGTTATTTAGTTTATCTTTTTAAAAGCAAGCTAAAGCAATTATAGATTCTCTCAACCAGCTGCCTAATGGGTGGCTGATTTTCTTATTGGTCTATTTTAGTTTCTTACAAGGAATTTTGCTATAATAGAATTACTTTGTATAGTAAGGAAATGTTATGGAAAATACAATTTACGGTGCCTACGCAGACAATCTCCCTGTGATTTTAGAGGATTTCAGCAGCCGTATCAAGGCTGAAAACAAGAAAAGGAAAGAAGAAACAGGCTACAAGCTTTTTGAGCATTTTATCGCGCGAGTTAAGTCAACTGACAGTATGGAAGAAAAGTGTATCAGAAAGGGCTTACCAGTCACAACCTACTCAGCTCTCAAGCTTATTCGGGATAGCATTGGTATGCGTATTGTTTGTGGTTTTGTAGATGACATTTATCAACTGGTGGAGCTCATTCGTTCCTTTGATGATTGTAAGATTATCGCTGAGAAGGATTATATTCAAAATGCCAAACCTAATGGCTATCGTTCTTATCACCTTATCTTGGAAATTGAGACACCTTATGAGGACTGCTTGGGTAACAAGCCTGGTAAGTATTTCATTGAGATTCAACTGCGCACCATTGCCCAAGATTCTTGGGCTAGCTTGGAACATCAGATGAAGTACAAACATGACATCAAGGATCCTAAGCGGATTGTCCGTGAGCTCAAGCGCTGTGCAGACGAATTAGCATCCTGTGATTTGACCATGCAGACCATCAGAAACCTCATTCAGGACAGTTCAAAGGAGGAGGAGTAGATGAAAATTTTGATTGCAGAAGATGAAGTGCAGATGAACCGCGTGCTGACAACAGCTCTGACACATGAAGGATATGATGTGGATTCTGTTCACGATGGACAGGCTGCGGTTGACATGGCTAAGGACAATGCCTACGATGTTATGGTCATGGACATCATGATGCCCATCAAAACAGGTGTCGAAGCCGTTCAGGAAATTCGTAATATGGGCAATCAGTCCCATATCATCATGCTGACGGCTATGTCAGAAATAGATGACCGAGTTAACGGCCTTGATGCGGGAGCGGATGATTATTTGACTAAGCCTTTTTCTCTAAAAGAATTACTGGCGCGGCTGCGCTCCATGGCCCGCCGAGTGGATACAAGTTTCACTTCAAATGTCCTGAGGGTTGGCACGGTCACTTTGAATGTTGGTGAGCAGGAGCTATCCGGTAATAATACGATCCGTCTGGCTGGCAAGGAATCTAAAATGTTAGAATTCTTCATGCTTAATGCAGGCAAGAAATTATCCACCGAACAACTCTTCCAGCACGTTTGGGCTAAGGATGATGACCAAGATATTGACAGTGGCTATGTGTTTATTTATGTGTCTTACCTTCGTCAGAAACTGAAAGCTATCGGTGCCAATCTCGACATTATGGGTGAAGAAAATGGTGACTATGAACTGGTAGAAGTAGGTAAGAAGGATGTTTAGAAGACTTCGTATTAGCTTTATTCTAATTGCTACCCTAGCAGTTTCTGCCTCTCTCTTTCTCTTTTCTAGTGTACTTAATTCAACTTACTATCTCAATAATGAGCGCCAAATTACTCGGGTCTTAAATCTACTGACAGATAACGGTGGTGAATTATCTTATAATAGTAAGACTTCAAGCCAGCTGGGCGTTAATTCGGAAGATGGTCTCTATCAGTACCGCTATTTCAGTTTTGTCTTTGATAAAAATGGCCAACTGCAGCGAACCTCAACTGATCGGATTGCTTCTCTTAGTAGAGAAGACATCGGTGCCATTGCTCAAAAGTTGGCTAATTTAAGCGATGATATTGGGACTCTAACTCTGGGTGAGACAACCTATTCTTATCAAAAATCTGATTTTGGGAAAGGACAGACACTCATAGTTGTCCTTGATAGCAGCCAGTATTATCGGGAGACCAATCATCTCATTCACTTGACCTACCTTATGTCGGGAATAAGCTTTATTCTTTTTGCTTTGATCTTTACTCTTTTCTCAGGCAAGGTCATCAAGCCCTTTGTTCGTAATTATGAAAAGCAACGCCGCTTTATCACCAATGCTGGGCATGAATTGAAAACACCTCTGGCCATTATTTCTGCTAATAACGAACTGGTTGAACTTATGAATGGCGAATCCGAGTGGACCAAGAGTACTGCTGACCAAGTCACGCGTTTGACAGGACTCATCAATGGTCTGGTGAGTTTAGCACGGCTGGAAGAACAAGCAGAGGTCACTCTGACTGACTTGGATTTTTCAGCCATTGCGGAGGATGCTGCCGAAGATTTCAAAGGACCTGTAGTCCGAGACGGTAAGATCTTCAAAATGCAGATACAGCCAGGCATTCATGTCAAGGCGGAAGAAAAATCGCTCTTTGAATTGGTGACTTTGCTGGTGGATAATGCTAATAAATACTGTGATCCCGAAGGAACCGTCCAAGTCAAATTGACCAAGAACAGACTAAAAAGAGCCCGTCTAGAAATTTCCAACACATATGCCGCAGGCAAGGACGTTGATTATAGTAAATTCTTTGAACGCTTCTATCGTGAAGATGAATCCCACAACAATCAAAAAAAATCAGGCTATGGCATCGGTCTCTCCATGGCGCAAAGCATGGTCAAACTTTTCAAGGGCAGTATTTCTGTCAACTACAAAGACGACACCATCACCTTCGTCGTACTTCTATAAATAGCAAACAGGGCAAGCTCATATGGGCTTGCTTTATCGTTGCCTCAATTAAAGAAATTGAGAAGAGAAGACCGACTTGTCTTTTTGGCAAACTTTACAAATGGGTCATCTTGTGATAAAATCTAAAATATTTTAGATTTTAATTTTTCTAAGTTAATCCTAACTTGAGAAATGATTTATTAGATTGGAAACGTTATGTCTCAGAAAGAACAAGATTATCAAGACAAGCCAGATGAGCTTGAAAATGGGATGGTTCGTGGCTTGCAAAATCGTCATGTTCAGTTGATTGCTATCGCTGGTACCATTGGAACAGGACTTTTTCTTGGAGCAGGTCGTTCCATTAATTTAACAGGTCCATCTATTATCATCGTTTACCTCATTACAGGTGTCTTCATGTTTTGGATGATGCGGGCTATTGGCGAAATGCTTTATCAAGATCCTGACCAGCACACCTTTATCAACTTTATTACGAGATATATCGGCAAGGGTTGGGGGTATTTTGCTGGCTGGTCCTACTGGATTTCTTTGATTTTCCTTGGAATGGCGGAGATTACGGCTGTCGGTACCTATGTCCAGTACTGGTTTCCTAGCTGGCCGTCTTGGCTCATTCAGTTAGTCTTCTTACTCCTCCTCAGTTCGGTCAACTTAATCGCAGTACGCGTCTTTGGTGAAGCAGAATTTTGGTTTGCCATGATTAAGATCGTAGCCATCTTGGCTCTGATTGCCACAGGAATTTTTATGGTCTTGACTCATTTCAAAACGCCTGTCGGACATGCCAGCCTGGCTAATATTTCAAATCATTTCCAACTCTTCCCAAATGGTTGGACTAAGTTTATCATCGCCTTCCAGATGGTTTTCTTTGCTTATCAGGCTATTGAATTTGTCGGTATCACAACATCTGAGACGGCAAATCCTCGCAAAGTCCTTCCGAAGGCCATTAAAGAGATTCCCATGCGGATTGTTATCTTCTATGTTGGCTCTCTGATTGCCTTGATGGCTATTTTGCCTTGGCGAAATCTGCCAATAAATGAATCACCTTTTGTCGCCGTCTTTACCTTGGCTGGTTTCAAATGGGCAGCAGCAGTGATTAACTTTGTTGTCCTCACGTCGGCAGCTTCATCTCTAAATTCAACGCTCTATTCGACTGGACGTCACCTGTATCAGCTGGCCAATGAATCGCCAAATAAGATGATGCTCAAATGGAAGCTCAACAAACTGTCTCGCACGGGCGTACCAAGCTATGCCATTATTTTATCAGCCATTGTTATTGCTATCTCAGCTCTGATTAATATTATTCCTGGAGTATCCGATGCCTTTTCATTGATCACGGCCTCTTCTTCTGGAGTCTACATTGCCATTTACGCTTTAACAATGATTGCTCATCAAAGATACCGCAAGTCGGCAGACTTCATGCCAGATGGTTTCTTGATGCCAGCCTATAAAATCTTAAATCCGTTTACCCTTGTCTTCTTTGCCTTTGTCTATCTAACACTCTTTATGCAAAGTTCAACCTACATTGGGGCCATTGGTTCCCTCGTTTGGATTATTTGCTTCGGTGTTTATAGCCATCTAAAATTCAAAGGTGAGTAAGAAAAGGTTATGTTGAAACACTTTCACAATTGTGAAGGTGTTTTTTTGATGAATCTTAGCTTTTCTAAGTGGACATTGGTTAGAATGAATATTTAAAGTAGGAAATTCCAGCAGGAATTGGTTAGAATAAAGGGCCAGAGTGGAAAATTCCAGCTGGTATTAGGTAGCATTGGGATTTAAGTCTCCATTTCTATGTGGTGATTTCTAGATTGAGGCTACAAATGGGAATGGTATCAGTGATAAGGTTCAGAATAGCACGCTTCATCAACCGTTGTAGAGTGATTACGACTAATAAAAGCCTTAAGGGTCTAAAAATTAATAAGAATAGAGTGCTGAAAGCCTTAACCAGCCTAATATCTAATGACAAGGGACTTTTAAGAGAGTCACTTGGTTCATTGTCAGCAATAACAGGTTTTCAAGGAGAGTGTTGCTCATCGCTGTTTGAGAAGATGAGCTTTCGAGAGCGCTAAGCTCTTTTTTTCTTAAAATAAAGTATTGGTTAGCCCTTTAACTAAGACAAGAAAAGAGATGGTCATACTAACCATCTCTCTATGTGATTAAATCTTATAGTCTAATAGGTGTTTGATGCGTTGAGGATCCTCATTTGGGCCGTAGTTGTCAGGGAAGCGGTCAAGAGATTTGATTTGGTCAAGGTCTTTTTGATCTAGCTGGAAGTTAAAAATATCACTATTCTCCTGCATACGTTCTTTATGAACTGATTTAGGAATGGTGAGAATGTCGTTTTGGACTTGCCAGCGAAGAATAACTTGTGCCACAGTTTTATCATGTTTTTCAGCTATGCTATTGAGCGCAGCGTCTTTAAAAATGTCATCTTTACCTTGATTAAAAGGGATCCAAGCCTGAGTTGCCGTCCCAAAGAGGTCGTTGGCAGCCTGAATCAGCGGGTGCTGTTTGTAAGGGTGTAGCTCAATCTGGTTAATGGCGGGGATGATCTCTTGTTGAAGGGCAAAATCGGCCAGACGTCCTGTTGAAAAGTTGGAAACACCAATGGCACGAACTCGTCCTTCCTTGTAGAGCTCTTCCATAGCGCGCCAAGCACCGTATAGGTCTCCGAAAGGTTGATGAATGAGGTAAAGATCAAGATAATCAGTACCCAATTTTTGAAGACTGTCTTCAAAAGCTTTTCTGGTCGCCTCATAGCCCAGCTGGCTAATCCACGCTTTACTGGTGACAAAAACATCTTCTCTATTTAAGCCAGAAGATTTAATGGCTCTTCCGACGGCTTCTTCATTTTGATAGAGAGCAGCAGTATCAATGAGACGATAGCCTGTTTCGATAGCCTCTTCGACAGCTTTTTGACAGTCATTTTGGTCAAATAGTTGCCAGACACCAAATCCTAATTTGGGGATTTGGACGCCGTTGTTTAGTGTTTTATATTCCATGAGAACCTCCATTCTGACCATATTCTGCCAGACTTTCCCTGACTTTGTCAATAAAAGCAGAGCTGATATCAGAAGGCTTTTTACTCTTATGGCTGACATAACCAAGCGTATGACGAGGACTATCCTTTAGTGGAATGAGAATAATCTGTTCTTTGATGAAGCTGTTGATAATACCGAGACCTGATGCGTAGGCATTTGAAGCACAGAGCAAATTCATAACCGTCCCACGGTCATTACTATACATAATGTTTTGCTTGTCGTGGACTTCCAAGGGATCTTCATCAAAATTAAGCCCTGATTTCTCCTGACGAAATCGTACCTGACTGTATCCCTCTAAGTCTTCTTCTCTAATTGCCTTTTTATTGGCCAGAGGATGCCCTTTTCTCAGGAAGATCTGGGTTGGAAAATCGCCCAAAGATGTGAATGTCAAGTCTTGATTGCTGAGGGAACGTTCAAGAATATGCTTATTATCTTCATCAAGGTAGATGATGCCCAAGTCACTTTCGAAACTAGCCACACTTTCCAAAATTTTCTTGGTCGTGGTCTCGATGAGTTGGAATTCTTGATGACTATCCTGAAATTGTTGAGCTATACTGGCTAGCGGCAAGGACAAAAAGTCGTAGTGATGAGAAGCAACAGTGAAACTTTTCTTGAACTGACTGTGATAGCGCTCCTCTAACAAATCCAGTTCGCCGATAATACGTTTGGCATATTTTAGAAAGTCGAAGCCGTCTTCCGTCAGGCGCGTGCCTGTGTTAGAGCGGACAAAGAGCTGTACACCCAATTCAATTTCTAAGTCTTTGATGGAGCTGGATAGGTTAGGCTGGGTGACATACAGTTTTTTGGCTGCCTGACTAAAAGACCCCATCTCAGCCACCACCTGCACATAACGACATTGCTGTAAATTCATAAAAATCCCTCCTCATCTAAACTAATTGACCCCATTATAACAAAAGACACAGCCTGCATCAGTAAAATTCTGATAGGAAAAACCAAAGCCGTGATAAGAATTTTTTATGGCTAGTTATAAGATTTCTGTTCACTATAAGCAAATTTTATAGCGACTCATAAAAAATATAGATTATACAAGCTTTCTAGGAGATGATAAGATAAATGCAAGTAAAACGAAAGGAATAAGGAGAGATAGTGACAGAAGAATTTTATGAAAAATTAAAGCGAATAAGGCATTATATCCATCAACATCCCGAAATTTCAGAAAAGGAATATGAAACAACGGATTATATCAAGAATTATCTCAGAGAATTAGGGATTGAACCTCTTGATTATCCTCTTAAAACAGGGGTCGTTGCTGAGATTGGTTCGGGTCATCCGATTATCGCTCTTCGCGCTGATATTGATGCGCTACCGATTGTTGAAAAAACTGGGCTTGATTATGCGAGTGAAAATGGTGCTATGCATGCTTGTGGGCATGATTTTCATCAGACGAGTTTACTAGGTGCAGCGGAAATCCTGAAACAGCGTGAAGGTGATATTAAAGGAACGGTTCGTTTGATTTTTCAACCTGCAGAAGAAAATTTTCAAGGTGGTCATCAAGTAATTGATGCTGGAGGTATTGAGGGAGTTTCAGCTATTGTTGGTTATCACAATAATCCTCATTTAAAACCAGGACAACTTGGACTTCGGTCGGGTGCCATTATGGCAGGTGTTGAACAGTTTGAAGTGACCGTAAAAGGTGTCAGCGCCCATGCTGCAAGACCTGATTTAGGTGTTGATACGGTTCTTGTCATCACGACTATTATTAATAACCTGCAAAACATCATTTCACGGACAGTATCGCCTTTCCAATCGGCAGTTTTATCTGTTACCCACATTGATGTTGGAAATACTTGGAATGTTTTGCCTGCTGAAGGATTTTTTGAAGGAACTATCAGAACCTTTGACCCTGAAGTTCGTCTATCAGTGATTGACAAGTTTACCAAGGTGGTTCAGGCAACTGCGGAGCAGTTTGGAGCAGAGGTAGACATCGTTTGGGGTAATTCACCTAAGGTGACTTTTAACGACGCAACTATCACACCTTTGATTTTTGAAAATTCTAAGAAGTTTGCGGAAGTCCTTGAAACCTTACCATCAACGGGTGGTGAAGATTTCGCTGCTTATCAGGAAAAAATTCCTGGTGTCTTCGCCTTTGTTGGTTCAAATGGAGCAGAACAAGCACCAGACTGGCATCACGATGACTTTATCGTACGTGATGAAGCCTTACCAGTCGCGGTTAATTATTTTGTAGAAAGTGCTCTTTATTTGTTGGAGTATTATGGAGAAAGCAATGCCTGAAAAAACAATCCGCATGAGTCCTGCTGAATACATCAATGAAAAAGGAATTTTAAAACAATTACCTCAATTGCTAGAAAGGCATGGTGTCAAAAATCCGGTTGTATTAACCGATGAGACAGTTTATCCAATTATTGAAGAGTATTTACCAGATGGCTTTTTAAAACGTTATCCAGTTGAATTTTTTGGTGGATATTGCACCTTTGAAGAAATTGAAAGATTGACTAAAAAGTTTCAAAATTATGATGCACTACTTGCTTTTGGTGGAGGGCAATTGATTGACACTGCTAAAGTTGTCTCTGATAATTTAACCATTCCAATTTTTAATAGTCAAACTGTACCTTCTAATTGCGCAGCAATTACTACTAAAAGTATTATTTATTCGGCAGAACATGAAAAAATAGCTAATGTTCGACATAAAAAAGCTGTAGATGTTGTTCTGCTAGAACCAGATATCTTGATAAATGCACCAAAAGAATATATTTTATCTGGAATTGGTGATACTTTAGCAAAATACTATGAAATTAGACGGCGTATCACAAATGATAAACTGGATAGTGTTACCTCAAGGATAGGACGTTTCTTTATCGAATTATGTCGTGAAGAAATTCTGAAAATTACTGATTTAGAGGAAATTAGCGAAAAGGATTTAATTAACTTATTTGATACTATATTCCTTGTTGCTGCTTCTGTGGATGGTATTTCTGATCTTGATGGTCGAAGTGTTCTAGCCCATGCTTTCTATAATGCTTATGTTAAAATTCAACCGCATTATAAAAAGACCCATGGTGAGGCAGTAGCTCTTGGAAGTTTGTTTCAAATTATCATTGAAGGGGAAGAATCAGAACATTTACGTCAAGAGATTGAGTCTTATCACAGGGCCATTGGACTTCCTTTAACACTTAGAGAACTAGATTTAACTGCGGATAGTGAGCTAGATGAGCTTGCAGCTTATATTACTCGAAAATCTGATGTGCGAGTTCAGTCAGTTTTCCCTGATTTGGAATTAGATAGAGTTCGTTTAGCTTTAGAAGAAATTCGAGGTTAATTTATGAAGATTGAAGGAGCAGAGCGAGTTCAAGTAAGGTCGAAACATTTTACATCCTATCAGCAAGAACAAATCAGAAAATTAAAGCAACAAGGTAAAAATGTTATCAACCTTGGAAGAGGGAACCCTGATCAGGAAACATTTCCAAAAATTATAAATCGTTTAAAAAGTGCGATAGATGAAGTTGCGAATCAAGGATACCCACCTTATGGCGGAAAAGTAACCTTAAAGAAAGCAATTATCAAATTTTATGATGATGAATATGGAGTAAAACTCACAGAAGATGAGGTAACCATTTTTAGTGGTTCTTTAGCTGCTTTAACAGCTCTACCGATGTCTTTAGTAAATCCAAATGACATTGTTTTGACTCCAAATCCAGCATTTTTTGGATATGATTCTGGTATAAAAATGGCGAGTGCTTCTAGTTATCCACTTCCTTTAACGAAAGAAAATAATTATCTGCCTGAATACGACCTTATTCCTAACGACGTGTTAGAAAAGGCTAAGTTGCTATTTCTAAATTATCCCAATAACCCTACGGGAGCTGGGGCAACAAGTGATTTCTTCAAAAGAACTGTTGAGTTTGCTCGAAAGAATAATATCGTAGTAGCTCATGATTTTGCTTACTCTGATATTAGTTTTAAAAGTAAATCTCCAAGTTTTTTACAAACTGATGGTGCAAAAGAAGTTGGTATAGAAATTTATACTCTTTCTAAAACATTTAATATGGCAGGGTGGAGAATTGCCTTTGCTGTAGGTAATAAGCAGATTATCAACCTATTAAAAGGTTATATTAGGGCATCTGTTGGTGGAACTTTTGGAGCAGTGCAAGATGCTGCTATCTACGCATTGTTAAACTCACAAAGTGAGCGAAAAGAGCTTCGTAATCTGTATAAATCTCGTAGAGATTTAGCTTATAATCTTTTAAAAGCAGCAGGTTTTGATGTCGTTGATTCTGAAGGAACTTTTTTCTTGTGGTTTAAATTACCTAAACGCTTTTCTGATGATGTTTCTTTTGTTGATTCACTTTTATTTGAAAAGCAAGTTGCTTTAATTCCTGGTTCTACATTTGGCAAAAATGGAGAAGGCTATTTGCGATTAAGTCTAGTTTCTGATTTAGGATACATTGAAGAAGGAATTCGTCGTCTCATTAATTTTGTAAATGAAAATGGTTAGAAGGTAAACGAATGAATGTAACTAAACAAATCGTAGAAGTGCTCCAAAAGGATATAAGTCAGTCCTCACAATACAAAGAATCGTTAAATGTTTCCAAAATTGCCTTTTTAGATTATATTGCAAGTTATTCTGCGGGATTACAGTCGCCTAAGAATCAAGAAATAGTCAAGGATTTGGCAAGTAGTGAAGGTACTGATCAAATTTTGTTAACGTCCTACAGCACATCTAGAGTTCAATTAGCACTAATTTTAGGGTACCTGGCACATTATGAAGATTTAGATGATGTTCAAGCGAATTTCCGAGGTCACCCAAGTGCAGTTATTTTCTCAGCTCTTCTATCCGTAAGTGATAAAAATGACAGTTTTAAAAGGATGTTAGAGTCCTACATTCAAGGAGTCGAATTTGCTGGGAGACTTGGACAACAATTTCAACCTCATCATGTTAATCAAGGTTGGCATTCGACTGCAACTATTGGTTGCATAGCAGCTGCTGTTGCAATAGGCTACTATAAAAAAGCTTCAATAAATGACTTTACTTGCCTATTATCTCTAACCACCAGCCAGGCAACAGGTTTTTTATATCAAGAAGGAACTGATGGTAAGCCCTTGAATGCAGGTTTTGCAGCAAGGAATGCTGTTCAAGCTTATGAGCTTGTGAAAGTGGGTATGACGGCTTATGATGATATTTTCTCTTACTATAAAGGTTGGGCTCAAATAATAAATCAACAGCGTTTAGATGTTGATAGGCTGTTAGAAAATTGGTTAGAGCCTTCACAAATTTTATCTCCTGGTCTGTGGTTTAAACAATATCCGTTTTGTTCAGCAGCCAATGGAGGATTTGATTTAGCTCAAAAAGCATACAAATTAGGATTAAGAACGGCAAATATTTCGAAGGTAGATGTGCATTTTACTTCTACTGGAGATAAGGCGCTTACATATCAATATCCTAATATTAACCTTGAAGGAAAATTTTCAATTGAATATATCTTATGGTTAACATTAGAAAAAGGAAGTGTTGATCTGACAGATTTCACAGAAGAAGAAACTTCAGATGATTTTTTAAATTTTGCTAAAAAAGTGGTACGACATCATGATTTAGAGAGTGATAATACTACGCGTCCAGTACGTTTAGTAATTAGAGAAGCTGACAAAATAAAGTTTGATCGGTTAGAACAACATCCTAAAGGTTCTCCTAATAATCCTTTGTCACCTAAAGAACTCTACCTTAAGTTTAAAAGGCTAACGGAAGGGCATTTAGACGAGTTTTATCGTTATGTGATGACTGATGAAATTACTAATACATCGGAAATTTTTGAAAGATTGTCAAAAAACTATTAGAAGGAGATGTGATATGACATATCAAGTGTTATCTGATAACTTTCTTGAAGAGCTAACGTCTTTATACCATAAAGCGTATGCTGAAAATGAAAAGTTAGGAATTCATTTTAAAGCTGGTACAATCAGTACTTTTGAAGTTTCGCAAGCTGTTCAAGCATCTCCAATTTTTATTAAAACGGTTGATAATCAAATTGTTTCAACTATTTCTGTAAGGTTGCCTTGGTCAGAAAACCCTGGTCCGTTCTCTCTACCTCATTTAGGGTGGATTGCAACGGATCCTGAGATGCAGGGACATGGGTATGCTAAGAATTTGATTACGGAAGTTATTGAAGATTACATTGTAAAGGATTTAAAGGCTCCTGCTGTTACTTTAGGTACAGCACTAGAACATCCTTGGCTAATTGAAACCTATAAAAAAATGGGATTTCAATATTTAGATGAAAAACAGTTATTTTCTGACCATAAAACAGTTTATCTAATTAAAATTTTTAATAGAGATGCTCTTTTAAAAGTTAAGAACGAAAATCTGCAAGCTCTACTAAAGGAGAATAAAAATGAATTTTAGTTGGGAATATTTCTTTGAATTATTTCTAAAATTACCTGCTTACATACCAGTAACTATTTTTATTGCCATTTTTTCTATGATTTTGGCAATTTTAGTAGGAGCTTTGATGACATGGTTTCAGTTATCAGGTCATAAATTTTTGAAATACTTTGCTAATACTTATATTTCTTTATTTCGTGGCATGCCCACCCTTGTTCAATTATTTTTGATTTTTTATGGACTACCTCAACTATTCCCGGTTTTCCAAGGGATGACAGCTATTACTGCGGCTATTGGCGGACTAGGTTTAAAACAGTCAGCATATTTGGCTGAAATCTTTAGAGCAGCTGTAAATTCAGTTGATAAAGGGCAAGTAGAAGCAGGTCAAGCACTTAACATTCCTGGGTGGAAAATTTTCATACATGTTATTTTACCTCAGGCAACATTAAATGCCCTGCCTGCTACTGGTAATACATTTGTTAGTTTACTAAAAGAAACATCGTTAGTATTCACATTAGGAATAACAGAACTATTTGCACATGCAAAAATGGTTGCGGGTGGTTCATTACGTTACTTTGAAACATATCTAGCTGTTGGTCTTCTATACTGGATTATGATTATCATCTATACTTGGTTGCAAAGTATTTTTGAAAAAGATTTAGCAGCACCATATAGGAGGTCAGTAGATGAGTCTAATTGAGTTGAAAAATTTGGAAGTTAGGATAGGAAATAAAGAAATTCTTAAATCTATCAATCTTTCTATTGAAGCTGGAACGGTTACAGCTTTTGTTGGACCGAGTGGTTCAGGGAAAACAACTCTGTTAAGAACCATAAATCTTCTCCAACTGCCCTCTTCAGGAACATTAAAAGTTGGAAATACAAAAGTGACTGGAGGAAAAATTTCAAAAAGTGATATTCATGATATCCGCAGTCACTCTACTATGGTATTTCAACAGTTTAATCTTTTTAAGAATTATACAGTCTTACAAAATGTTGTCCAACCCTTAATTTTAAGTGGACGCTTTTCTAAGAAAGAAGCAGAGACTGTTGCCCATGCATCTTTAGAAAAAGTAGGATTAGCGGCATTTGAAGAACAGTATCCAGTAACATTATCTGGAGGGCAACAACAGCGGGTAGGTATCGCCAGAGCTATTGCGTTTAAACCTGACATAATTCTTTTTGATGAACCAACTTCGGCTCTTGATCCAGAAATGGTTGATGGGGTATTGCAAGTTATTGCAGCTTTAGCAAAAGAAAAGATTTCAATGATTTTGGTAACTCATGAGATGGAGTTTGCTAGAAAAATTGCTGATAATGTTGTTTTTATTGAAAATGGAGAAATTTTAACACAAGGACCAGCTAATTTGTTGTTATCTAACGATAGTAGCCACGATCGAGTTCGTTCTTTTGTTAGCTCGCTATATCGTGGTTCATTGGAAAGTTCAGCATTGTAGGAAGAGGGAGAAAAAGTGACTAGTGTTTTAGATTCTATATTGATGCAAAATAATTTTTCAACTCCTGAGATTAGAGCAATCTGGAGTGATGAAAATAAGATTTCTAAACAATTGAAAGTTGAAGCGGCTCTTGCCAAAGTAGAAGGCGAGCTGGGAGTCATTCCAGAAACAGCAGCAAAAAAGATTGTCGAAAAAGCTAAAGTAGAAAATTTTGATCTTTTATCCTTACAAAAGGAAAGTGCTGAAAAGCGTCATTCTTTAATTGCTTTAATTCATGCGCTCCAATCAGCTGTAGGAGCTGAAGAGGGTGAATTTGTACATTATGGTGTTACAACTCAAGATATTGTTGACACTGGCATAATGTTGCAAACTAAGGAAGCATACAATATTATCAAAGATCATTCTGAAAAGTTAATTCGAACATTAGCGGTTTTGACTAAGGAACATCGTTCAACCATTATGATGGGACGAACACATGGTATTCATGCTATTCCAATTACTTTTGGTTTTAAATTGGCAATCTGGCTGGATGAATTATTACGAAGTCAAAGAAGGCTAGACCAGCTTTTAGATAATGGTGTATTTGTTGGTAGTATTAGTGGTGCAGTAGGTACTTATGCGGCATTTGCTGGTAGAGGTGTTGAAATTGAAAAACTAACATTATTTGAACTGGATCTCTCTGTTCCAAATATTTCATGGCAACCTTCGCGAGATAGATTTTCAGAATTTGCTACAACTCTTGGAATATATTCAGGGACACTGGGGAAAATTGGTCGTGAACTTTTTACACTCATGAAGACTGAGATAAATGAGATCCATGAGCCTTTCCGTAAAGGAGAAATTGGTTCGTCTACAATGCCTCAAAAACGCAATCCAGCTCTAATAGAAGGACTTGCAAGTTTAACTCAACCTGTCTTTTCGGATGTAAGTCTTACGTTACAATCTATGCTAATTGATGGTGAGCGCGATGCTATTCATTGGCGTAATGAATGGGTGGTCTTGCCAGAAATCACTAGCTATTTGGATGCACAAATTGTTAACTTAACTTACATACTATCTGAGCTTGATGTTAATGTTGAGCAAATGCGGAAGAACCTTGAGATACAGGGGACTCTTCCCTATTCAGAACGTATTATGTTTGAATTAGGTAAAGTCGTTGGTAAGCAGACCGCTCATGAACTTGTTTATCAAGCAGCAATGACATCTATAGAAAATCACGAAGATTTTATTCACCTATTATACAAAAATTCACAAATTAGCTCGAATTTTAGTTGGGAAGAGGTTAATTCTTGGACTATACCAGAAAATAATATTGGAGAAAGTCTATCTAAGGTTGATCACATTTTGTCACAAGTAAATATTTAATTTAGAGGGAGATTTTATTATGCGAAAAAAATCTATTATTGGTATTATTGCCGTCATTATTATTGCTATCATTACTTACTTTGGTTATCAAACTGCGTCGGGAGGAAATAGTTCTTCTAAATCCAGCTCTTCATCAGATACACCTGTGTTAAAAGTTGCAACAACAGGTGTGAGTTTCCCTGGTTCATATAAAGACGATGATGGAAAACTAACTGGATTCGACGTGGAAGTCATCAAAGCGGTAGCTGATAAAATTGGATATGATGTAGATTTTAAAACTACTAGTTTTGATGGACTTTTCGGTCTTTTAACTAGCCATAAAGTAGATGTAGTTGCAAGTTCCATTGCTATCACAGATGAACGTGAAAAAACATACGATTTCTCTACCCCTTACGCAACTTTCCAATATGGTGTTGTGACAAAATCTGATTCTGGTTTAAAATCGGTAGATGATTTGAATAACACTACTATTTCAGCAACTGTTGGTTCTAATCAAATCAATGTTCTTCAGAATTTTAACTCAACAATTCAAATTCAAACATATGATGATCGTGAAGCAGCACTTTCAGCAGTAACAAATGGACAAGTAGATGGTTATTCAAATGCTAAAACGATTTTATCTGCTATCATTGCTCAGAAAGGGTTGGATTTAAAAATTCTTGATGGAGAAATTGAAGAAGAAAACATTGCTATTGCATTTAATAAAGGTGAAGATGAAAAACTTCAAGAAAAAGTCAATAAAGCTCTTGTGGAACTTCAAGAGGACGGGACTATCGCAAAACTTTCGGAAAAATTTTTCTCAGGTATTGATGCAAGTTATCAAGGGTAATTATATTTATATCTAACCAGCCCATAGGCTGGTTTTTTATATGACTTCAAGTCCGCTACGCACCCTGTGGAGCAAGACAAATCATGCCCACCCTTTTGACGGATGTGTATGATTTATTCAATAGCCTGCTATTGACTTTTAGTTAAAAAGCTTTATAATAGCTAATAGAGTTTTGAGGAGGTGTTGAATGGAAGTGAAAAATGCTCCTTACGGTTGGTTGATTAAGCGGATTGCCAATCAAATGGAACAAAATATGAACCAATTCTTAAAGCCTTATAATACTACTAGCATGCAATCATGGGTGCTTTTATATTTAGGTGATTTGGATCGTTGTTTAACTTTCAAGGAGTTGGAAAAGCAATTTGAAGTTTCTCAGCCAACTATGGTGGGAATTTTGTCTCGCTTGGAGCAAAAGCAGCTAGTCGTGATCAGTACGGATGAGCATGATAAACGTATTAAAAAAGTACGTCTGTCGTCATCGGGCGCGAATTTGATTGCGGGCTTGCGCCAGCATTTGAAAGTGTCAGAAGAGGATATCATTGCCCATTTCACTAGAGAGGAACAAAAAATATTCCATGCTCATTTGGAGAAGGCCTATCAAAATATTGTAGAAAAAGATGGAGAAAGGAAGTAGGAGTGAGGCTTGCTCTTTTAGACTAATACTCATTGACAATCAAAATGATACATCGCTGACTCTAGCTTGCCCTACTTTGGAGGAAAGCCTTGCTTTCCCCTAGGGTGTATTAAATCTAGCGGTAGCAGATTAAACTAAGAAGTCGTCTTGTCAACTTTTGATTTTCTTTACCTATAAAGTCTGCTAGAGTACTACTCACAAGGTATCTTAATTATGATAAAAGTATTGCTGGCTCAGGTCAAAGAATACAAAAAAGCATCGCTCTTGTCGCCTCTATTTGCGGCTCTGGAAGTTTTCTTTGACGTTTCTGTGCCCTTTGTGATTTCCCTGCTCATTGACCAAGGGATTCAGGCTGGCAGGATGAATATGGTTCTGCTATATGGTTTGCTTATGCTGGTTCTAGCCTCTTGTGGGTTGACCTGTGGTTATTTGGCGGGGAAATATGCTGCGCAGGCTTCGGCTGGTTTTGCAGCCAATCTGCGTGAAGGCATGTATGAAAATATTCAGACCTTTGCCTTTTCAAATATTGATAAATTCAGCACAGCTGGTCTGGTCACTCGTATGACAACGGACGTGACCAATGTCCAAAACGCTTATCAAATGATTATTCGCGTGGTTGTGCGGGCACCGCTGACCATCATTGTTAGTATGATTATGTGTTTTGTGGTAGACCAGCAACTTAGCTTGATTTTCCTGGCAGCTGTTGTCTTTCTTGGTCTAGCTCTTTTCGTGGTTATCCGCAAAGCTATGGGCACCTTCCGCTACGTCTTTCGCAAATATGATGACCTCAATGCTAGTGTTCAGGAGAACATTTCAGCCATTCGTGTGGTCAAGGCCTTTGTCCGTGAAGACCACGAAAATACCAAATTTACCAAAGCTGTTGAAAATATTTACAAACTTTTCGTTAAGGCTGAAAAGATTATCATCATGAATACACCAATTCTCATGACAACCATTTTTTCATGTATCATCTTGTTGTCTTGGTTCGGTGCTCAATTTATCGTTGTAGGCAGTTTGACAACGGGTGAATTAACCTCACTCTTCTCCTATGTCTTTGCAATGATGATGTCGCTCATGATGTTGTCCATGATTATGGTTATGATTTCCATGAGTTTTTCAAGCGCAGAGCGTATTTCTGAAGTGTTGACTGAGCAGGCTGACATTGTTAATCCTGCTCATCCAGTCATGACAGTGGCAGATGGAAGCATTGAGTTTGATCATGTGCACTTTTCATACAAACACGGTAATGCCGAAGAAGTTTTGTCTGATATTGATCTGTCTATTAAATCGGGTGAGGTTATCGGTGTCATTGGTGGAACAGGCTCAGGAAAGACTTCCTTTGCTAACTTAGTTTCTCGTCTTTATGATGTGGACAGTGGTAGTGTTTTGGTTGGGGAACATGATGTGCGTGATTACGACCTTGAGGTTCTCCGTGATCAGGTGGCGGTTGTTCTTCAAAAAAATGTCCTCTTTTCAGGAACGATTCTTGACAACCTGCGTTGGGGAAATGAAAATGCAACTGAAGAAGAATGTATAGAAGCCTGTCGCCAAGCCTGTGCAGATGAATTCATCGAGCGTTTCCCAGACAAGTATAATACTTGGATTGAGCAAGGCGGTAGTAACGTGTCAGGTGGCCAAAAGCAACGTCTCTGTATTGCCCGCGCCTTACTTAAAAAACCAAAAGTCTTGATTTTGGATGATTCAACCAGTGCAGTTGATACGGCAACAGATGCCAATATCCGCCGCGCATTTGAAGAATCTATTCCTGGAACGACTAAAATTATCATCTCCCAACGGATTTCAAGTGTTGAACAAGCTAGCCGTATCTTGGTACTTGATGATGGTAAAATGACAGGATTTGCCAGCCATGATGAATTGTTGAAGACCAATGATATTTACCGCGACATCTACAATGTCCAACAAGAAGCTAGCGGTGATTTTGATGAGGAAGGAGGAAATAACTAATGCCACAAGAAATAAAAGTTGTTAATAAGCAGGCTACGCTCAAACGCGTCTTGGCTTATGTTTTTAAATACTACAAAGGCCGTTTTCTCCTCGTCCTTATCTTGATTTTGCTATCAGCACTCTGTATGCTGCGTTTTTCACTCTTCATGCAGACCCTGATTGATGCCTACATTACACCGCTGATGGCCAGCAGTCATCCCGATTTTTCAGGTCTGGGCATGGCTATCCTCAAGCTTACCCTGGTGGGAGCAGTCGGTGTCCTCAGTACTTATTCTTTCAACCGTCTCATGGTTTATGTCGGGCAAGGAACCATGCGTCGTATTCGGATTGACCTTTTCACCCACATGGAGAGTCTTCCCATCAAATACTTTGATACCCATGCACACGGTGACATCATGTCCATCTATACCAACGACGTTGACACCCTGCGCCAGCTCATTAGCCAAAGTATTCCGCAGGTGGTCAATTCTAGCTTTTCAATCGTAACGACGCTAGTTGCCATGACTGTCCTCAATATTCCGCTGACCCTGCTGTCAGTCGCTATGGTCTTTGTTCTCCTTTTTGTGGCAAGGAAAATAGCTGCGCAGTCTTCCAAGCATTTCCACAAACAGCAAAATGATTTGGGGACTGTCAACGGATTTATCGAAGAAATGATGGAAGGACAGAAGGTCATCAAGGTTTTCAATCATGAAGAAGATGCTAAAGCTGACTTCAGAAAATTAAATCAAGAACTGCGTATTAGTGCCACAGATGCCAACATTTATGCCAACATCCTCATGCCAATCTCAGCCAACATTGGTCATATTTCCTATGTCCTTTGTGCTATGCTAGGTGCGGTCTTGGCTCTCAATGGCTATGCAGGCTTGACGCTAGGAACCTTGGTGTCCTTCCTGACCCTAAACCGCAGTTTCACCAACCCTATTACACAAATCAGCCAGCAAATTAACAGTGTCATCATGGCCATGGCCGGTGCTGACCGTGTCTTTGCGCTCATGGATGCTGAACCTGAAAAGGATGAAGGTTATGTTGACCTAGTCAACGCTGTGGAAGATGAAGCTGGTTACATCCAAGAATCTGAAAAACAAACAGGTCTTTGGGCATGGAAACATCCCCATCAAGATGGCAGCGTCAGCTACCATAAATTAGAAGGTGCTGTAACCTTCACTGATGTCACCTTTGGTTATAACGATGACAAGATGGTTCTTCATGATATCAATCTTTTTGCTGAGCCAGGTCAAAAGATTGCCTTTGTCGGATCAACTGGTGCTGGTAAGACAACCATCACCAATCTGATTAACCGTTTCTACGATATCCAAGAAGGTAAAATTCGTTATGACGGCATCAATATTGAAAAAATTAAAAAGCCAGCTCTGCGTCGTAGTCTAGGAATTGTTCTTCAGGACACGCATTTGTTTACAGGAACGGTTATGGACAATATTCGTTACGGTCGTTTGGAAGCGACAGATGAGGAATGCGTGGCAGCAGCAAAATTGGCCAATGCCCATGACTTCATCAAGCGCCTGCCAGACGGCTATGAAACTGTCTTGACAGGCGATGGTGGCAGTTTGTCACAAGGTCAACGTCAGCTTTTAGCCATTGCGCGTGCTGCAGTTGCCAATCCGCCAGCTCTGATTTTGGATGAAGCAACATCCTCTATCGATACCCGCACGGAAGTTCATGTTCAAGAGGGCATGGATGCGCTGATGAAGGGGCGTACAACCTTTGTTATCGCTCACCGCTTATCAACGGTTCGCAACGCTGATTGCATTATGGTGCTGGAACAAGGTCGCATCATTGAACGTGGTAATCACAACGACTTGATTGCTCAAAAGGGTCGCTATTACCAACTCTATACTGGTAATGCTATCAGTGAATAAGAAAGAAGAGTCAGGACAAGGATATTTTATCAAGGCCAACTCGCAAATAGCTAAAAAGCAACGAATTTAAGGTCATTGCTTTTTCTGTGCGCTAACCCAATTTTCTTCCAGCTATTTTGTTTTAGTTCGAGCTAGCATTTGCGAAGATTAGCTATTACATTTTTAATTCGGTTTATCATCCGTGAAAAAGTTCACTGGATTTTTAATTGAATTTATTATCTATGAAGTTGGCCAGTTTAAAATTGTGTCAAATCATCTTTCGAGGAAGTTAAAGACTCATTAATCTACTTTGTGAAAATTATATTTTATAATACAGTTAAAAACTGTTATAACCTGTTACACCAATGGAAGAAAGCGGTTCAATTATTTGCGGATTGTGAAATTTTATCATAGAATGAAGGTGTAATACTCAAGAGAAATCAATCTTAACAAGGCGGCTTCTTAGTTAAAACTTCTGATGTTAAAAACGGGAAGAGTAGATCTTTTCTCAAATGTATGGCAAGTTGAAGTCAATAATGTATAATTTTGATTTTCAAAGAGTGTAATCGAATTAGTGGAGGAAAATTATGGTAACACTATCTAAAGAACAACATTTGGATATGTTTCTCAAAATGCAACGTATTCGTGATGTCGATATGACATTAAATAAATTGGTTCGTCGTGGTTTCGTTCAAGGTATGACACACTTTTCAGTCGGAGAAGAAGCGGCTTCTGTTGGAGCTATTCATGATTTGACTGACCAGGATATTATTTTTTCAAATCACCGTGGACACGGTCAGACCATCGCTAAAGGAATTGATCTCAATGCCATGATGGCCGAGTTGGCTGGTAAGGCGACGGGTTCTTCCAAGGGACGTGGTGGCTCTATGCACTTAGCCAATCTTGAAAAAGGAAATTATGGTACCAATGGTATTGTCGGTGGTGGCTATGCCTTGGCTGTCGGCGCTGCCTTGACTCAACAATATGAAAATACAGGAAATATCGTCATCGCTTTTTCAGGAGATTCGGCGACCAATGAAGGTTCTTTCCATGAATCGGTCAACCTAGCAGCTGTTTGGAACTTGCCAGTTATTTTCTTCATCATCAATAACCGCTATGGTATTTCAACAGATATCACCTATTCAACCAAGATATCCCATCTTTACTTGCGTGGTGAGGCTTACGGTGTGCCTGGCTATTATGTTGAAGACGGTAATGATGTGGTGGCTGTTTATGAAACTATGCATGAAGTTATTGATTATGTGCGTGCTGGCAATGGTCCAGCTATCGTTGAAGTCGAGTCTTACCGCTGGTTTGGTCATTCGACTGCAGATGCGGGTGTCTATCGTACCAAAGAAGAAGTGGACACATGGAAAGCCAAAGATCCGCTCAAGAAGTACCGCGCTTATCTGACGGAAAATGGCCTTGCTTCTGACCAAGAATTGGATGCTATTGTAGAGCAGGTAGCTCAGGAAGTTAAGGATGCGGTAACCTTTGCCCAAGACAGCCCAGAACCAGATATGTCAGTCGCTTTCCAAGACGTCTGGGTAGACTAATACCATTATATGAATCATTGAGGAGAAGATAGATTATGTCAGAAACAAAAGTAATGGCCTTGCGTGAAGCCATTAACCTTGCTATGAGCGAGGAGATGCGCAAGGATGATAAAATTTTCTTAATGGGTGAAGACGTCGGCATCTATGGTGGAGACTTTGGAACGTCCGTCGGAATGCTGGCTGAATTTGGTGGCAAACGTGTCAAAGATACCCCTATCTCAGAAGCTGCTATCGCAGGTGCTGCTGTCGGAGCAGCGCAAACTGGTCTGCGCCCTATCGTTGACCTGACTTTCATGGACTTTGTGACTATTGCCATGGATGCCATTGTCAACCAAGGGGCTAAGGCTAACTATATGTTCGGTGGTGGCTTGAAAACACCTGTGACCTTTCGTGTGGCCTCAGGTTCAGGAATCGGCTCTGCTGCCCAACACTCACAATCTTTAGAAGCTTGGCTGACCCACATTCCAGGCATCAAGGTGGTAGCGCCTGGAACAGTCAACGATGCTAAAGGACTGTTGAAGTCAGCCATCCAAGATAATAATTTGGTTATCTTTATGGAGCCTAAGGCACTATACGGGAAGAAAGAAGAAGTCAATCAAGACCCTGATTTCTACATTCCACTGGGTAAAGGTGATGTGAAACGTGAGGGAGATGATTTGACCATTGTGAGCTATGGCCGCATGCTGGAGCGTGTCTTGCAGGCTGCAGAAGAAGTGGCTGCTGATGGTATCAATGTTGAAGTGGTTGACCCCCGGACACTCATTCCGCTTGATAAGGACTTGATTATTGAATCGGTCAAGAAAACAGGCAAACTGATGCTGGTTAATGATGCCTACAAGACAGGTGGATTTATTGGTGAAGTCGCTACAATCGTCACAGAAAGCGAGGCCTTTGATTATCTGGATCATCCAATCGTTCGTTTAGCAAGCGAAGATGTACCCGTCCCTTATTCACGTGTTTTAGAGCAGGGGATTTTGCCAGATGTCGCCAAAATCAAAGCTGCCATTTACAAGATGGCAAACAAGGGAAATTAAGCCCCAACCTCCATACGACTAGAAAGGAGTTAGAATCAGTCGAAAGCAGGCTGCAAGAATGAAAAAAGATGTGCTTTCAGACTGTTCTTAGTATAATTATGGCTGTCGAAATTATTATGCCAAAGCTTGGCGTTGACATGCAGGAAGGCGAAATCATCGAATGGAAAAAGCAAGAAGGTGATGTGGTTTCCGAAGGTGATATTCTTTTGGAAATCATGTCCGACAAGACCAATATGGAACTGGAAGCCGAAGATTCTGGTATTCTATTGAAAATTATTCACGGTGATGGTGATGTGGTGCCCGTGACGCAGGTCATTGGCTATCTAGGAGAAACAGGCGAGGAGATTGACCTAGCTAATCAAGCAGCGTCAGCTCCTTCACAAGAAAAATCTAAGGTGCAAGTAGTGTCTGTACCTCAAGCTGACGATACATCGTCAGTTCCCCCTCAAGAACCAGTTACCCAAGGAAGGCAAGGCTCTGTTCGTGCGACTCCAGCTGCGAGAAAGTTAGCCAAAGACTTAGGGATTAACCTCAGTCAGGTTGTAGGAACGGGGCCGAAAGGTCGTGTCCACAAAGAAGATGTTGAAAACTTTGAGGCTGCTCAACCAAAAGCCTCACCACTTGCTGCCAAGATGGCCCATGAAAATGGTATTGACTTAGCTAGTGTTGTAGGTTCAGGCTTCCGTGGCAAGATTATGAAAGAAGACATCTTGGCCCTACTGGGGACTTCCCAACCTGAGGCTATTCAAGAACTTCCAGTCGCTGTCAAGGAAGAAAAAGCTGAATTGCCAGAAGGTGTTGAAGTCATCAAGATGTCTGCCATGCGTAAGGCTGTTGCCAAGAGTATGGTTAATTCTTACCTGACTGCACCGACCTTCACGCTTAACTATGACATTGACATGACGGAAATGATTGCTCTACGAAAGAAATTAATTGAACCAATCATGGCTAAGACAGGTTTCAAAGTGAGTTTCACAGACTTAATTGGTTTGGCTGTTGTAAAGACCTTGATGAAGCCAGAGCACCGTTACCTCAATGCTAGTCTTATCAATGATGCGACGGAAATCGAACTGCATCAGTTTGTTAATATTGGTATTGCAGTCGGTTTGGATGAAGGACTTTTAGTGCCTGTCGTGCATGGTGCAGACAAGATGAGTCTATCAGACTTTGTGGTGGCCTCAAAGGATGTTATCAAAAAAGCTCAGACTGGCAAACTCAAATCAGCAGAAATGTCAGGTTCAACCTTCTCCATCACTAACTTGGGCATGTTTGGGACCAAGACTTTCAATCCAATCATCAACCAACCAAACTCAGCTATTCTGGGCATTGGGGCAACGATTCCGACACCAACTGTGGTAGATGGTGAGATTACCATCCGTCCAATCATGGCCATGTGCTTGACGATTGACCATCGCATTGTAGATGGCATGAATGGTGCTAAGTTTATGGTTGACCTCAAGAACTTGATGGAAAATCCGTTTGAATTGTTGATTTGATAGAAAAAAATTAGTAATTAAGGAGAAAACATGGCTACTGAAATTATTATGCCCAAACTTGGTGTTGACATGCAAGAAGGCGAAATCATTGAATGGAAAAAACAAGAGGGTGATGTTGTCAATGAGGGAGACATCCTTCTTGAAATCATGTCAGATAAAACGAATATGGAACTAGAAGCAGAAGACTCTGGTGTCCTCCTAAAAATCACTCATGGTAATGGTGATGTGGTGCCTGTCACTGATATTATCGGTTATATCGGTGCAGAAGGAGAAATTTTGGCAGAAGAAAGCCAAGATGTTCCAGCGGCAACTGCTAGTGACCTCAAGGCTGCCGGTCTAGAGGTGCCAAGTGCACCAGCTTCTGATACTCCTAAGCTAGCTCCACAAGCAGACCTAGCAGACAATGAATATGATATTGTGGTTGTCGGTGGTGGTCCTGCCGGCTACTATGCAGCCATTCGCGCTGCTCAGTTGGGTGCCAAGGTTGCTATCGTTGAAAAATCAGAATTTGGTGGTACCTGCCTCAATGTTGGCTGTATTCCAACTAAGACCTATCTGAAGAATGCTGAAATTCTTGATGGTCTCAAGATTGCTGCTGGCCGCGGGATTAATCTGGCCTCAACTAATTACACTATTGACATGGATAAGACTGTTGCATTCAAAAATTCAGTTGTCAAACAATTAACGGGCGGCGTACGGGGATTGCTTCGTGCTAACAAGGTCACTGTCTTTAATGGTTTGGGAAATGTTAATCCAGACAAGACAGTAACCATAGGTTCTGAGACTATCAAGGGTCGCAACATCATCTTGGCAACAGGCTCTAGAGTATCACGTATCAATATTCCTGGTATCAACTCATCTTTGGTGTTGACATCGGATGATATTCTTGACTTGCGCGAAATGCCTAAGTCACTGGCTGTCATGGGCGGTGGTGTAGTCGGTATCGAGCTTGGTTTGGTCTGGGCTTCCTATGGTGTTGATGTGACGGTCATTGAAATGGCTGACCGCATTATTCCAGCTATGGATAGGGAAGTCTCTCTCGAGTTGCAAAAGATTTTGGCTAAGAAGGGCATGAAAATCAAGACATCCGTTGGTGTGTCAGAAATCGTTGAAGCCAACAACCAACTCACTCTCAAACTCAATAACGGTGAAGAAGTCGTGGCAGAAAAAGCTCTGTTATCTATCGGACGTGTCCCACAATTGAACGGTCTTGAAAATCTCAACCTTGAGATGGAACGCGGTCGCATCAAAGTCAACGATTACCAAGAAACCTCAATCCCAGGGATCTACGCTCCTGGTGACGTCAATGGAACCAAGATGTTGGCGCACGCAGCCTTCCGCATGGGTGAAGTTGCTGCTGAAAATGCCATCTGGGGCAATGTTCGCAAGGCCAACCTTGAATATACCCCAGCTGCCGTCTATACTCATCCAGAAGTGGCTATGGTCGGTCTTACCGAAGAAGAAGCACGCGCCAAATATGGTAATGTCCTTGTTGGCAAGTCAAGTTTTGCTGGCAATGGCCGAGCTATCGCCTCCAACGAAGCTCATGGATTTGTCAAAGTCATCGCAGACACTAAATACCATGAAATACTTGGTGTTCACATCATTGGACCTTCCGCTGCTGAGCTCATCAACGAAGCTGCAACTATCATGGAAAATGAATTAACTGTTGATGAACTCCTTCGTTCTATCCATGGACACCCAACTTTCTCAGAAAACATGTACGAAGCATTCGCAGATGTTCTGGGAGAAGCTATTCACAACCCACCAAAACGCAAATAAGGTGTAAAACTCGTTTCTGTTTTTGTTTCTTTTTCAAAAAGTTAGAAAGAATCATTGTGAATAAATTGAAATAGTTCCTCAACAGGATATCGTTGAGGGACTATTTTTAGAATTACCTCAAATAAGCTAAAAATCTTTTCGTTTTTTAAAATAATTTAATTGTTAGAATATCTAAGAGGTTCTTATAAAAAAGAAACGTGCTTGGTTTACATCCTTGTTGTCATGGATTTGTTGGCAGCGGGTGCGTACTCTGCTTTGCCTGAGGACAGTTCAGTCTCCACAACCACAGGGTCAAGTTCAAGTGCGGTGACAGAAGCATCAAGTGCTCCATCATCAACAACTACGACAACCGAAGTGTCGTCAAGTTCATCACAGGCTCAATCTTCCTCAGCTATAACAATACAAGTCTACCATTTACTGTGTCAGTAACTTGGTCAGACGGTTTTCAATCAAATGAAAAAGTGACGTGGACTTCAGCTAACTACACAAATGAAAGTAATAAGGCTAAAGTAGTGACTTTGACAGGAATAATTGCCAATACCAGTCTCAAATCAAAAGCAACAGAGATAGTTCATGAAATCAAGTCAGTATCTAACGTGTCTGTTTCAACAGCCACTGTTTCAGTGATCAAGAAAGTAAAGCACTAACCCCATGCACCGACTTTATAATCTAAACTCGGGTAAACATTTCTACACCAAAAATGCCGCTTAGAAAGATTATCTGGCTAGCATCGGATGGAAATACGAAGGTGTAGCTTGGTATGCACCAGTTTTAGGAAATTCAGTCTATCGTCTTTACAATCCAAATGCTAAGCAAGCAGGCTCACATCATTAATACCCTCAACAAAGGGGAAAGTGACGACCTGACAGCCCTTGGCTGGAAGTTTGAAAGTATCGGTTAGTATGCTGTCAAATAATTTCAAAGAGAACTTTGGCTCTCTTTTCCTTTTTGAATCAGTGTTTGCGATTTTCCCTAAAACATGGTTTAATAAAGTTAGAAAATACAGTCACTAGGAAAGTCTATGAAAAGAATTGAACGTTTTTCCCTTCGGAAAGTAAAAATCGGTTTGGTGTCAGTCTGCCTGCTGTCTCTGCTTTGGATTGCTGACGCAGTGCAGGCGGATGCTAATGTTGTCAGCAACCCTCAATCAGCGACAACTCTCCAGTCTCAGTCTAGTCAGGCAACATTTGTCTCAAATTCAGATAGTCAAGACCTATCAACCCCAAGCACAGTAGTCAGTCCAGACACTTTGCTTCCTACTGACCCTATGACAAATTGTGAGCCAAGCCCTGTACATGGCTCAGCAGCTCAACCTGTTATCTCATCTGCTTTAGGAAGTCAGCCCGCCAGCTTGGCAGGACAAACAATGGGTCAATCCGCTTCATCAAAGCAGTCAAATCCTACAAGTCCTGCGCAAAACGCACAAGTTGCTAGTCCAGCAGTAGCAAGCAGCGGCCAGCCTGATCAGACGCAGACGGTATCTAGTCATTCAGCGACATCCCTTGATTTAAATACAGATTATCAGCAATCTGTCCTTAGTCAAGCTGGGAGCAATCAGGTTAGTGTAAATCAAACTCAACCAGCTGACATTGAGAATCTAGCCAGTCAAACTCCGCCGTTTCGTCCAGCACAGGGCAATGTTGATGCTGCTGCGACAACATTTGCCAGCCTTGATGGGACATACTTGGCCATAAATAGTCAGGTTTTACTGAACAGGCTCAATGCCATCCGTAAGGAAGCATTTGACGAGGGCCTAGTGGCAGAATATGTCCCCCTCAAATGGTCCTTCGAGCTAGAAAAACTTGCTCAGACTAGAGCAGCAGAAGCCACCGTCAAGCAATCCCATACCAGACCAAATGAATTTTACACTTTTTCTAACAGCACTGAGGATGGTTTTAGCGCAGCAGGAGAAAATCTGGCTTGGAATTTCCGTCGCGGTTTTGACAGTACTGTCCGTGCCACCGAGCAATTCTACGAAGAAAAACCTGACTACCTCAACTACCTCAAGACAGGAGTGGAGACCAAGCAAATTGGTCACTACATGGCTATGATTGACCCTAACTACCGCTATGTGGGTATCGCAACTTTTTACGCCAACTCTGGCTACTTTTTCACCACTACAGCGCAGCAATTTTCCGACCAAGAGCTCCTAACCGAGAAGCAGAGCCAACTCTCAGGTCGCTTCCAGCAAGAACTGCAAGTGTCTGAAAATGGTCTGACCAATCTGAAACTTAGCCTGACCTCACCCCTGCTAAAGGTCAAAGAGGCTGGTCAAGCCCAGCTGACCGCCGATCTATTGGTTACTGGTTTTCAGACTGGAACTCTCCCCGCCAAACTTAGCCACATTGATTGGTCCAGCTCCGATACCAGCATTCTTAGCATTGACTCCAAAGGGGGGTATCTTGGAAAAAAGGCAGGGCAGGCCACGTTATTTGCTAAAGTTGCCAATTTTATCCTGTCCCAGTCAGTTCTCGTTCAGCTACCGCCGCAAGTCCAAGTTTTGGCCAAACAGCTGACTCAGCTACAGGTGAATGAAAATTCAATAAACCGCAAGCTGATGTCTGCTAGCTACCGCCCTAGAGAGTACAGCTCTTTTTCAAACTTTTTCTATAGTCCAGTTAATAGGACTAGCGACCATCTAACCCAGCTGACAGATGACATCCAGCTCAGCTTAAATCTGCTCCCAGTCTATGTTCTCTATCATCCCCTTACTCACAAGGCTTTCTACACCTGCGATTGGAAAGAGCGAGCATACCTTCTGGAGTTAGGTTGGCAAGATGGCGGCATTGCTTGGTATGCTCCAAGCAATGGTTTGCCAGTTTACCGTCTCTATCACCCTACTTTGGGGCAACATTACTACACAGACTCCCTAACCGAGCTCCAAGACCTGCAAGACATGGGCTGGCGCTATGAGGGTATCGCTTGGTATCAATAAAACGAGGAGTAAGTTAGCTTAGTCTTAACTCACTGTTTTGATTTCATCAGAAATTAAAACAGTTTAATCTCCCCAGGCCTTTGCCACCTACTACAAAAATGCAAATGCCCAGTTGTGGGGCAGCTGCTTTTTTATATTTTGTAGGAAGGCAATTGAGGAATTACCTAGTTTTTGGCATTTTTTCGAGTATCTGTTAGCATTGCTGAAAAGTTCAGATTATTTGAAAAGTAAGTAGATATCTCGCCCGATTAAAGAAAGATTAGACAGTAGAGTTATCAAAAACATATCCAAGAGGCAAAATCCTTTGGAATTTCGCCTCTTTTTGCTACAATGAAAAAAAGCTCTTTCATCAAGCTTTTATTAATCAGTGGGGTTTCTACCCATGCCTCAAAGGAGTCATCATTATGAAATATATTGTCAACACTTCCCACAATCCAGCCTACAATATCGCTCTGGAAGCCTATGCTTTCCGCGAACTCATGGACGAGGATGAGCTTTTCATTCTCTGGATTAATGAGCCTGCTATCATCATCGGCAAGCACCAAAATACTATTGAGGAGATTAACAAGGAGTACACCGATGCTCATGGCATCCACGTCGTGCGCCGTCTGTCAGGAGGTGGCGCTGTTTACCACGACCTCAACAACCTCAACTACACTATTATTTCCAATAAATCGGATGAAGGAGCCTTTGACTTCAAGACCTTCTCCCAACCTGTAATCGCCACTCTTGCGGACCTTGGTGTCAAGGCAGAGTTCACTGGCCGTAATGACCTTGAAATTGATGGCAAGAAATTCTGTGGCAATGCGCAGGCTTATTATAAGGGGCGTATGATGCATCACGGCTGCCTGCTCTTTGATGTGGACATGACCGTTTTGGGGAATACTCTTAAAGTTAGCAAGGACAAGATTGAGTCTAAAGGGGTCAAATCAGTTCGTGCCCGCGTGACAAATATCCTAGACCAATTACCAGAAAAAATCACCGTACAGGAATTTTCAGACATGATTTTGGAAAAAATGAAAGAAACCTATCCCGACATGACTGAGTATGTGCTATCAGACGAGGAGCTGGCTAAAATTCAAGCATCAGCTGACCAGCAATTTGGCACATGGGACTGGACTTACGGCAAGTCACCAGAATACACCATCCGCCGTGATGTTCGCTATCCAGCAGGTAAAATCAGCACCTTTGTCAATGTCGAAAACTCTATTATCACCTCTATCAAGATTTACGGAGACTTTTTCGGTGTCCGCGGCGTAGAAGACATTGAAAAGCTCCTTATCGGCAGCCGCTACGAACATAGCGACATCCTATCCAAACTCCAAACTATTGATATTAGCCAGTATTTCTCACGCATGACAGTAGAAGAAGTTGCCAAGGCAATTGTTGCCTAAATAATAAAAATGAAGTTGGAAAGCACAACCAACTTCATTTTTTAGTTTATGAGCAAAACAAGACTGTCAAAGGGTTTGACGAGCCACCGTCAATCGGGCAATGCTTGCCTCACTTTTTTTCAATCCCTATCAACAAATATTGAAATCTAGTTTCCAGTTCTTTAGAGTTTGCAGCATTTCTGGAGACTTATGGCAATTTGTCAATAAGAGTAGGATAAAGTGCCTGCTTATCGTTAGATTCATTGGGCAAATTCTTTCAGGAAGATTGTTATACTAAGTACAACAGGTATTGCTTTAACAAGCAATACCTAATACCATTAGCCTAGGAGAAAAATGATGGCACAAGAGAAGAATTATGAGGTTTTGCTGCAAACCTTGAATGCAGCTAGTCAACTTCCATTAGTAAAGACTAAACGAGATGACTTTTTGAAATCTCGTTTTAAAGACGATGAGCATCTTGACTATATTTTGGAAAATGGACCGCAGTCGGTTTACACCAGCGCTAGCCTACGAAAGATTGCTGACCAGATTATCAAAGAAATGACGACAAAAACATCAGCTATTTCATTTGCAGCAGGATTACCTGGGAATCCTTTAATTGCAGTTGCTGCTGGTGGAGCTGATGTCGTACAGTATTTCGGATTTGCTTTGAACATGGCTCAACAAATTGCTTACCTTTTTGGTGAGGATGACTTGTTTAACGGAGATAGTAATGACTTATCAGAAGAAGCAAAAGTCAGAATTATTGCCTATTTGGGAGTTATGTTTGGTGCCGCAGGATCGGCAGCACTATTGACCAATGTTTCCAAGAAAGCGGGTGTGACGATTGGGAAGCGAGTTGCCGCTAAAGCTTTGACTAAAACGACTTGGTATCCTTTGATGAAAAAGGTTGGCTCAGCAATGGGAGCTAAGGTCACTAAAAAAACGGTTGAAAAGACAATTACGAAGTCTGTTCCTCTGATTGGTGGCGTGATTTCAGGAGGACTAACTTATGTGACCTTTAGACCCATGGGAGGCAAACTGGCAGATACGTTGGTTCAGGTCAATGAAGGCAGTCTTCAAGCGGATCCTGATTTAGAATTAAATCCTAATTTTGTAGCAGTTAGAGATAATGTTATTGACGCAGACTTTGAAGAAACTAGCTCTAAATAAGTATAAAAGCGAAAAGATTGATTAAATCTCTTCGCTTTTTTGTATTTCTCTATTTCTCAAACTCGGCCTTGCTCTTAACATCACCGTATTCTTCAGGAATTTCCTGAGAGAGGATGTCTTGGTAGCTTGGCAGGCTGATGTCTTGACCGTATTTATTGCGCAAAGCAGTGGTTACCAAGCGGTAGGCTAGGTTGGCATTGCGGGAGAGGATTGGCCCGTGGAAGTAGGAGCCAAAGACGTTTTTGTAGTGAACACCCTCGGTGCCATCTTCCTTATTGTTGCCGTTGCCGTAAACGCAGACACCCAGCGGTTTCTCGTCGCTTGAGAGGAAGGTGCGACCTTGGTGATTTTCAAAGCCATAGTAGGTTTCATCAAATTCATCGTTGTGAATTTTAATATCACCTATATAGCGGTTGTTTTCCTGATTTAGCGTGTAGTGTCCCATGACGCCGATGCCATCAACCTTGACTCCGTTGGCCTGCACATAGTATTGCCCTAGCAGTTGGAAGCCACCGCAAATGGCTAGCAGCACCCCATTATTTTCGATATATCGGGCAATGGCAGAGCGTTTAGCAGGCAAGTCCTGGGCAACGATGGATTGTTCGTAATCCTGTCCGCCGCCAAAGAAGACTAGATTGTAGTGGTCAGGATCAAAATCATCTCCCATGGAAACAATATCAACGGTCATTTTGGCGCCTAGCTTTTCTGCCACGTACTTCATCATGAGGACATTACCATTGTCACCGTAAGTGTTCATAAGATTTCCGTAGAGGTGGGCCATGTTGAGCTCGTAGATGTAATCCTTGTTAGCAGGAGATTGCAAAGAAGTGTAGGTCATTAGTTCATCTCCTTTCCGACAGCGTGCTTGCTGGCTAAAATCTCACGGAATTCTAGCATGGCTGTATAGGTGGCTAAGATGTAGGCATGATCGGTCTTTTGCTTTTCAATCAAATTCATAATGTCTTCTAGCTTTTCAGCTTGATGAATCTTATGCTCTGGGTAGCCAGTCACACGCAAGCGACGGGCGATTTCAGAGTGGCGAACGCCACCTGCATTGATTTCAGTGATGTTCATGTCATTGATCGCTTCAAAGTTAGCATCCCAAATCCAGCTGGTATCAATCCCGTCAGCATAGTTGGCATTGAGCAGGACCGACAGGCTAAATGGGTAAGGTGCCAGCTTAATCATTTCCAAGGCCTGACTAGCACCGACCGGATTTTTGATGAGCACTAGTGTACAAGATTTGTCACCAATCTTAAAGCTTTCTTGGCGGCCAAAGACAGCGCGTGACTTGTCAAATCCAGCCTTGATTTGTGCTGGCTCAACGCCGAAAAATTCAGCAACGGAGACAGCAGCTAGAGCGTTGTAGATATTGTAGAGACCGCCTACATTGATTTTATAGCTCTGCCCATCAATGACAAACTCAGACGTGGTATTGGTAATCTTGGTCAGCTCAGTCAAGGCATAATCCAGTTGAGGACGGTGGAAGCCGCAGTTCTCACAAATGTAGTCACCTAGGTTAGCATAGGTGTTGAGCTTGTATTTGAGAATACCATGGCAGTTAGGGCAGAGGATACCTTCGGTATTGTAATGTGCCAACTTAGGCTGACTCTTCTCTGTATCAAAACCGTAGTATTTGACAGGATTAACAACCTCTTTAGAATTGAAGAGCGGGCTGTCACCATTAGCCAAAATAGTGGCCTTGGGAGCGTTGGCTGCGCCGTCCAAAATCATCTGGTAGGTGGTGTAAATTTCACCATAGCGATCCATCTGGTCACGGAAAATATTGGTGAAGACGAAGAGACTTGGTGTGATATACTTGGTGATCTTTGGCAAACTGGCCTCGTCAATTTCCAGTACTGCAATTTTCTTGCCTGATTTAGCCTTTTTAGCAGTCAAAAAAGTAGACACAATTCCTGTAATCATGTTGGCACCGCTGGGGTTAGTCACGACCTCTCCAAAAGCTTCCTTGAGAATCCCAACCGTCAGTGCAGTCGTCAAGGTCTTCCCATTAGTCCCTGTCACCACAACAATTTCATAGTCTTTAGCAATTGTGTCTAGAATGTCCTTGTCAAATTTGAGAGCAAGACTGCCTGGATAAGTAGAGCCACGCCCCATCTTGCTTAAAATAAAATGTGCAGACTTGCCAGCCGCAAGCCCCATAAAAGTCTTAATCTTCATGCTCTTATTTTATCATAAAAAATCGGTTTCTTGACAAAGAAAAACTCTTTGAAAAGTGATATAATATTTTTTAGTAAAAGATGAGAGAAGCGATATTGTATGAGAAATTTAATGGCTATTGATGCAAAATACTGGGAATCACTCTTCCAAAATCCTTGGACATTGTTGATTCATGTGCTAGATATTTTAATTGTTGCCTGGTTTATTTACCGTTTAATAAAAGCCTTAGCTGGTACCAAAATCATGTCCTTGGTGCAAGGTGTCATTTTATTTATTTTAATGCGTTTTATAGCTGAGTTCATTGGTTTTACCACCATTACCTACCTGATGAATCAGGTTATCACCTACGGCGTCATCGCGGCTGTGGTTATCTTTGCTCCTGAGATTCGGACAGGTTTGGAAAAATTTGGTCGAACAGCCCAAGTTTTCACCCAAAGGCCTCAGATCAGTAATGAGGAAAAATTGGTGGATGCCCTAGTCAAATCAGCTGCCTACATGAGTCCGCGTAAGATTGGCGCCCTCATTTCAGTTGAGCGTACACAGACCCTGCAGGAATACATTTCGACAGGAATTCCTCTGCATGCGGATATTTCCAATCAACTACTAATCAATATTTTCATTCCTAATACGCCTCTGCATGATGGTGCCGTCATTATCAGTGGCAATAAGATCGTTTCAGCCTGTTCCTATCTGCCCTTGTCTGAATCAACGTCCATTTCTAAAGAATTTGGGACGCGACACCGCGCAGCTATTGGCTTATCTGAAAATTCAGATGCCTTGACCGTTATTATTTCTGAAGAAACAGGTGGCATCTCTATTGCTCAGAAGGGCGAATTCCTGCACGACCTATCTTTGGAAAATTTCGAAGCTATCTTGCGTGCCCAGTTCATCCATGAAGAAGCTGATAAGCTACCTTGGTATAAGAGAATTAATTGGAGGAAAAAATGAACAAAATGTTAAGGAGTAAGTTTTGGCTTGTTCTTGTATCTATTTTTCTTTCCGTGCTTTTATTTCTGACGGCAACTGCCAGCAATTACAATAAAACTGGTCAGCAAGTCTCAAATGCGACAGAAACTTTTACCCACACCTTAAAAAATGTACCTATTGACATTAAGTATGATAGTGATAAGTATTTCATCAGTGGCTATTCTTATGAGGCTGAAGTCTATCTGACTTCTATTAATCGCGTTAAATTAGATTCGGAAATCAACAGCGATACACGTAGTTTCAAGGTGGTGGCTGACTTGTCCAATGTTCAACCCGGCACCACGACTGCCAAGCTTAAGGTGACTAATTTGCCTTCAGGAGTAACCGCAACTGTATCGCCTGATAATATTTCTGTAACAATTGGAAAGAAAAAGTCAAAAAAATTTAAAGTTGAGGGCAAAGTTAATTCGAATCAACTCGCCACAGGTTATGAAATTAAGAATATGTCAACAGGTCTTCAGGAAGTCGAAGTGACCAGTGACGAGATGACTATCTCACAGGTTGATCATGTTGTAGCCAGTCTACCCGATGACCAAATTTTGAGTGGAGATTACAAGGGTAAGGTGCCCCTTCAGGCTGTCACTGCTGATGGAACCTTGCTTGCCAGTGTTGTTAATCCCGCTCATACGACCCTATATGTTAAGGTCAAGAAATTAACCAAGGTGGTTCCTGTCTCTCTCAAAGCAGTCGGAAAAATGAACGACAAGTTGTCTGATATTGACTACCAATTGAGCCAAGATACGGTGACTATCTCGGGTAGTCAAGAGGCCTTAGACAAAATTAACCAGATTAATGCTGAAGTAGATATTTCAAATGTTACAAGAGACACAGTTAAGACGGTCAACCTATCTGCCGATAATGTCATCATTGAGCCATCAGTCTTGTCTGTTCGGTTGACAACTAAGAAAAAATAATAGATAATGACAAAGAATATGAATGGAGGTTGCGATTTTTCGCAAGGATAATAACTAATTATGGGAAAATATTTTGGTACTGACGGTGTTCGTGGTGAAGCAAACGTTGAATTAACGCCGGAGATGGCCTTTAAACTTGGTCGTTTCGGTGGTTACGTTTTAAGCCAACACGAAAACAGACGCCCACGTGTCTTCGTCGCACGTGATACACGCATCTCTGGTGAAATGTTGGAGTCAGCTTTGGTAGCTGGTCTCCTCTCAGTAGGGATTGAAGTTTATAAACTAGGCGTCTTGGCTACACCAGGTGTTTCTTACCTTGTTCGTACGGAAAATGCTAGCGCTGGGGTTATGATTTCAGCCAGCCACAATCCTGCTCTTGATAATGGGATCAAGTTCTTCGGTGGCGATGGTTTTAAATTGGCTGACGATCAGGAATTGGAGATCGAGGCACTTTTGGATGCTGATGAAGATACTCTACCACGTCCATCCGCTGAAGGCCTAGGAACGGTGGTTGATTACCCAGAAGGTCTCCGTAAATATGAGAAATTCTTGGTCTCAACAGGCGTTGATTTGGAAGGCCTGAAGGTTGTTCTTGATACAGCAAACGGCGCTGCTTCAACTACAGCCCGTGACATTTTCTTAGATCTGAACGCAGATATTACTGTTATCGGTGAAAAACCAGATGGCCTTAACATCAATGACGGTATCGGTTCAACTCACCCAGAGCAATTACAAGCCAAGGTGACAGAAGTCGGTGCGGCTATCGGTTTAGCCTTTGATGGCGATAGTGACCGTCTCATTGCTGTCGATGAAAACGGGCAAATTGTTGATGGTGACAAGGTAATGTACATCATCGGTAAATTCTTGTCAGAAAGAGGTCTTCTGGCTAAAAATACTATCGTTACAACTGTTATGTCTAATCTTGGTTTCCATAAGGCACTTGATCGCGAAGGCATCAACAAAGCTATCACTGCTGTTGGTGATCGCTACGTGGTTGAAGAAATGCGTAAGTCAGGTTATAATCTAGGTGGCGAACAGTCAGGTCACGTTATCATCATGGACTACAATACTACTGGTGATGGTCAGTTGACAGCTATTCAGTTGACCAAGGTCATGAAAGAAACTGGCAAGAAGTTGTCCGAATTAGCAGATGAAGTCACCATCTACCCACAAAAATTGGTCAACATCCGTGTTGAAAATAGTATGAAGGACAAGGCCATGGAAGTTCCAGCTATTGCGGCTATCATTAAAAAAATGGAATCTGAGATGGCAGGCAATGGTCGTATCCTAGTTCGTCCAAGTGGTACAGAACCTTTGTTACGTGTCATGGCAGAAGCACCAACTCACGAAGAAGTGGATTATTATGTTGACACAATCGTAGATGTTGTTCGTGCAGAAATCGGTTTAGATTAATTATCTATGATAAGAAAGCATCGTGTTGACGGTGCTTTTTTTGCGGCTCATTGTCAGCTGTAGTCGGTTGACTGATAGCTAGCAACGTTAGAGAATCAAATTGGTTGTCTTTCTGTTTGTCTCTTTTGGATTTTTAAGAGACAAGCTAAAACGGTCTCTACCTGGAGTGTTTTACTATTCAAAGAGAGGATAATCCGCTTCTTGAAGTCTGCATCTTCCTAAAGCCAAAGGCATTTTGTTTAATGACTTTAATAAGGTTGCTGATTATCCCAGTTTGGCATGGTATTCTCGATAAGTGAAGAATTATTACATTTTTTATCAAAAGTGATATTTTGCCGTTAATGCGGGCGAATATTTGATATAATCTTGCAGGTCCATATGAGTCTTTCTAAGTAGTCTTGATAGCTTTCATTTCTTTTTTGTTAAAATGACGGTTTAAATTTAATAGGAAAAATGGTAGAATAGTTAGGATTAAGAAAAATTGGAGAGAATATGACTCATTTTAATGTAGGTAAGATTGTCAATACGCAAGGTCTGCAAGGGGAAATGCGTGTCCTGTCCGTGACAGATTTTGCTGAAGAGCGCTTCAAAAAAGGCACAAAACTCGCTCTCTTTGATGAAAAAGATCAGTTTGTTATGGAAGTTGAAATTGCCAGTCATCGTAAGCAGAAAAACTTTGATATTGTTAAATTCAAGGGCATGTATCATATCAATGACATTGAAAAATTTAAAGGTTTTAGTCTAAAAGTCGCTGAGGAAAATCTATCAGAACTTGATGATGGAGAGTTTTATTATCATGAAATTATCGGACTAGATGTTTATGAAAATGATGTTTTGATTGGTCAGATTAAGGAAATCTTGCAACCTGGTGCTAACGATGTTTGGGTTGTGAAACGCAAGGGAAAACGCGATTTGTTACTACCTTATATTCCTCCAGTGGTACTTGAAGTGGATATTGCCAATCATCGTGTTGATGTAGAAATTATGGAAGGTTTGGATGATGAAGATTGATATCCTGACCCTTTTCCCAGAAATGTTTGCACCGCTTGAGCATTCTATTGTTGGCAGGGCTCAAGAAAAAGGACTTTTAGACATCACCTATCATAATTTTCGTGAGAATGCTGAAAAGGCACGTCATGTGGACGATGAACCTTATGGTGGTGGCCAAGGGATGCTTTTGCGAGCGCAGCCCATTTTTGACACTATTGAAAAAATTGCTGACAAAAAGCCACGGGTCATCCTTTTGGATCCTGCTGGTCGCAAATTTGATCAAAGTTTTGCTGAAGAATTGGCTCAGGAAAATGAGTTGATTTTTATCTGTGGGCACTATGAAGGTTATGATGAGCGCATTAAAACCTTGGTGACTGATGAAGTGTCATTGGGTGATTTCGTTTTGACGGGAGGAGAATTGGCTGCCATGACTATGGTAGATGCGACAGTTCGTCTCATTCCGGATGTTATCGGCAAGGAAGCTAGCCATCAGGATGATTCGTTCTCCTCTGGACTGCTTGAGTATCCTCAGTACACCCGTCCCTATGATTTCCGTGGCATGAAGGTGCCCGACATCCTTATGTCAGGTCATCATGAAAAGATTCTCCAGTGGCGTTTGGAACAAAGTTTGCGCAAGACCTTGGAACGTCGTCCAGATTTATTGGAAAATTATGTCTTTAGCGAGGAAGAAGAGGCTATTTTTAAGAAGATTCTCGCAGAGAAAGGCATGAATTCTAAAAAGATGTGATATAATAGGAGACATGCGGACGATATGTCTCTTTATTTTTGAGGAGGTTTTATGCGGACGGAAAAGGTGATTGTTCTTCCTTACCAAAAAAGTTGGAAAGATGATTTTGAAAAAATTGCGCAAGAATTGCATGCTACTCTTGACAAACTAGCTATCAGTATTGAACATGTAGGAAGCACATCTGTTGAAGGATTAGCAGCAAAGCCAATCATTGATATTGATGTTGTCATCTCATCAGAGGATTTTCCAGCTGTTGTTAAAGGCTTGGCTGCTATTGGGTATCAGCATGAAGGTAATTTAGGGATTGAAGGTAGGGACGCCTTTACATATTCTGGTAAAGAGCATTTGCAAAGCCATCATCTTTATGTTTGTCCTGAAAATTCACTCGAGTTGAAACGCCACCTTGCTTTTCGTGATTATTTGCGTACCCATCCTGATGCTGTTGCAACTTATGGAGCAATTAAAATAAAGGCAGCGCAGCTATTTCCCAAAGATATCGAGAGCTATATGGCTTATAAATCGTCAGTTATCGAAGAAATTTATAAGGAGTTGAAAGAATAAATGTTTGACAATCAAGAAATATACGATATTACAATTGTTGGTGGTGGACCTGTTGGCTTGTTCGCTGCTTTTTACGCTGGTCTTCGTGGAGTTTCCGTCAAAGTGATTGAAAGCTTGTCTGAGCTTGGCGGTCAGCCAGCTATCCTCTATCCAGAGAAGATGGTTTATGATGTGCCAGCCTTTCCAGCTATTCCAGCAGGTGAGTTGGTTGATAATCTAATTGAGCAGCTCAAGCGTTTTGAAGACCGCACCACTATTTGCCTTAAAGAAGAAGTTCAAACCTTTGAGAAAAAGGATGGTATTTTCACCATTCAAACCAACAAAGCGCAGCATTTTTCTAAAACTATAATTATCGCTTGTGGTAACGGGGCCTTTGCTCCACGTCCGTTAGGACTTGAGGGCGAAGAAGACTACGCTGATAATAATCTTTTCTACAATGTTCACAAACTCGATCAATTTGCGGGTCAGAATGTGGTCATCTGTGGCGGAGGTGACTCAGCTGTTGACTGGGCTAACGCTCTTGATAAGATTGCATCTAGTGTGACACTTGTTCACCGCCGTGATGCCTTCCGCGCTCACGAGCACAGCGTTGAGGTGCTCAAAGAGTCTGGTGTTAAGATTTTGACACCATATGTTCCCTTAGTGTTGACTGGGGAAAATGGCAGAGCGACTAGCTTAACCGTGCAGAAAGTTAAGTCTGATGAGACAGTCGAGTTACCTCTGGATGCTCTGATCGTCAGCTTTGGATTTTCCACTTCAAATAAAAACCTCAAAAACTGGAATATTGATCACAAACGTTCAAGTATCAACGTGTCACCACTTTTTGAAACTAGCCAAGAGGGGGTTTATGCCATCGGTGATGCAGCCCAATACGAAGGCAAGGTTGACTTGATTGCGACTGGTTTTGGTGAAGCCCCAACAGCGATCAATCAAGCTATCAAGTACATTTATCCAGACAGCGACAACCGTGTCGTTCACTCAACATCGCTAATTAAAGATTAAACTTAACAGCCACCGACTCTAAATTGGTGGTTTTTTGCTCTCGGATAAATACTCTGCTGATGAAATTAATTACTGGCGTTTGTCTATGAAATCCAGAGAGTGTGTGGATTTTGTGAAAGATGTTGGAGTCTTAGGTGGGCTGATTGTTTAGAACATAGTTGATATTTTTCAAAAATATTCAAAAACGCTTGCAATTTTCAGAATTTAGTATATAATTATAAGCAAAACAAAGAGAGGAAGACTAAGATGACAAAGATTAAACACCTTACAAATTGGCAAAGATGGCGTAGGTAAAGTTGTGTTTATGTGTGCATAGATACGACTTTTGGTGTACTTCTAAAAAGGTATCTATGCGCTAGTCTTAGTTCATAATCAGCGCGTAGTCAATTAGACTAGGTGCTTTTCTTTTTAGATTTTTCCAAGAAGAAATTAAGATTAAAGGAGATAAATGATGAAAAACAAACGTTTAATAACTATTTTGGTAATTCTAGCGGTTCTTGTTATAGTTGGAATTTTAGTACCAACGATGAGTAAAAAGTCAAGCAAGAAAACAGAAGTTAAAGCCGCTAAGGTCGGAGTTTTGCAGTATGTTACTCATGAGGCGTTAGATACTATTTACAAAGGTATCAAGACAGGATTAAAAGAAGAAGGCTATTCTGGTAAAAAGGTAGATATTGAATTTCTTAATGCTGAAGCTGATCAAAGTAAGATTGCGACCATGAGCCAAACACTGGTTAATCATAAAAATGATGTCTTGATTGGGATTGCTACACCAGCAGCCCAAGGATTAGCTAATGCCAGTAAAGAGATTCCCGTCGTTATGGGAGCTGTTACCGATCCTGTCGGTGCTAAGTTGGTCAAGAACTTGAAAAATCCTGGTGGCAACGTGACTGGGGTGTCTGATAAAACGCCGATTGAAGCTCAACTTAAATTGGTTAAACAGTTAACACCTAAAGTTAATACTATTGGTATCATCTACTCTAGCAGCGAAGATAACTCGAAATCTCAAGTGGAAGAATTTAAGACCTTAGCTGACAAACTTGGCTATGAAGTGGTTGAATATTCTGTACCATCTACCAACGAAATTGCAACAACCATGAATGTCATGTTGCCAAAGGTTGATGCTGTATGGATTCCACTTGACAACACCATTGCCAGTGCTTTCTCAAGCGTTGTCTCTGCTGCCAAAGACGCCCAAAAGCCAATCTATCCAAGCGTTGACACTATGGTTTCAGAAGGCGGGCTGGCCTCAGTTGCCATTGACCAATATCAACTCGGTGTTGAGACGGGTAAAATGGCTGCGCAGATTCTCAAAGGGAAAAATGTTTCTAAAATGTCAGTTAAGGTTATGAAAGAAGGAACACCAGTAGTCAATGAAAAGGTTGCTAAAGAATTGGGAATCACTATTCCAGAAGAGATTCTGGATAAAGCAGACAAGAAATAAGCTGGTTGATTTTTGACTTTATCAGATTTGGAGCTAGTTGGGACAAGTTTTGACTGACTAGCTCTTTTTATCTGAATAGAAAATTTCTGAAAATTATGATAAAATACAAGAAATGTTTACCGAAATCGGTTAACAATCTCTAAAAGTAAGGTAGGATAATATGATTATTTCAACCATTTCTCAAGGATTGCTTTGGGCGGTGCTTGGTCTGGGTATTTTTATGACCTTTAGGATTTTGAACTTTCCCGATATGACGACAGAAGGTTCGTTTCCGCTCGGTGGTGCAGTCGCTGTGACTTTGATGACCCAAGGAGTCCATCCGCTACTTGCAACCTTGGCGGCAGTGTTAGCAGGCTGCGTAGCAGGTTTAGTGACGGGTCTTCTTTATACTAAAGGAAAAATTCCAACACTTTTGGCAGGGATTTTGGTTATGACCTCTTGTCATTCCATCATGCTCATGGTCATGAAGCGGGCTAACCTTGGCTTGTTGGATGCCAAAACCTTACAAGATGTCCTCCCTTTTTCAGAAAGTATCAATCTTTTACTAATCGGTCTTATCTTTGTGTCCTTAGTTATCGGTTTGATGATTTATTTTTTAAATACTCGCCTAGGACAAGCCTACATTGCTACTGGTGACAACAAGGACATGGCTAGAAGCTTTGGGATTAACACTGACCGTATGGAGCTCATGGGATTGGTTTTGTCAAATGGGCTAATCGCTCTTGCTGGCGCCCTAATCAGCCAGCAAGATGGCTATGCTGATGTTTCAAAGGGGATTGGGGTCATCGTTATTGGCCTTGCCAGCATTATCATCGGAGAAGTTGTTTTCTCAACCAATTTAACCATGCTGGAGCGCTTGATTGCCATCGCTATCGGTTCCATTGTTTATCAATTTTTAATTTTGGCAGTTGTGGCACTTGGTTTCAACACCAACTATCTTAAACTTTTCAGCGCTATCGTCTTGGCTATCTGCCTCATGGTGCCAACTTTGAAAAATAAATTCTTTAAGGGAGTAAAAGTGTCACGATGAAAAAAATTGTTGAATTGAAAAATGCTACCGTGCAGGTCAATAATGGCTTTGATGAGTTAAAAACAATTCTGGACGATGTTAGTTTGGACATTTATGAGCATGACTTTCTCACCATCCTCGGTGGAAATGGTGCGGGAAAGTCAACCTTGTTTAATGTTATCGCTGGGACACTTATGTTGACCAGTGGAAGTATTTCCATTATTGGTGAAGATGTCACGTATCTGCCTGCTGAAAAACGAGCCAATCATTTGGCGCGTGTTTTCCAAGATCCTAAGATGGGAACAGCACCGCGGATGACAGTGGCGGAAAATCTGCTCATCGCCAAGTATCGTGGTGAGCGACGCGGCCTAGTTTCTCGTAAGCTTAACTCCTTCAAAGATGAATTTCAGCGTCTTGTAACCAAAACAGGAAACGGTCTTGAGAAACATTTGGATACACCGACAGGCCTCTTGTCTGGTGGTCAGCGTCAAGCACTCAGCCTTTTGATGGCGACGCTTAAGCGTCCAGAACTTTTGCTTCTGGATGAACATACCGCAGCTTTGGATCCCAAAACCAGTGTGTCTCTGATGAACTTAACAGATGAATTTGTCCGTCAAGAAAAATTGACAGCGCTCATGATTACCCACCATATGGAAGATGCTCTTAAGTATGGTAACCGTCTCATTGTCATGAAAGATGGAAAGATTGTCAAAGATCTCAATGCTCAGCAGAAGGCGAAGATGCAGATTGCTGACTACTACCAATTTTTTGAATAAATAACAGAAGCCTAACTAAGCAGTTGGGTTTTTCTATTGATGTTGCTTTTTGCTTTTTCAAGTAATTCAAGCTATAATAAGAGAGTATGCAAGGAATTGCAACCGCAGTAATTCGACTGCTGGACCAGTGCCCTGAAGTGTTGGCTGGCAGGACCGTTTGTATGAAAATAAAATCTTTAAAGGAGACAGAATGAGCGATATTAAAATTATTGCGCTTGGGGGTGTCCGTGAAAACGGGAAAAACCTCTATGTTGTTGAAGTCAATGAGTCCATTTTTGTGCTTGATGCAGGTTTGAAGTACCCTGAAAATGAGCAACTGGGTGTTGACGTTGTCATTCCAAACTTGGACTATCTGATTGAAAATAAGGATCGTGTGCAAGGAATTTTCTTAACACACGGTCACGCGGATGCCATCGGAGCTCTACCCTATATCATTTCAGAAATCAAGGTGCCCGTTTTCGGCTCACCCTTGACGATTGAACTGGCCAAGCTTTTTGTTAAAAATAATACTAACGTCAAGAAATTTAATAATTTCCATGTGGTAGATGCAGAGACTGAGATCGAATTTGCTGACGCTGTGATTTCATTCTTTAAGACGACTCACTCTATTCCAGAAAGTTTGGGGATTGTAGTTGGGACAGATGAAGGTGACATCGTCTATACAGGTGATTTCAAGTTTGACCAGGCCGCACGTCCATACTACAAGACTGACTTAGCACGTCTGGCTGAGATCGGAAATGAGGGTGTTCTTGCTCTCTTGTCTGATTCTGCCAATGCAATCAGTACGACACAAACAGCTAGCGAATCAGAAGTTGGCTCTGAGATGGATGATGTCATCGCCAATGCAGAAGGTCGTGTCATCGTAGCAGCAGTAGCCTCTAACCTGGTTCGTATTCAACAAGTTTTTGATTCAGCTGCGGATCATGGCCGTCGCGTTGTTTTGACTGGTTTTGATGCGGAAAATATTGTCCGTACAGCCATTCGCATGAAACGCCTGCGTTTAGTTGATGAGAAATTAATAATCAAGCCAAAGGATATGCCTAAGTTTGAAGACCACGAACTCATCATCTTGGAGGCCGGTCGTATGGGTGAACCTATCAATAGCCTGCAAAAGATGGCTGTTGGCCGTCACCGCTATGTGCAAATCAAAGAAGGCGACTTGGTTTACATCGTTACAACGCCTAGTATTTCTAAAGAAGCAGTTGTGGCGCGCGTGGAAAACTTGATTTACAAGGCAGGTGGTTCTGTCAAACTCATCACTCAACATTTACGTGTGTCTGGTCATGCCAATGGTCGCGACTTACAGCTTATGATCAACCTGTTACGTCCAAAATACCTCTTCCCGATCCAAGGGGAATACCGCGACCTAGCTGCCCATGCTGAATTAGCGCAAGAAGTGGGCATGTATCCGGAGAATATCTACATCATGAAGCGCGGAGACATCATGGTTCTGAGCAAGGAAGGCTTCTTACACGAAGGAGGTGTACCTGCTAGTGATGTTATGATTGATGGGAATGCCATCGGCGATGTGGGTAATATCGTCCTCCGTGACCGCAAGGTCTTGTCAGAAGATGGGATCTTTATCGTAGCCATTACGGTCAATAAAAAAGAGAAGAAAATCGTTTCAAAAGCGAAAATTCATACGCGTGGATTTGTCTATGTCAAGAAGAGTCGCGATATTCTACGTGAATCGGCTGAACTGGTCAATACAACAGTTGAAAATTATCTGGCTCAGGATAGTTTTGACTGGAGCGAACTGAAAGGCGCTGTCCGCGATGACATCAGTAAGTTCCTTTTTGAACAAACTAAACGTCGCCCAGCCATTTTGCCGGTAGTGATGGAAGTTCGCTAATTGTTTTAAACAATCAATTGCTGGTTAAGTTAGCAGATACTAAATGGAAAGGTGGGATAGGCCTGCCTTTTTATGAAAGGAGAAGAAATGGCATTTTTCAAGATCGAATACAATTCAAAAGCACTTGGCATGGAGCGCCAAGTCAATGTCATCTATCCGGATGCGACAGAAATCTCGGCAGATGAGGTAACTGATACTGACATTCCTGTCCTGTACCTCTTGCACGGTATGGGGGGAAATGAAAATTCCTGGCAAAAGCGAACTAATATTGAACGTTTGTTGCGTCATACCAATCTCATTGTGGTTATGCCTTCGACTGACTTGGCTTGGTACACAGATACAGCTTCTGGGCTCAATTACTATACGGCTATCGCAGAAGAATTACCGCAAGTTCTGCACCGCTTCTTCCCAAACATGACCCAAAATCGTGAGAAGACCTTCATCGCGGGACTTTCTATGGGTGGCTATGGTGCCTACAAAATCGCCTTGTCCACTGACCGCTTTTCACACGCAGCCTCCTTTTCTGGAGCGCTAGCCATTGGCCTTGATGGCAAAAATCCAGCTGACATTGTTGGAGAGTCGCAAGCTTACTGGCAAGGGGTTTTTGGTGATCTTGGCAATAGCAGAGCTTTAAAAGAGCATTATCTGACAACTTTGGCAGAGAGGTCTGATAAGAAGACCAAGTTCTATGCTTGGTGCGGCTATGAAGACTTTCTTTACGAAGCGAATGAAGTTGCTGTTGAAAAATTGAGGGCTGTAGGACTTGATATTGACTATCACAATGATCATGGCAAGCATGAGTGGTATTACTGGAATCAGCAGCTGGATAAATTGCTAGAATGGCTGCCGATCCACTATGTTAAGGAAGAACGATTGTCATAAGAATGGCTGCTGGCAAAGGAGAAAGTCTGATAAAACTATTGAAAAATCTATTAGTCATCTGTCAGCTACAAAAAGTGCTACGATGCCGAAAAAATGGGCTACAAGGTCATCAAGAAGGGGATGGTCCAATTCCTGTTCGGTTTGCAGGATTACATTATTATCTAAGATGAAAAGACTTGGACAATTTATTTTGTCCAAGTCTTTTTGGTGACATTTTGGTGTCAATCACTTTTTCCTTGTCTTTTATTTGAGGGGTTGTTATACTTAATGTCTATTAGTTTTAGGGCAAATTTTCAATGAAAGTGAGTTCTGTTATGAAACGTTTCTTTCGAGCTTTGTTTTTCTTTCCAAGATTGATGATCTCTATTATCTGGTCCTTGTTTTGGTTCCTAATCAGGCTTGTGATTGGTCTAGCTGTCTTGATTTTATTGCTAGTTTTCTTGGCTAAGAACAGTGATTCGTCATTAGCGCAGCGTTTTAATCAGACGGTCAACCAACTGACTTCTTACGTTTCTCATCATCAGGATCAGAGCTTGGCTCAAACGATGTCTGACCTAGCAACTGATGAAATCAGTCAGAAAAAGGGAGCGCGCTGGTCAGCAAATAGCGCCAGCATTTACATCAAAAGCTCCAACAAGACCTTAAGAAATGCCTATCAAGAGGCTATCGACAATTGGAATGCGACAGGTGTTTTTACGCTTAATTTAGTTACGGACGAGGAGAGTGCGGATATCGTTGCAACCGATTACTCGGACGGGGCGTCGCAGGCAGCGGGTATGGCAGAGACGGAGACAGACAGCCTAACTGGTCGGATCGTTCATGTGGATGTCAAGCTCAACACCTACTACCTGCTCAATACTAGCTACGGTTACAGTCAAGAGCGGATTACCCACACGGCAGAACATGAAATCGGTCATGCTCTGGGATTGGATCATGACGATAGTCAGAAGTCAGTTATGCAGTCGGCAGGCTCTTACTATGGTATCCAGTCGGTGGATATCGAAAAACTACAAATACTTTATTCATAAGGAGGGACGTATGAGAACATTAAGGAAAGCCATCAGTAAATACCCTGAACAGGTTTTTCTGTTCCTTTTCAACACTGGGGTTTTTGCCTGGCTCCAAACAACAGGCTCTATGATTGCAAGCAAGTTAGGATTTTCAGGTATCAAACCCGTAGCAGTTTTAGAGCGACTGCCAGATTGGCTCCACTTTGTAGCTGGGGACTCTCTAGAAAAATTGCAGAGCTTCTTTGGCAGTTGGGCACTGACTTGGCTGATTCTATCCATGAGTGTACTGATTATCATCCGCTTCATCAAAGGACTAGTCAAGTTTATTCTCTTTACAGCCATCATCGTCATTGGTGTTTTCCTCATCTTGCAAAATCAGCAGGTTCTACAAAATTTAAACCTAACCTTCTAACCAATTAATTTAAATACTAGTCAAAATGAAAGTCTACTGAACAAGTCTGAATAATAAAAAACGAATGATGATATCTAGTTGTATAAAACTTTTTATCATCCATTCGTTTTTTAGTTAACTATCGGAGAAAGCGAGAAGATGTTCTCTGTTACATTTTTAATGAAACTGACTTTTTCAGTGACTTCCAAAATGATTTGATGTTTTATCTGCCTCTGAAATAGGCTGGTAAAGGGCACAAGTTTTTTGAAACCGCTTGAATTTCTAAGAAAAAGGTTGTACAATGAAACAGATAGTTTGAGGATAGAAATAAAAATTAGAGCAAGAAAAAAGCGCCGATTCGGCGCCCACTTTTTACAAAGTTGGATACGGACAAAGCCTTATTTTAACTCGCTGTGTTGTTTCGAATAGTTCCAACAAATTTATTATATAATAATTACTTATTATTTACAAGTGATATTATATAGAAATTGTTAAAGCTATAAAACGCACAACTCTAAAACTAAAAACATAACCACTCTATATTCTAACAAATTTTAGTTAGTAATTATATTAATTTTTGTAATATCAAGATTAAAAATATATGCTATAATTTAAATATAAGCTGTTATGTTTTTAAGGGGTTATTTTTTAGAGGAGTTTAAATTTGATAAGGAAAAATTGGTGATTTTAACGGAGTTATTGAAACTACTGAAAAGTTTTATTGATTTAATTAAAGCGTTGATCTTATAGTATTTTTCGTAAATTTAAACTTTATTATAAGAGGAGGAAAATTATGACTAAGAAAAATTATTCAATCGGACTTGACATAGGTACCAACAGTGTAGGTTGGGCTGTGATTACTGATGATTACAAAGTTCCAGCTAAAAAGATGAAGGTTTTAGGAAATACTGATAAAAAGTATATCAAGAAAAACTTACTTGGTGCTTTATTATTTGATAGTGGCGAAACAGCTGAAGCGACTCGTTTGAAACGTACAGCTCGGCGTCGTTATACGCGCCGTAAAAATCGCTTACGTTATCTGCAAGATATTTTTACTGAAGAAATGGCAAAAGTTGATGATAGTTTCTTTCAACGTTTAGATGAGTCCTTTTTGACAGATAATGATAAAAATTTTGATTCACACCCAATCTTCGGTAATAAGGCAGAAGAAGATGCCTATCATCAGAAATTCCCTACAATTTATCATTTAAGAAAACATCTTGCAGATTCAACTGAAAAAGCAGATTTACGCTTGGTTTATCTGGCTTTAGCACACATGATTAAATTCCGTGGACATTTCTTAATTGAGGGTGAATTGAATGCTGAAAATACAGATGTTCAAAAACTATTCACTGATTTCGTAGGAGTGTATGATAGAACATTTGATGATAGTCACTTATCAGAAATTACGGTTGACGCTGCAAGTATTTTGACAGAAAAAATTAGCAAGTCACGCCGTTTAGAAAATCTTATAAATAACTATCCAAAGGAAAAGAAGAATACTTTATTCGGAAATCTTATTGCTTTGGCTTTAGGATTACAGCCTAATTTTAAAACGAATTTCAAATTATCTGAAGATGCTAAATTGCAATTTTCTAAAGACACCTACGAAGAAGATTTAGAAGAGTTACTTGGGAAAATTGGAGACGATTATGCAGATTTATTTACTTCATCTAAAAATCTTTACGATGCCATCTTACTTTCAGGTATTTTAACTGTTGACGATAATTCAACTAAAGCGCCGCTATCAGCTTCGATGATTAAACGTTATGTTGAACACCATGAAGATTTAGAAAAGCTAAAAGAATTCATTAAGGCAAATAAATCTGAGTTGTATCACGATATTTTTAAAGATAAAACCCAAAATGGCTATGCGGGTTATATTGAAAATGGTGTCAAACAAGATGAATTCTATAAATATCTGAAAGGTATTCTAACGAAAATTAATGGAAGTGATTATTTCCTAGATAAAATTGAACGTGAAGATTTCTTAAGAAAACAAAGAACATTTGATAATGGCTCAATCCCACATCAAATTCATTTACAAGAAATGCATGCCATTTTACGACGTCAAGGTGATTATTACCCATTTTTAAAAGAGAACCAAGAGGAAATTGAAAAAATATTGACTTTTAGAATTCCTTACTACGTTGGTCCATTGGCACGAAAAGATAGCCGATTTGCATGGGCAGAATATCGTTCGGATGAGAAGATTACACCGTGGAATTTCGATAAGGTAATTGATAAAGAAAAATCAGCTGAAAAATTCATTACACGCATGACTTTAAATGATTTGTATTTACCAGAGGAGAAAGTTTTACCAAAACACAGTCATGTATATGAAACATTTGCAGTTTATAATGAATTAACAAAAGTTAAGTATGTTAATGAGCAAGGAAAAGACTCTTTCTTTGATTCAAATATGAAACAAGAAATCTTTGACCATGTCTTTAAAGAAAATCGCAAAGTTACCAAGGAAAAACTGTTAAATTATCTTGATAAAGAGTTTCCTGAATATCGTATTCAAGATTTAGTTGGACTTGATAAAGAAAATAAATCATTTAATGCGAGTCTTGGGACTTACCATGATTTGAAAAAGATTTTGGATAAATCTTTCTTGGATGATAAAGTAAACGAAGAAGTCATTGAAGATATTATTAAAACGTTAACTTTGTTTGAAGATAGAGAAATGATTCAGCAGCGCCTTCAAAAATATAGTGATATCTTTACAAAACAGCAATTGAAGAAACTTGAACGCCGTCATTACACTGGCTGGGGGCGTTTGTCATACAAATTAATTAACGGTATTCGTAATAAAGAAAATAACAAGACTATTCTTGATTATTTGATTGATGATGGTTCTGCTAATCGTAACTTTATGCAGTTAATTAACGATGATGCATTATCATTTAAACAAATCATTCAAGAAGCGCAAGTTGTTGGTGATGTCGATGATATTGAAACTGTTGTTCATGATTTACCTGGAAGCCCTGCTATCAAAAAAGGTATTCTACAAAGTGTCAAAATCGTTGATGAGCTAATTAAAGTGATGGGAGATAATCCTGATAATATTGTTATTGAAATGGCGCGTGAAAATCAAACAACTAATAGAGGAAGAAGCCAATCCCAACAACGTTTGAAAAAACTTCAGAACTCATTAAAAGAGTTAGGAAGTAATATTCTTAATGAGGAAAAACCGTCATATATTGAAGATAAGGTTGAAAATAGTCATCTTCAAAATGATCAACTCTTCCTTTACTACATTCAAAATGGTAAAGATATGTACACTGGTGATGAGTTGGATATTGACCATCTAAGCGATTATGATATTGACCACATTATTCCTCAAGCCTTTATTAAGGATGACTCTATTGATAATCGAGTACTAACAAGTTCTGCTAAAAATCGAGGTAAATCAGATGATGTACCAAGTCTTGGTATTGTTCGTGCTAGAAAGGCAGAATGGGTTCGATTGTATAAATCAGGACTAATCTCTAAACGTAAATTTGATAATTTAACGAAAGCCGAACGTGGTGGATTGACTGAAGCAGATAAGGCTGGCTTTATTAAACGTCAATTGGTTGAAACACGTCAAATCACAAAACATGTGGCACAAATTTTAGATGCTCGTTTTAATACAGAACGTGATGAAAATGATAAGGTGATTCGTGATGTGAAAGTTATTACTTTGAAATCAAATCTTGTTTCGCAATTTCGAAAAGAGTTTAAATTTTACAAAGTTCGTGAAATTAATGATTATCACCATGCCCATGATGCTTATCTTAATGCAGTGGTTGGAACAGCTTTGCTTAAAAAATATCCTAAATTAGCACCAGAGTTTGTTTATGGTGAGTATAAAAAATATGATGTCCGCAAACTTGTTGCCAAATCTTCTGATGACCATTCTGAAATGGGTAAAGCAACAGCAAAATATTTCTTCTATTCAAACCTAATGAACTTCTTTAAACGTGTCATAAGATATTCAAATGGTAAAGTAATAGTTCGACCAGTTGTTGAATATAGTAAGGACACTGGAGAAATCGCTTGGAATAAGCGAACTGACTTTGAAAAAGTTCGAAAAGTTTTATCCTACCCACAAGTCAATATTGTTAAAAAGGTTGAAACTCAGACAGGAGGATTCTCAAAAGAATCAATTTTACCCAAAGGTGACTCTGATAAATTAATTCCGCGTAAAACGAAGAAAGTTCTATGGGAACCTAAGAAATATGGTGGTTTTGATAGTCCAACAGTTGCTTATTCTGTTTTAGTTGTAGCAGATGTCGAAAAAGGCAAAACAAAGAAACTAAAAACTGTAAAAGAGCTAGTCGGTATTTCTATCATGGAACGCTCTTTCTTTGAAAAAAATCCAGTTGAATTTTTAAAAAATAAAGGTTATCAAAATGTTCAAGAGGACAAATTAATGAAACTTCCTAAGTACAGTCTTTTTGAATTTGAAGGTGGCAGAAGACGTCTGTTAGCTAGTGCCACAGAGCTGCAAAAGGGAAATGAAATAATGCTTTCAGCTCATTTAGTAGCATTACTTTATCACGCCCATCGAATTGGCAATTTTAACAGCGCTGAGCATTTAAAATACGTTAGTGAGCATAAGAAAGAATTTGAAGAAGTCTTATCTTGTGTAGAAAACTTTGCTAACGTATATGTTGATGTTGAAAAAAATTTAAGTAAAATTAGAGCAGCTGCTGATAGTATGGACAACTTCTCAATTGAGGAAATTTCAGATTCATTTATCAATTTATTAACATTGACTGCATTAGGTGCGCCAGCTGATTTCAATTTCCTTGGTGAAAAAATTCCACGTAAACGCTATAATTCGACAAAAGAGTGTCTAAACGCCACCCTCATTCACCAATCTATCACTGGTCTTTATGAAACACGTATTGATTTGAGCAAATTAGGAGAAGAGTAATGGGATGGCGTACGGTTATTGTTAATGAGCATTCTAAATTGTCGTATAAGAATAATCATTTGATTTTTAAAGATGCTTATCATACTGAAATGATTCATCTGGAAGAGATTGATATTCTGTTGCTTGAAACGACGAATATTGTATTGACGACGATGTTGATTGAACGTTTAGTTGAGAGAAATATTTTAATTATTTTTTGTGATGAAAAACGTTTGCCAACTGCAATGCTGACGCCTTACTATGGACGCCACGATTCTAGTTTACAACTGACAAATCAAATTGCTTGGGGGGATGATGTCAAATGTGATGTTTGGACAACTATTATTGCACAGAAAATATTAAATCAAAGCATGTATCTTGGTGAATGTTCCTTCTTTGAAAAATCCCAATCTATCATGAAGTTATATCACAGTCTAGAATCTTTCGATCCCAGTAATCGTGAGGGACATTCTGCAAGAATTTATTTTAATACCTTGTTTGGAAATGATTTCTCACGTGATCAGGATAATGATATTAATGCTGGTTTAGATTATGGCTATACTCTGTTGTTGAGCATGTTTGCGCGTGAATTAGTTGTTTGTGGTTGCATGACGCAATTCGGCTTAAAGCACGCTAACCAATTCAATCAGTTTAATCTGGCTAGTGATATTATGGAGCCATTTCGTCCAATTGTTGATAGAATTGTGTATGAAAATCGTAACGCTTCCTTTGTTAAGATTAAACGCGAATTGTTTACGATGTTTGATGAAACCTATTCTTATAACAATAAAGAAATGTTCCTAAACAATATTGTTAGTGATTATACGAAGAAAGTGGTCAAAGCTCTAAATCATGGTGGGAAAGGAGTTCCTGAATTTAGGATATGAGTTATCGATATATGCGAATGATTTTAATGTTTGATATGCCAACTGAAACAGCAGAAGAACGAAAAGCATATCGTAAATTTCGAAAGTTTTTATTGAGTGAAGGCTTTATCATGCACCAATTTTCGGTTTATAGCAAATTGTTATTAAATAATTCTGCCAATAAAGCTATGGTTGATAGGTTGCAAGCCAATAATCCTAAAAAAGGAAGCATCACACTTTTGACAGTGACTGAAAAACAGTTTGCTCGTATGATTTATTTGAATGGTGAGCGAAATACCAGCGTCGCCAATTCTGATAGACGTCTTGTATTTCTCGGAGAGGATTATAACGATGAAGATTAATTTTCCCATATTTGATGAACCAATTGAAATTCTTGATGCAACTATTTTAACGGTTGAGGATGTTACTGTATTTTCAAATCTTGTTAGGCAATTTTATTCTTATTCCGAAGAATGTGACTTGAAGTTGTTTGACGAGAGATTACGGTCTTTAAAAGTTTCAGAATTGCTTTTAGTGACAGATATTTTGGGATTCGATGTTAATTCACAGTCAATGCTGAAACTCATTCATGACGATTTGGAGAGTCAATTAAATGACAAACCAGAGGTGAAATCAATGATTGAGCAGCTGGCAAACACCATTACAGAGTTGCTCTCGTACGAATGTTTGGAAAATGAGTTGGACTTAGAATATGACGAAATTACCATTTTAGAACTTATTAAAGCTCTTGGTGTCAAAATTGAAACACAGAGTGATACTATTTTCGAAAAATGCTTTGAAATTCTTCAAGTTTACAATTATCTTAGCAAGAAGAAATTGTTAATTTTCGTTAATAGCGGAGCTTATTTAACTAAAAATGAAATGGAAAAATTAATAGAGTATATCAGGCTCTCAAATCAAAACGTACTTTTTCTAGAACCACGAAGACTTTATGATTTTCCGCAGTACGTATTGGATAGTGATTATTTTTTGATAGCAGAAAATATGAATTAAATACGTTAATAAGGGAGTGAGACAGAAATCAGTAATTTCCAAGAAATTCGATTTTGTCGTCTCACCCCCGTACAGAGTTGAGTAGGGGTGTAAAAACTGATTTATCAGCGTATTAGAACCCACTCAACTACTGCGTCCTGTCATTTATACTACAAAAGCGAAGAAGCTGAGCATCTTATCTCAGCCTCTTTTCTTATAATTTGGTGCATGCGCTTAATACGTAGATAATAAAGGAGTGAAGAGATGCGTCGTTAACAGGTAGAGGGTTAGCAAAGCTTGCTGTGTTAAAAGGTTGGAAAGAAGTTCGTGTAAAAGGGAGGACACCATCAGTTCAAAAAGGATGTAGTCTCCTATAAATTTTACGATTCCAATTCATGGAAACAAGGTGTTAGGAGCGGGTTTGGAAAAGAAAATTTTAAAAGACATAGGGCTACAAAGAAGGTTTTTATGTTAAAATCATACCCAGAAATTTTTCACAAAGAAGAAGATGGAAGTTTTGGGGTAGAATTTCCAGGATTTTGTGGTGGTACCGAGGGTGATGATGGCGAAGAAGCGATGAAAAATGCTCGAGAAATGTTAGAAAGCTCATTAGCTGCTTATCTAGATGAAGGATTAGAGCTTCTAAAGGTTGCTGATATGAGTGAATTATCAGTTGAGAATGGTTTTATTACTTTAATTCAAGCAGATCCTTCTCCATATTTAAAAAGTACCAAAGCTATTCGAAAAAACGTTATGGTTCCAGAATGGTTAATCAGATTAGCTGATAGAGAACATGTTAATTATTCAGAAGTTTTGACACAAACTTTAGAGAAAAAATATAGCTTTAAATTGCTATAAACGTTGTAAAATAAAGGATTTTGAGGTATAATATAGCTAAAAATAGTGAACTGTTCGAGGCTGAAGTCTAGCTGAGACGAATGGCGCGATTACGAAATTTCGTGAGAAAAAATGGTCCACGAGGTTTTAGAGCTGTGCTGTTTCGAATGGTTCCAAAACCTAAGAACAAGAAAGACCCTTGTATTGTTATGTTTTAGAGCTGTGCTGTTTCGAATGGTTCCAAAAC
>NZ_KB904062.1:0-100699 GCF_000379985.1 Streptococcus caballi DSM 19004 | reverse complement strand
GCGTGGTTTTAGAGCTGTGCTGTTTCGAATGGTTCCAAAACTTTCGTTGCGATAGGGTGCGTTGTTGAAATGTTTTAGAGCTGTGCTGTTTCGCATGGTTCCAAAACAGAATGATGTAACATAACGAACACGTTGTAAGGAGCTACCAAAATGATTGAAGCTATAGTATATTTTCTAGCAGTGCTTTTCTTTGTTATCTATCCTATATTTACTATAATAATGCTCATTGTGTTGCCTGTGCTTATCATTATCAAAATAGTAAAAGGAGAATAAAATGAACAAAAAAGAAGAATTAATAACCCAGCTTTTAAGTTTTAGAGCTGTGCTGCTTCAAATGGTTCCAAAATTTATTGTTGTTATCAACGGTAATCTTGAGACAAAACGGGTCATTGTCAACTATAGTGTGTGACTATGACTAAGTGCGAGAGTATCAGCTGATATCTCTTTTCTACCATTTGTCAAGCCTATCAAAGCTGTGGAATAAAAATATTGGTAGAGTAAAATAAGTTGTGTAAATACAAAAGGAATGAATTTATAGTAGTAACTGATTAAAACTAGAATAGTTACAGAAAGATTCATTCTTACGTCTTAACTGTTTCATTTTATATGGGGTGGGACTGGTATTGTCTCATACTCTTTCTTTTGTTTATTAAGAATTCTTCTAGTGAAAAAGCCAAGCTTTTGATACAATAGTAGCATGATTATACTTAGCGGAAATAAAATTGAGCGCTCATTTTCTGGTGATGTGCTCTTTGATAACATTAATATTCAGGTGGGGGAGCGCGACCGCATTGCTTTGGTTGGCCGAAATGGTGCAGGCAAGTCGACTCTTCTCAAGATTTTGGTTGGTGAAGAAGCGCCGACGACTGGTGAAGTTAATACCAAGCGCGATCTGGTCCTGTCTTACCTAGCTCAAGATGGCCGTTTTGAGTCTGATAATACCATCTTTGACGAAATGCTACATGTTTTTGATGACCTGCGAGCTACTGAAAAGCGCCTACGTGACATGGAGCTACAGATGGCAGAGCTATCAGGTAGTGATTTTGACAAACTCATGGCTGACTACGATCGTCTGTCGGAGGAGTTTCGTTCCCAAGGTGGTTTTACCTACGAATCTGATATTAAAGCTATTCTCAACGGTTTTAAATTTGATAAATCCATGTGGGACATGAAAATAGCAGAGCTGTCAGGTGGGCAAAATACCCGCCTGGCCTTAGCCAAGATGTTACTAGAAAAGCCTGAACTGCTGGTTCTGGATGAGCCTACCAATCACTTGGATATTGAAACTATTGCTTGGCTGGAAAATTATCTGATTAATTATCAAGGCGCTCTCATCATTGTCAGTCACGACCGTTATTTCCTAGATAAAGTGGCAACAGTCACATTAGATTTAACAAGGCATTCCTTAGACCGCTACGTGGGCAATTATTCTAAATTTATTGATCTCAAAGCAGAAAGATTAGCAACTGAAGAAAAGAATTTTGATAAGCAGCAGAAGGAGATTGCTAAACTAGAAGACTTTGTCAATCGCAATCTTGTCCGTGCATCAACAACCAAGCGTGCCCAAGCTCGCCGTAAACAGTTGGAGAAAATGGAACGTTTGGATAAACCGCAGGCGGCGCAGAAATCAGCCAATATGACCTTCCACGCCGACAAAGTCTCAGGCAATGTGGTTTTAACTGTGCTGGATGCAGCCATTGGCTACGATGGTGAGATTCTAGCGCAGCCTATTAGCCTGGATGTCAAAAAATTTGATGCTATTGCTATTGTGGGGCCAAATGGGATTGGGAAGACAACTTTTATCAAGTCTGTCGTGGGACTCATCCCCTTTATCAAGGGGAGTTCGGCCTACGGTGCCAATGTTGAGGTTGGCTACTATGACCAAACACAGACTAATCTGACCCGAACCAATACTGTCTTGGACGAACTCTGGAATGACTTTCCAACCACTCCTGAAGTTGAGATTCGCAACCGATTAGGGGCCTTTCTCTTCTCGGGTGACGATGTCAAGAAGTCTGTTGGCATGCTATCTGGTGGGGAACGCGCCCGTCTTTTGCTTGCTAAACTCTCTATGCAAAACGATAACTTCCTCATTTTAGACGAGCCCACCAACCACTTGGACATCGACAGCAAGGAAGTGCTAGAGAATGCCCTCATTGACTTTGATGGCACCTTGCTCTTTGTTAGTCATGACCGCTATTTCATCAACCGTGTGGCCACTAAGGTGCTGGAAATCTCCGAGAAAGGCTCAACCCTTTATCTGGGTGATTACGATTATTACTTGGAGAAAAAAGCAGAGCTGGAAGAGCTGGCTCGCCTGCAGGCTGAAGAGGTAGACAGCAGTAACCAAGCCCCTGTTGACACAACTAGCGCTAGCGATTATCAGGCACAAAAAGCCAATCAAAAAGAAATCCGCAAAATTACCCGCCGAATCCAGCAAATCGAAGCGGAGTTGGAAACCATTGAAGCGCGTGAAGCAGAAATCCAAGACCTCATGCTAGCCACCAACGATGCTAGCCAACTCATCGATCTCCAAACGGAGCTAGACGATATCACTGCCCAGCAAGAAAGCCTTATGGACGAGTGGAGCGACCTCGGCGAGCAAGTGGAGGGGTGATTATGTCTTACGGGGCTATTTTCAAGGAGTGTCGGCTGAATCGTGGCTTTTCTCTCAAGCAGGTAGCTAATCAGGATTTATCAGTTTCTCAGCTTTCACGCTTTGAGCGAGGAGAGTCGGATTTATCTTTAGAGAAATTTATGTCTGCGCTTGAGGCCATTGGGTTAACCATTAGTGAGTTTATGGACAAAGTCAATCACTTTCAGAGAGATGATCAGAGACAATTGATGTCTCAAATGGCTCGTCTTCATTATGCCAAGGATGTGGCTGGTTTAGAAGAGCTATTAAAGACAGAAGAAGCTAAGTTGGCAGCAGATGCTACTGATATACGTGCTAAGTTGAATGTTATTCTCTTTAGAGGTATGATTTGCCAATGTGATGAAGGTCGTCAAATGGTTCAGGAAGACTTAGATTTCCTGTCTGATTATCTTTTTCAGAAAGAAGTATGGGAGATTGCGGACATCATTCTGATTGGTAATTTTTATACTTTCTATTCAGTTGATTTTATGGCGCGAGCAGCGAAAGAAATCCTAAAGAATATGGTTGTTTATGGTGAGCACTCTACTTATAGAAATCTCGTTGAAGTGCTGATGCTCAATATGATGGAAATTTGTACTGAGCGTGGTGCTTTAGTGAAAGCAGATTTTTTCCAAGCGGAGGCTGAGAAATTGTTGAGGAATGAACGTCATATGTATCACCGCATTATTTTTCTCTTTGAAAAGGGGTTTCTACGATACGCCAAAGGAGACCAAGCTGGTATCAAGGATATGGAAAATGCCATTTTTTGCTTTGAAGTAACGGGTTCTCATCATCATGCTCAGCATTATCGCGATTATATGAAAAAACATTGTTGAAAATTCCCAAATACGGGAATTTTTTTCGTTTTTCTCAAAACTTCCTTATACTAAAGTAAAAGGTTTATTTTCAAAGAGTATTAGGAGATTTTTATGTTATCAAATGGTGTTAAACTGATGGCTAGTCGAGCTATTAATAAACTTGGGGATGTTCTTTATGATTATGGCAACAGTAGCTGGATTGCGTCCATGGGGATTTTGGGGCAGCGTATGCTGGGTGTTTATCAGATAGCGGAATTACTGGTCTCTATCTGTCTTAATCCCTTTGGCGGGGTGCTTGCAGATCGTTTTAAACGTCGAAAGATTCTCCTTTGGACAGATGGTCTTTGTGCTTTGCTTTGTTTTAGTTTATCTTTTATCACAGATAAAAAGCTGATGCTATACGGATTGATTCTAGCCAATATGTTGCTGGCTATTTCTAACGCCTTTTCTAGTCCAGCTTATCGTGCTTACACACCTGAGGTTTTGGATAAGAAGGAATTGGTCTCTTACAATGCCAATCTGGAGTCCATTGTTCAGGTTATCAAGGTTAGTTCTCCCATACTTGGTCTAGTGATTTATCAGCAGCTGGGTATTAGACCAACTCTCTTTATCGATGGATTGACCTTCCTGTTATCCTTTTTCTTTCTCTATCAGATTAAACATGAGGATTATGCGGGAGTTGATCGAGAGCATAAGCCGCTAAATACCAAGAGCATCCTAAAAGATATCTGGGAAGGACTACGTTACATTATGGCGGAGAAAGAGATCTTTTTCTTATTGTTAATGGCAGCGCTGGTTAATATTTTTCTAGCCATGCTGACTTACCTTTTGCCATTTGCACCGAGATTATTTGGACAGGCTGGCGCTTATGCCACCATTTTGAGTTTGTCAGCCTTGGGCGCTATTTTAGGTGCAAGTCTAGCAAAGAAAGTCCCCAATACCATGATAGCTTTGCTATGGATGCTGGGTTTGAGCGGCTTAGGAATTATTGTGATGGCTCTCTCTCCTTTGCTTCATCTACCAGTTTACGCTAGCTATAGCGGTGCTCTTCTATACAGTTTATTTGAAACCATTTTTAATATTCATTTTTTCAGTCAGGTGCAGCAGCGCGTGGCAAATGAATACATGGGACGTGTCTTTTCAACCATTTACACTATTGCCATTCTTCTTATGCCACTTGGAACTCTCAGTATGACTATCATAAAAGAAAGTGTTTCAGCCTACAGTTTTATTTTCGTTGGCTTTGCAGTTTTTATTTTGGCCATGGTAGGACTCGTCTATGTCAAATTAACTTTTAAACACTCGAAATGAGAAACTAGATTCCTAGTTTTTTATCTCAGTTTTAGCTTAATTCTAACCAAAGTCTATCTATTCTCCGAAGCTCTGTTTTGGAACTGAATTTGTTATAATAGAGAGAGTTAATCGTTTGTAAGGTAAAGAGGAGTATAACAAGTCTTATGAAATTACTCTATACAGATATTCAGTTTGATATGACGGAGATTCTTGTCAAAGAGGCTGCGCAGGCGGCTAAGCTTGGCAGACGTGTTTTTTATATTGCGCCTAACTCGCTATCTTTTGAAAAGGAGCGGGCAGTGCTGGAGGCCTTGCCAGAGCAGGCTTCGTTTGATATTACTGTTACTCGTTTTGCTCAGATGGCGCGCTATTTTGTGCTCAATGGTCCTAGGCAGCAAGAAAGTATTGATGATAATGGCTTAGCCATGATTTTTTACCGCGCTTTGTCTAGCTTTTCAGACAAGGAGCTCAAGGTTTTTGGTCGTCTTCGTCAGGATGCCAATTTCATTAGCCAGCTGGTTGACCTATACAAGGAACTTCAAACTGCTAACATGACCGTTTTAGATTTGACCAATCTTGATTCACCGCAGAAGCAGGATGATTTACTGCTGATTTTTGCCAAGCTTGAGGATATTCTGAGACGAGGTGGCTATGACAATCAGAGCAAGCTCGCCTTTTTTGCTCAGCAGGTTGAAGCAGGACATTTGGACAAGGAATTGACTAATCTGACCCTTGTCATTGACGGGTTTACCCGTTTTTCGGCTGAAGAAGAAGCTTTGGTGACCCTCTTGCACAAGCATGGTGTGGAGCTGATTATCGGTACTTACATCAGTCAAAAGGCTTACCGCGCTAGCTTTGCCATGGGCAATGTCTATCAAGCTAGTCTAGATTTTATGATAGGTTTGGCAGGGACATTTGGCAGCAAACCCCTTTATGTGGAATCTAGTCAAGCTAGTCTACCTGCTTTCTCTCACCTGTCCAGGCTTTTTGAAGGACGACATGATTTTATGGGGAGCGACTTACTTTTATCAGCTGAGGACAAGCAACATATCAGTATTTGGCAGTCCATCAATCAGAAAGAGGAAGTGGAGCATGTGGCTAAGGCCATTCGTCAGAAGCTTTATGATGGCTACCGCTACAAGGATATGCTGGTGCTGTTGGGAGATGTAGATGCCTATCACTTGCAGATTGGTAAGATTTTTGATAAATACGAGATTCCTTATGATTTTGCTAAGTCTGAAACCATGAGTGCTCACCCGCTGGTTCATTTTGTGGATTCCTTGGAGCGGGTCAAGCGTTATAATTTCCGGACTGAGGATGTCATGAATTTGCTCAAGTCAGGTCTTTATGGCAGGCTGTCGCAGGATCAGCTGGATAAGTTTGAACTCTATGCCATCTATGCCGACATCAAGGGACAATCCAAGTTTTTCAAGGATTTCACCATCAGTAAGGCTGGGAAATTTCATCTGCCTAGCCTTAATACATGGCGAGAAGAGCTGATGGCACCTCTACAAGAACTTTTCAAGGCTAGAAAGCAAAAGGGGGACAGTCTGCTTAAAAAATTCAATACCTTTTTAGAGGCTATTTATCTGCCAAGTAACTTTGCGACTTTAGCTGAGAGTGTTTCTGAGAGGGAAGCTGAAAAGCATGAGCAGGTTTGGAAGACTTTTACTCATATTTTAGAGCAATTCCACGAGATTTTTGGTCAGGAAAGCCTAACTTTGGATGAATTTTTATCGCTTCTGAGAAGCGGGATGCTGGCTGCCCAGTATCGGACAGTTCCAGCTAGTTTGGATGTGGTGGCTGTCAAGTCCTACGACTTGGTGGAACCGCACAGCAATCAATTTGTCTTTGCTCTGGGCATGACCCAGTCTCATTTTCCAAAATTAGTACAAAATCGCAGTCTGATTTCTGATGATGAACGAGCACGTATCAATGAAAGCAGTCCTGAGCATAGTCGCTTTGACATTGTCAGCAAGGAAAATCTCAAGAAAAATCATTTTGCTGCCCTGTCTCTGTTTAATTCAGCTAAGGAGGAATTGGTCTTAAGTCTCCCTCAGATTTTGAATGAGACTGAGGACAATACTTCTTCTTATTTGCTGGAGTTGATTGAGATGGGAGTTCCAGTCATCGAAAAAGGTCGTAATGCCGGCTCAAACAAGCCAGAAGATATTGGCAACTACAAGGCTCTCTTGTCTCAAGTTATCGAATTGAACCGCTCTGCTATTGACCAGGAAGAGAAGCTGAGTAAGGAAGAGCAGACTTTCTGGTCGGTGGCTGTGCGCTATCTGCGTAAGAAATTAGCTAGTCATGCTATCAGTATTCCCGAGGTGAATGACGGTATGGAGACAAAAACTGTCGCTCGCTCTGTCATGGCTGCTCGTTTTCCAGACGATGAACCTCTTCGTCTATCGTCATCAGCCCTGACCACTTTTTACAACAATCAGTACCTCTATTTCTTGCAATATGTGCTGGGCTTGCAGGAGGTCGAGACGATTCATCCTGATGCCAGAAATCATGGAACCTATTTGCATCGCGTTTTTGAGCTAGTCATGAAGGATCAATCTCAGCAATCTTTCGACCAAAAGCTGGAGCAGGCTATTTCGGCAACTAATCAAGAGGATAGTTTTAAAATGGTCTACGAAGAAGACCAAGAGAGTCGCTATGCGCTGGAGGTCTTGGAAGATATTGCTAGAAGCACGGCAACCATTTTAAAAAATGATGCTCAGATTCAGGTAGCTGGTGAAGAGGAACCTTTTGAGCTCATGCTAGGCAATGCCGTCGCTATCCGCGGGATTATTGATCGCATTGATCGTCTGCCAGATGGCAGTCTAGGCATCGTGGACTATAAGTCCAGCAAGAATACCTTTGACATAGGCCGTTTTTACAATGGTCTCAGTCCTCAGTTGGTGACCTATGTGCAGGCTTTGTCGGCTACTAAGCAGCTGACAGACATCCAAAAAATTTTTGGTGCCATGTATTTGCATATGCAGGAGCCTAAAATTGACCTAGCTAACAGCAGATCCTTAGACAAGATTCCAGAGGCATTACACAAGGAATTGACCTATAAAGGACTTTTCCTAGATGAAGAGAAAGCTTATCTGGCTAATGGCAACTACCATCTCAACGATTCGGTTTACAACCAAGAAGAGGTTGATCTTTTGTTGAATTACAACAGACAACTCTATCTGGATGCGGCCAAGCAAATTCGTCAGGGGCATTTTCTGATCAATCCTTACACGGATGATAGCAAGTCTGTTCAAGGAGAGCAGCTCAAGGCTATCACCCACTTTGAGGCGGACCGTCACATGCCCTACGCCCGTAAGCTCTACCATTTACCGCGCAAAGAAAAACGCCAAGGTTTCTTGACCTTGATGCAGTCCAAGATTGAGAAAAAAGACAGTGAGGAGGATGATGATAATGACCTTTAAGCCTTTTTTGACGGCTGAGGAGATAGCAGAGCTGCAAGTAGCAGAAGCTCAGTCTGACAAGGCACAGAAACGCACACCCGAGCAGATCGAAGCCATCTACAGCCAAGGTAATAATATTTTGGTCTCTGCCTCTGCTGGTTCGGGAAAAACCTTTGTCATGGTTGAGCGTATCTTAGATATGGTGATGCGTGGTGTCAGTCTCGACCGCCTGTTCATCTCCACTTTTACGGTCAAGGCGGCTGGTGAGCTGAAAGAACGTTTGGAAAAGCAAATTAGCCATGCTCAGCAGGAAGCCAGCAGCAAGGAGGTCAAGCAATTTTTGACCGAGCAATTAGTGGCAATCCCCCTAGCCGATATCGGTACCATGGATGCCTTCACGCAGAAACTGGTCAATCAATATGGCTATACGCTAGGTATCTCACCAAGTTTTCGGATTATGCAGGACAAGAGTGAGCAGGATATTCTAAAAAACGATGTCTTTGCGGACTTGTTTGCTGATTACATGATTGGACCTAGCTCTGCCATTTTTACAAAACTAGTCAAGAACTTCGCGGGCAATCGCAAGGATAGCAGCAATTTCCGCAGTTTGGTTTATAAGATTTATGATTTTAGTCAGGCGACAGACAGCCCTAAACGCTGGCTGCAAGAGACTTTTTTGCGTGGCGCTCAGACCTACACGGATTTTTCAGCCATTCCTGACCAAGAAGTGTCAGACTTTCTGACCTGTCTGCACGACACAGCTGATGCCTTGCAAGACGTGACGGATTTAGAGGATTACAAGCAGGTCACGGCCAAAGGGACACCGACTGCTGCTTATAAAAAGCACCTCAACATGATTGATAAACTGCACGATTGGGCATTGCATTTTGACAGCCTTTATGGGCGCCAAGGCTTGGGGCGTTTGGCAGGAGAAGTAGCAGACTTAATACCTTCTGGTAATGATGTGACGGTGGCAGGTGTCAGATACCCTGTTTTCCGCAGCTTGCATGGACGTCTAGCAGGACTCAGGCATCTGGAAACCATTTTCAACTATCAGGGGCAAAGTTTGCCGCTTTTGGAAACCTTGCAAGCTTTCATGTTAGATTTCTCGGCGCAATATTTGCAGGCCAAGATGCAGGAAAATGCCTTTGAATTTTCAGATATCGCCCACTTTGCCATTGAGATTTTGGAGGAAAACCCTGACATCAGGCAGCTTTACCAAGACAAGTACTATGAGGTCATGGTGGATGAGTATCAGGATAATAACCATACTCAGGAGCGCATGCTGGAGCTGCTCTCCAACGGTCATAATCGCTTTATGGTGGGGGATATTAAGCAGTCTATTTACCGTTTTCGTCAGGCAGATCCGCAGATTTTTAATGCTAAATTCAAGGATTTCCAAGAACACCCTGACCATGGCAAGCTTATCTTGCTCAAGGAAAATTTCCGTAGTCAGTCAGAAGTGCTGGACAGCACCAATAGTGTTTTCAGTCATCTGATGGATGAAGCTGTCGGAGAAATTCTCTACGATGACACCCATCGTTTGGTAGCTGGTAGCCCTAAGCAAAAAGAAGCCCATCCTGAAAATGAGACCCAACTCCTCATTTACGACAGCCAAGATAATCAGGGCGATTCGGATTTCAATCTAGAAGACGGAGCTGAACCCATCAGTCTGGGGGAGGTCAAGCTGGTTGCTAAGGAAATCATCCGCCTTCACAATGAAGAAGGCGTTAAGTTTGAAGATATCACGCTCTTGGTCTCCTCTCGCACCCGCAATGATGGCATTTTGCAGACCTTTGACCTCTATGGCATTCCGCTGGTGACAGACGGTGGTGAGCAGAACTACCTCAAGTCGGTTGAGGTCATGGTCATGCTGGACACCCTGCGAGCTATTGACAATCCTCTCAATGACTACGCCTTGGTGGCTCTCCTGCGTTCGCCTATGTTTGCCTTTGATGAGGATGACCTAGCTCGGCTGGCTCTGCAAAGCCGTCCTGACCGCCATCAGCAGAATCTCTATGAAAAAATGCAGAATGCTAGGTCTGGCAAGGGGCAGCAGGCAGACTTGATGACGCCAACCTTGACCGCCAAACTTGAGGCTTTCTTTGATACCTTCCTGTCTTGGCGCGATTTTGCAAAATGGCATGCGCTTTATGATCTGATTTGGAAGATTTACAATGACAAGTTCTACTATGATTATGTGGGTGGATTGCCCAAGGCTGAACAAAGGCAAGCCAATCTCTATGCCCTAGCCCTGCGTGCCAATAATTTTGAAAAGACTGGGTTCAAAGGTTTAGCACGCTTTATCCGTATGATTGACAAGATTTTGGAAAATCAAAATGACTTAGCTGACGTGGAAGTTGCCCTGCCAAAGAATGCCGTCAATCTCATGACCATTCATAAGTCCAAGGGGCTAGAATTTAAGTATGTTTTCATTCTCAATATTGACAAGAAATTCAGTATCCAAGACATGACCTCACCCCTCATTTTGTCGCGGCAAAATGGGGTGGGAATCAAGTATCTAGCTGACATGAAAGAAGAACTTGGCGAGCAGCTTCTGCCGACAGTTAAGGTGAGCATGAACACCCTGCCTTATCAGCTCAATAAACGAGAGTTGCGCTTGGCTACCTTGTCTGAGCAGATGCGTCTGCTCTATGTTGCCATGACACGGGCAGAAAAGAAACTCTATCTGGTGGGTAAGGGCAGCAAGGACAAGTTGCTTGATGCTTATGATGGCAGGCGCGAGCAGCAGCACCTGCCTGTGGCTGACCGCGAGCGTTACCTGTCCTTCCAAGACTGGTTCTTGGCTATTGAGCAGGCCTTCGGTCGAGAAACTCTGTCTATCAAGACGACCTTTGTGACGGATGGGGACTTGACTGAGGATAAGATTGGCCAACTAAAAAAGGCTAAGGCTTTACATCCTGATGATCTCAAGGATAATCGTCAGTCTGCTGATATTGTGCGTGCGCTGGACATGCTGGAAGCTGTCGATAAACTCAATCACAAGTATCGCGCAGCTATTAACCTGCCGACTGTACGGACACCTAGTCAAATCAAGAAGCTTTATGAACCTGTCATGGATGTAGAGGGCGTGGAAATCATGGAGAAGGGCCATCAGACCAAGACAAGTTTTGCACTGCCAGACTTTTCAAAGAAAAAGAAAGTGGCGTCTACCGAGCTGGGCTCTGCTGTCCACGAACTCATGCAGCGTCTGGACCTCAGCCAGCCTGTCAGCTTGGCGGCTATCGTGGCTGCATTGGATCAGCTTCCTGTTGAAGAGGAGGTCAAGAAGGCTATTAGGTTGGAGAAGATTATGGCTTTTTTCCAAGGCAGCCAACTAGGTCAATTGATTCAAGAGCAGGCTAACAAGGTTCACCGTGAAGCACCCTTTGCCATGCTCAAGGAAGACCCCGAAAGTGGGGAGCAGTTCGTCGTACGTGGGATTATTGACGGCTATCTGTTGCTAGAAGACCGCATTATCCTCTTTGACTATAAGACCGACAAATTCACCAATGCTCAGGATATTAAACAACGCTACCAAGGGCAAATGGCTCTTTATGCGGAGGCTCTCCAAAAATCCTATGCAATTTCCCAAGTGGATAAATATCTGATTCTGCTAGGTGGCGAGCAATTGGAAGTTGTTGAAGTGACAGATTGACTTAGTGGTCATTTTGACAGCAAGCTAGACCAATAGCTCCGCAGTCAAGTCTAAAATTTGAGAAACTTCAAGAATCTCCCTAGTTTTAGATAATACTAGGGAGATTTTTGATGAGGGGCATCTTTTTCTAACAGTTCTAGATAATTGTCAATACATTTGATGAATTGGAGAAAGGTGTTTGTGCCTGCTCAGTCATTTTTTAGCTCCCTCACTGCCAGTCAAAGGCTAATTAACCGAATTTTTAGTCAGCCGCCAGCCATTGGGAAGCTGGAAACTGAGTTTTCAGGGGCTTAACTGATTTATCTAAACCAAATGACAGCTTTTCCTAGGTCGTTCCACACCAGAGCAGAGCATTTATGGTAAAATGAAAGAAAAACTTTGGAGGACTATATGCGCGACAACCATCTACACACTCATTTTTCCTATGACTCTGACGCCGACTTTGTGTCTTACTTGCAGGCTTGCGACGGCGACATTGTGACCACCGAGCACTACGATCTTTCAAACCCCTACACCAAGCAGGACGACGTGCCCGATTATGTGGCTTATTCGCGGGAAATAGCAAAGCTCAATGCCGAGTATGACAATCGCATCAAGAAGGGAATTGAAATTGGCTACTATGAGCCCTGTGAGGCTGATATTCTCAACTTCCTATCCGATAAGGATTATGACTTGAAACTGCTCTCAGTCCACCATAACGGCGTCAATGATTATCTTGATGATGAGGTCGCAGACATGGACAAGCACGCCATCATCCAAGAATATCTGGACAAGCTGGAATACGCTATCGGGCGCGTGGAAGCTGACGTACTAGCGCATTTCGACTATGGTTTTCGTTTGTTTGATGTGACGGTTGATGAATTAAAGACCTACGAATCCCAGCTTATCCGCATCTTCCAAAAAATGATTGACCACGACCTAGCCTTTGAACTCAACAGCAAATCCATGTATCTCTATGGCCACGAGCATCTCTACCGCTATGCCCTTGACCTCGTCCAGTCCTTAGGCTGCCACAAATACTCCATCGGCTCCGACGGCCACAAACTCGAACACTTCCGCTTAGCCTTCGATAAAATCCAAGAAATCTTGGATGAATATGGAATTGGAGAAGGTGAGATAATTTAAAAGTGATGTGAGATTGCTATAGTGTTTCGCTTATAAACAGTGCTTTATAGCCAGTCTGCCTTATGTGGTTTGGCACGCCGGCAAACCTACACTTTTGTGGCGTTTTAAAAGCCGAAAATCTATCAAAAACCTTGTACCTTTAGGATTTCTAACTGAACTTGAACCACTTTGATAATTGGTTTTTAGGGGGAAATTATAATTTTACAGATTGATGAAAGAGATATTTATGAGTCGGATTAATAAAATAGAGAGTGCTATCAAAGAGTTAGAAGGAGGAAGATTTCAGAATTTAGGAGATGCCTGTCTTAGAAAAAAATATCATTTTGAAAAATTAGTTTCGTCAGGTTCTCAAGAAGGGACAGATAAAACAACTAGAGGCATTCCTGATTCATACGCAGAAGAAAATGGGAAATATATTTATATCATGTATGGCACCCAAAAATCTGTGATACCTAAGTTAGAAGAAGATATTCAATCAGTAACGTTATGGTCGTAATCTGCTCGGTCCGCAGGTGACTGAGACTTTCACTAACTAAAAGAAAAGGATTAACAATGGAAACACATTTAAAAAATCCGCCACTGGTGATGGCGGGTCTCGTTCTAGGGCTATTTGCTCTGGGAAATTTATTGGAGGCCTACTCGCCTCTTTTACGCTATGTTTTGGGAGCCGTTGGCATGCTCCTCTGGGGACTCTTGATAAAGGGGATGATCAGCCATCCCGAATCTTTCAGGTCTCAACTGACGCAACCTCTTATTGCCTCGGTTTTCACCACCTTTTTCATGACGGGGATGATTTTTAGCAGCTATGTGATGCTGTTTGCATCATTTGGGACTTGGGTGACCATCTTAGCAAAGACCATTTGGTGGCTATCTTTTGTGGGAATTGTCCTCTTCATGATCAATTTTTGCCGCAAGTATCTGCTGCATTTTAGTATGGATAATGTCTTTCCATCGTGGACCGTGCTTTATGTGGGAATTGGCGTTGCTTCTCTGACAGCAGCGATTAGCCATCAGTTTTTACTTGGTCAAATCGTTTTTTGGTATGGGCTAGTCGCGACACTTCTTGTTTTACCTATCGTTTGTTACAAGGGATACAAAATTGGTTTGGACGAGGCAACCAAGCCCAATCTGACGACCATTTGTGCCCCCATGTCCCTCATCACAGCGGGTTATGCTAGTACGTTTGAAACGCCAAACAAGACTCTCTTAGTGTTACTTATTATTTTGTCTCAGCTGCTTTATTTTTTCATTCTAGCTCAATTACCCAAACTCATGGGTCGCAAGTTTAGCCCAGGCTTTTCAGCCTTTACTTTTCCGCTAGTTATCTCAGCAACATCGCTGAAATTATCAGTGCAAGTGCTGGGTCTGACAGGCTTCTGGCTAACTCTGATTAATGTTGAGTGTCTGATTGCGGCTATCGTGGTCTTCATGGTTTTAAGTGGCTATCTTAATTATCTCAAGCAAGCAGATAAGTAAAAAAATCGCTCAGCATAAGCTGGGCAATTTTCTCTGTGTGATTAGTGTGATACGCGTTTGCGTGCGGCTTTTTTACGATTTTCTTGAATGAAAGCTGCTTTTTCTTCTTCTGGGTCAATGATTGTTTTTTTTACAGCATAAACAGCGCCAGCAACTGCAGCAGCAGTACCAACAACACCAGTAGCGAGTCCTTTAACAAATGCGAATTTTTTAGCCATAATATTTCTCCTTCTGGATGAAGTAAAATTCGACCAATGAGAGGTCTCTTCATCTTATGTTATAATAATGGTAACGAAAAAAAGGCTAAATAGCAAGTGAAAATATCGTTTACAGGAAAAATCAGACCTAGGACTGAGAAAGATTCAGGAAAGAGGGAAAATGACAAAGAAAATCAAACTTTTAGCTGTGGTTGGTCCGACAGCAGTGGGTAAGACTGCTCTGGGCATCGAACTGGCTCAGCATTTTAACGGCGAAATCATCAGTGGTGACAGCCAGCAGGTTTATCGTAAACTAGACATTGGGACAGCCAAGGCTAGTCCAGCAGAGCAGGCGGCTGCGGTGCATCATCTCATTGATGTACGTGATGTTTGTCAAACTTATTCGGCTTACGATTTTGTGCAGGAGGCGCAAGCAGCCATCCTTGACATTACCAGTCGTGGCAAGCTGCCCATCATTGTTGGCGGTACTGGACTTTACTTGCAAAGCCTGCTGGAAGGCTATCATTTGGGTGGTGAGGTTGACCAAGAGCAGGTGTTGGCCTATCGTAAGGAGCTGGATGATTTGTCTGATGATGACTTATTTGGAAAAATAGCCGAGCTGGGACTTGATATCCCTCAACTGAACCGCCGCCGCGCCATGCGGGCACTAGAATTGTACCGTTTTGCCGATAAACTCGAAAATGTGGAGACTGATTATGATGCACTGCTCATTGGCCTAAACGATGAACGATCAGTGCTTTATGATCGCATCAACCGACGAGTGGACGTCATGCTAGAGGAGGGATTGTTGGCTGAAGCCCAGTGGCTTTATGAGCATTATCCTCAGGCACAGGCTGCGCGAGGCATTGGTTACAAGGAATTGTTTCCATATTTCGCTGGGCAGCAGACCATTGAAGAGGTTGTAGCTAAGCTCAAGCAAAACACACGACGCTTTGCTAAACGCCAGTTGACTTGGTTTAAAAACCGCATGGCTGTTGACTTTTACATGGTTGGTCAGCCAGATTTTAAAGAAAAAATTGAAGAGGTAGTGACCACATTTTTGGAAGAATAATTGCTAACTTATCTTTTCAATTTTCTAGTGAATTTATGCTATAATGAACATAACAAAATGGTCCGCTGGGCTATTTTTTCATGACCATATTCTTTGAAAATCAAGAGAGACATCGTGATAACTGAATAGGCCTACTATGCTGTGGCAAAAGATAAGCTTTCCTATTTTCCTTTGCATCGCTTGATGGCTCTGTATTTTTTATCAGTTTACATATGCCAGTGTGGCCTGCGCTTTGTCGCCTTGTTTAGATTGATTTTCATTGTAGCAGAAGAAAGAGGTGAGACGGTGATTGAGACTAAAATAGCGCAGGAGCGCGTGATTTTACTGGGTGTAGAGCTACAGGATACGGAAAATTTCGATATGTCTATGGAAGAGCTAGCGAGTCTTGCTCAGACCGCGGGGGCTGAGGTGGTAGCCACTTACAGTCAGAAGCGTGACAAATATGACAGCAAATCTTTTATTGGCTCTGGGAAATTAGCAGAGCTCAAAGCCTTGGTAGAGGCTGATGAGATTGATACAGTCATTGTCAATAATCGTCTGACTCCCAGGCAAAATTCTAACTTAGAGGCTGAACTAGGAGTCAAAGTCATTGACCGCATGCAGTTAATTTTGGATATTTTTGCCATGCGGGCGCGCAGCCACGAAGGTAAGCTGCAAGTTCATCTAGCCCAACTCAAATACATGCTGCCTCGCTTGGTTGGTCAGGGAGTCATGCTCAGCCGTCAAGCTGGAGGAATTGGCTCACGCGGACCAGGTGAAAGCCAGCTAGAACTCAATCGCCGTTCCATCCGCAATCAGATCGCCGATATTGAGCGCCAGCTCAAGATTGTTGAAAAAAATCGCCAGACTATCCGTGAAAAACGTGTGGACTCAGATACTTTTAAGATTGGTCTGATTGGCTATACCAATGCTGGTAAGTCAACCATCATGAATATACTGACGGATAATCGCCAATACGAGGCCAATGAGCTTTTTGCCACGCTGGACGCAACGACCAAGCAAATTTATCTGCAACATCAGTTTCAGGTGACTCTGACTGATACGGTTGGCTTTATTCAAGATTTGCCAACGGAGCTGGTAGCTGCTTTTAAATCAACCTTGGAGGAGAGTCGTCATGTAGATCTTCTCTTGCATGTCATTGATGCTTCCGACCCTAACCACACAGAGCATGAGAAGGTGGTTCTGGACATTCTCAAAGACTTGAACATGTTGGATATTCCACGTTTAGCGGTTTATAACAAGATGGATTTGACAGATAATTTGACTGCGACAGCTTTTCCAAATGTCCGTATCTCAGCCAAGGATAGGGCAAGCAGGAATCTTCTGCGTCAACTACTTATCGATGAAATCCGTGATATTTTTGTGCCTTTCTCTATTAAGGTAAACCAGAACCAAGCCTATAAACTCTATGAACTTAATAAAATAGCGCTTTTGGATAACTATACCTTTGATCAAGAAGTGGAAACTATCACGGGCTACATCGCTGATAAAAATAAATGGAAACTTGAGGAATTTTATGACTGATTACCTAGCTTTAGGCTTGAAATACGGTGGTTTTACTAGTCTTGACAGAGTTTATTTGGAAAATAAGCTGGCACAGCTAGACAATAAGGATAAATTAGCCTTTATTACGCCACCGCCTAGCGTCATCAATGCTTATTTTGCGGAGATTTACCAAAAGCAGTCGCCAGAGGCTGCAACGGATTATTATTTTGATTTGAGCAGGGCGCTGAACTTGTTCAACCAACAGCCGAGTTTTGCTGAAGAAAAACCTTTTATCCGACTGAACTTGTCTGGTAAGTCTTACGGCTTTACTTATGAAAATGAGCAGGAAGTAGCTGTCGTCTTTGCGGAAGAAGCAGAGCCAGTGACAGACAGTCTTTTATTTGAAATAGCACAAGTCTTCCCCCACTACAAGATTTACATGGAAGGCGCAGCTATCAAGATGAGAAAATTGGACTTTGATGAGGAGGTCTTGGAAGATCTCACTCCTCAAACTGCCCTGCTCAGCCATGTTTCAAAATTAAAAGGAAATATGTTTAAAATTACTAGCTTTAATCAGGATGAGCTGCTAGAGTTGGCGCAGGCCTTTTCAGGACAGAAATATTATGGTTTTGTGGGACGCGAGGCTATCCTCTATATCAAAGCTTAAAAGAAATCGAAAAGAAAGAGAAAGAACAGAAAGTATGGAATTACAATTTTTGGGAACGGGAGCGGGGCAACCATCCAAGGTGCGGAATGTGTCGAGTTTGGTGCTTAAGCTTCTGGATGAAATAAATGAAGTTTGGATGTTTGACTGTGGCGAAGGTACCCAGCGTCAGATTTTAGAAACCACTATCAAGCCTCGAAAGGTGAGACGTATTTTTATCACACATTTACACGGAGATCATATATTTGGGCTGCCAGGTTTTCTGTCAAGTCGTGCTTTTCAGGCCAATGAAGAGCAGACAGATCTTGAAATGTATGGACCAGTGGGTATCCGCAATTATGTCATGACTAGTCTACGCAATTCGGGTTCGCGTTTGCCTTACCGTATTCATTTTCATGAATTTGACCAAGACCATCTAGGGAAGATTATGGAAACAGACAAGTTTGTGGTTTATGCGGAAAAATTGGACCACACCATTTTCTGTGTTGGCTATCGTGTCATGCAAAAAGATTTAGAAGGCACTCTGGATGCGGAAGGACTTAAAGCTGCTGGTGTTCCATTTGGTCCACTCTTCGGTCAAATCAAAAAGGGACGAGATGTGGTACTGGAAGATGGTACCAAGATTATTGCGAGCGACTATGTTTCAGAGCCTAAAAAAGGCAAGGTTGTGACCATCTTAGGAGATACCCGCAAGACAGATGCCAGTGTGCGTTTGGGTCTGGGGGCCGATGTGCTTGTACATGAGTCAACTTACGGCAATGGTGATGAAAAAATTGCCAAATCTCACGGCCATTCGACTAATATGCAGGCGGCTAAGGTTGCCAAGGAAGCTTCAGCCAAGCGCCTTCTGCTTAATCATATTAGTGCTCGTTTCCTAGGACGCGATTGCAAAAAGCTGGAGGCAGATGCGCAGACGATTTTTGAAAATACCCAGTTAGTCTGGGATTTGGACGAGGTCAGCCTATGAGAATTATTGTGATAACAGGTGCGACTGGCGGCATCGCTCAAGAAATGGTTAACTTATTGCCAGCGGATGACCAGCTGATTCTACTAGGACGTAGCAATGAAAAACTGCAAGCACTTTATGGCAAGCGGAACAAGACTGTTTGTTTGGAACTCAATTTGTGGGACGATGTAGCCATTAGCCAAACAGTAGAGACTATTTACCGAGACTTTGGACACATTGATATTTTCATCAACAACGCTGGTTATGGCGATTTCAGTCCTTACGATGCCTACACTCCCGAGCAGATGCGTGCCATGTTTGATGTTAATACATTTGCTGTTATGACTTTTTCTCGCCTAGTCGGAAAGAAAATGGCAGAGCGTGGGCAAGGTCATATCGTCACTATTGCTAGCATGGCGGGTTTGATTGCTTCCAGCAAATCTAGCCTTTATTCAGCCAGCAAGTTTGCGGTTATCGGTTTCTCCAACGCCCTGCGCTTAGAATTGGCAGAGAAAAATGTCTATGTGACCACCGTCAATCCAGGCCCCATCGCTACCAAGTTCTTTGATACAGCAGATCCATCAGGAAACTATCTGGACAGTGTGAAAAACTTCACCCTACAACCAGATGTTGTTGCCAAAAGAATCGTAGTCATACTAGGAAAGAATAAACGTGAGCTCAATATGCCTTTTGCCCTCGCAGCAGCACACAAACTCTACACCCTCTTTCCCAGACTGTCAGATTTTTTTGCCAGAAAGGTATTTAACTACAAATGATACGGTCCAAATACACTTGGAAAATGAATGAAAAAGAGCCTGATGATGGCTTTTTTGCCCTTACAAAAAAAGAAAATATCAGCCCAATTGCTGCCAAAATTCTATACAATCGAGGGATTAATTCGGCAGAAAAGTTGGAGAACTTTCTCAAGGCTGATTTATCTCATCTACATGACCCTTATGATTTGCACGATATGGACAAGACTGTCAAACGCATCCGACAGGCTATTGAGAACTATGAGCAGATTCTCATTTACGGCGATTATGATGCTGATGGCATGACCAGCGCTAGCATTGTCAAAGAAGCTCTTGAAATGCTAGGAGCGGAGGTTCAAGTTTATCTGCCTAATCGTTTTACGGACGGCTACGGCCCTAATCAGTCCGTCTACAAGTATTTCATTGAGCAGCAAGATATTTCACTGATTATTACCGTGGATAATGGCGTAGCAGGGCATAAAGCTATCGCTTATGCACAGGAAATGGGCGTTGATGTCATTGTGACTGACCACCACAGCATGCCAGCAGAGCTGCCTTCCGCTTTTGCTATTGTGCATCCTGAACATCCTCAGGCAGATTATCCTTTCAAGCACCTGGCAGGTTGCGGCGTAGCTTTCAAACTAGCCTGTGCCCTTCTTGAATCCATCCCAACAGAGCTGTTGGATTTGGTGGCTATCGGCACCATCGCCGATATGGTTTCATTGACTGATGAAAATCGAATCATGGTCAAGGTAGGTTTGGAAATTCTCAAAAATACAGAGCGTGTCGGTTTGCAAGAATTGATGAGAATCTCAGATGTGGATGTAGACAGTATCAACGAAGAAACGGTTGGCTTCAAGTTAGCTCCGCAGCTTAATGCCCTGGGGCGTTTGGATGATCCTAATCCAGCCATTGAACTTTTAACAGGCTTTGATGAGGAAGAAGCACAAGCCGTTGCCACTATGATCAATACCAAAAATGAAGAGCGCAAGACTATTGTGCAGACTATCTTTGACGAAGCTATTGGCATGGTGGATCGCAGTAAGCCTGTACAGGTGCTGGCTAAAGAAGGCTGGCATCCTGGAGTGCTGGGCATCGTGGCCGGGCGCATTTTAGAGCAAATTGGGCAGCCTGTTATTGTTCTTAACATCGAAGACGGTCTGGCCAAGGGTTCAGCACGAAGTGTTGAGGCACTGGATATTTTTAAGGCACTTGATGGTCATCGCGACCTTTTTGAGGCTTTTGGTGGACATAGCGGAGCTGCTGGCATGACCTTGTCAGTTGACAAGCTAGACCAACTGTCTCAAGTTATCTGTCAGTTTGTTGAAGATAATCAGTTAGACTTAAGTCAGAAAAATAGTCTAGTTTTGGATGGTCAATTAGACTTATCTGAGTTTAACTTAGACTTGATTAAGAGCCTAGATAAGTTAGCGCCTTTTGGAATGGACAATAAAAAGCCTGTCTTCTTGCTTAAGGACGTAGCAGTCAAGCAGGCAAGGACAATGGGACAAAATGGTGCTCACCTCAAGCTCAAGTTGTCTCAGGATTCTGACAACCTTGACTTGGTCGCTTTTAATCAAGGACAATTAGCTCAGGATTTTCAGCAGGCACAAGATTTAGAACTAGCTGTTACCCTGTCTGTTAATAAGTGGAATGGTCAGACAACCCTTCAACTCATGTTAGAAGATGCTCGAGTAGAAGGTGTTCAGCTGCTGGATATTCGAGCTAAGAATAGTAGCTTGCCAGCGGATGTACCTATTTTATCAGCAGACAGCAATATAAAGGATAGTAAAGCAGTGGTGATTTTGGATGTTCCAGACAAAGCTGAGGAGCTGAGAACTCTCTTTTCAGGGCATGACTTTGAGGCCGTTTATTTCAAGAATATCATTAAGCAGCAGTTTTACTTGACGGGTTATGGCACGCGTGAGCAATTTGCCAAACTCTACAAAACTATCTACCAATTTCCAGAGTTTGATATTCGTTATAAACTGAAAGAACTTAGCCAATTTCTGAAAATCCCTGATATCCTTCTGGTCAAGATGATTCAGATTTTTGATGAGTTAAACTTTGTCAAAATTACTGACGGTATCATGACAGTTAATAAAGATGCCCAGAAACGAGAGATTGCTGAAAGCCAGATTTATCAAGAATTGAAAAAACAAGTCAAATTCCAAGAACTTATGGCATTGGGAACACCACAGGAAATCTATGATTTTTTGACAAGGAATGAGGAAGAAAGAGCAGAATGAAAAAATTGCACTCTTATCAGATATTTATGGCAATGTAGCAACACTTAAGCGGTCTTGACTGAATGCTAAGGCCGAGAGAGTTAGGAGCTATTAGCTTTTGGGTGACACTTTCTTGCCAGGTTCAGCAGATAATAAATCAATAGGCTTTTACAGAAGTTTCTGCATTATAGCCCATATTCGAGGTAATTGGGATGACAGCGTGTTTGAGGTTGTTTAAGGAACCTTTGATGAACATTTACCCAGAGATGTTTACTTTGCTAGATTGGCACAATATCTGTTGGAGAGGAGTAAGGAGTCTGTTTTTGACTTTTTAAAAGCTCTACCATGTCCCAAGTCAAAATCATCAAGAGATTGCTGTTTAGTTTGCCCCATAATTTGCCTGATAAAAATCATGGGATTGATCTAATAATGCCGACTACTAGTCAGTAAAATATCGACCGTCTATTTGGGCAGAATCCTTGTGGCCTTGCTATCTACGAGCACACATATTTCAGCTCATGCGCTACAGCAGTAAAGGACAGTTTTGCTCAATCTGAGCTCTATTGATCAACCTTATTTTCGCTGGGATGGTCTGCAAAACGATTTGCGTACTCAATATGACATCCTTGAAATTGACAAGACTGGGGTTTGTGCCACTTATCTTAAGAAGATTACTTTTGAGCTTGCAGCTGAAATGGTTTTAGCCAAAAAGCCTCATCTTCCATATCTTGATCTACACAGAGAATTACTGGAAACGGGCGTTCTACATACCCACGATGATACTTTGTTGGCTCTCATCAATGATAAATTGGGTTACCAACGAGATGTCAAGCAATATTTAGAAAATATGTACCGAAAGCTAATCTTTTTACTTTTCTTTTAAAAGAATTCATGAGGTGAACAGTTGTGATTGTCAGAGATATAAGTGAAAATTTCTAAAAACACTTAATTTATGGTATAATGGGACGTAAAAATATTTTTTGGCACAAGCCGATAGGAAGAAACAAATGAAACTAGAAAATTACATCGCTTCAATTGAAAACTACCCTAAAGTGGGCATTACTTTTCGCGACATTAGCCCTTTGATGGCTGATGGCAATGCTTATAGCTATGCCGTTCGTGAAATTGTGCAATATGCGACCGACAAAAAGATTGACATGATTGTTGGTCCAGAAGCACGTGGTTTTATCGTTGGTTGTCCAGTTGCCTTTGAGCTTGGTATTGGTTTTGCACCAGTTCGTAAGCCTGGTAAATTGCCTCGTGAAGTGATCTCGGCTGACTATGAAAAGGAATATGGCATTGATACTCTTTGTATGCATGCTGACGCTATCAAGCCAGGTCAACGTGTGCTTATCGTTGATGATCTTTTGGCAACAGGCGGTACGGTTAAAGCAACTATCGAAATGATTGAACGTCTTGGTGGTGTGGTTGCAGGTTGCGCCTTCTTGATTGAACTTGATGGATTGAATGGTCGCAAAGCTATTGAAGGCTATGATACTAAGGTATTGATGAACTTCCCTGGTTAAGTTATAACTAAAAACTATAACTAACTAAAGAAAATACATAATTGAAAACTATATCTCCATGTTTTATAATATTGTAGTAAGGTATTATAGAAATGGAGATGTTTTCATGCCTATTAAACTTGATCGAAAATTACCGGCACTAGATATTCTGCGCTCAGAGAATGTCTTCATTATGGATGACAAAAGGGCTAACCATCAAGATATTAGACCTATGGAGGTCTTGATCCTCAATCTGATGCCGACTAAAGAAGCTACAGAGACGCAACTATTACGCTTGCTTGCCAATACACCCTTGCAGATTAATGTCGATTTTCTTTATATGACCAGCCATGAATCTAAAAATACGACAGCTCAGCACTTGGAGACTTTTTACAAAACTTTTGACGACATCAAGCATAAATTTTACGATGGCTTAATTATCACAGGTGCACCCGTTGAGACTTTAGCTTTTGAAGAGGTCGATTATTGGGATGAGCTTTGTCAGGTTTTTGAATGGTCTAAAAAGCATGTTTACTCAACTTTGCATCTGTGTTGGGGTGCTCAAGCTGGGTTGTATTATAAATATGGCATTGATAAGGTACAAATGGTTCGTAAGCTGTCGGGAATTTATTCTCAGACTGTTGAGAAGCCTTTTAGTTTACTTGTTCGTGGTTTTGATGACAAGTTTGTATCACCACATTCTCGCTACACTGAGGTTTTGCGCAAAGATGTTGAAGCAATTCCTGATTTGGAGGTCATCGTATCAGGAGAAGAAGTTGGCTTGTCCATTGTAGCTAGTAAGGACATGCGTGAGATATACAGTTTTGGTCATCTGGAATATGATCGCGACACACTAAGTAAGGAATATCATCGTGATGTTAAGGCAAATAAGAATCCTGATTTGCCTGAGCATTATTATCCTGATGACAATCCAGACTTAGAACCTCCGATGACTTGGAATTTGGCAGCCACGACTTTCTTTAGTAATTGGGTCAATTATGCAGTTTATCAAGAAACACCTTATCGCTTAGAAGAGCTAGAAGATGATTTTTCATTTTATGGATACCTTTAAAGGGGAAATATGAGTTTTTTAGAACATTATAAGTCAGGCAACTTGGTTCTTCCAAGTGCTTTGCTTTTTCATTTTAAAGCTATTTTTAAAAGTGCGGACGATTTTTTGGTTTGGCAATTTTTCTATGCCCAAAATACGACCAAACTTGATGATTTAGCACCTAGCCAGATTGCTACGGCTCTTGGAAAGACAGTTACAGAGGTCAATCGGACAATTTCTGATTTGACGGCTCAAGGGCTTCTGGATATGAAAACTATAGAATTATCTGGTGAGATTGAAGTTATTTTTGATGCTAGTCCTGTTTTAGCTAAGCTAGATGAACTCTTGAATCAAGAACAGCCTGTTGAAAGGTCAAGCCAATCACCGAATAAGCTCAAGTCACTAGTTGATGATTTTGAGCGCGAACTTGGTCGTATGCTTAGTCCCTTTGAATTAGAAGATTTGCAGAAAACGATCCAAGAAGATAAAACAGATCCTGATTTGGTCCGCGCAGCACTTCGCGAGGCTGTCTTTAACGGCAAGACGAATTGGAATTATATCAATGCTATCCTGCGTAATTGGCGTCATGATGGCGTAACAACACTTCGTCAGGTAGAGGAACGCCGTCGAGAACGCGAGCAAACAAATCCATCCAACATTACAATTTCTGATGACTTTTTAGCTGCAATGGATTTGTGGAGTGATTAATGAGATTGGGGAGAACACCTAAAGAAATTCCTATCCATTATCAGAGATACGTTTCCTAATGCGCAATTGACTTGAGAGGCGGAGTGTGACTGACTACTGCTAATTTGGCTTGTTTTACTCTGACTTGATGATGAAATTTTTGAAATTGTTGTTGAGCGGTCGGTTATTTTAGGTGTTTTTGGCTGGTAGGCAGCTAATCGGCAATGCAGAATAAGCTTGACATAATCATTGTTATTTTCTTCATCATAAGTAGCGCATCCTTTCATCTCTACTGTAATCTTCTCAGGTCAGGGATTTTTTGAAGAAAAAGTTGGTTTTTCTAGATAAAAGCTAACTGGAACAGAAGTGTATAAGATGGTATACTAGAGTAGCGAAAACTTTGAAAAGGAAATATTATGGAAACTCGATTATCTCAACGTTTGACTGCTGTAGCTGCTTATGTTCCGCAAAATGCTCGCTTACTTGATATAGGCAGCGATCACGCCTACCTTCCTATTTACTTGGTGGAGCAAAATCGGATACATTTTGCCATCGCAGGAGAAGTGGTCAAGGGACCATACCAGTCCGCTCTTTCAAATGTTAGCAGCTCCGCACTGTCAGATAAGATTGATGTTCGACTTGCTAACGGATTAGCTGCTTTTGAAGCAGAGGACATGATTGATACGATTACGATTTGCGGTATGGGTGGTCGATTGATTGCTGAGATTTTAGAAAATGGCAGAGCAAAGCTACATTCGGTTCAGCGCTTGATTTTGCAGCCCAACAATCGTGAAGATGACCTCCGGCTCTGGTTGGCACAAAATGACTTTAAAATCGTGGATGAGGAAATCATGACTGAAAATGATAAATATTATGAAATCATTATTGCAGAGCATGGCAAAAAGACTTTGAGCGTAGCGGATTTGCGCTTTGGCCCTTTGCTTAAGCAAGAAAAGTCAAATGTTTTTGTGTCACGCTGGAGAAATGAGCTAGTTAAGCTAGAAACCGCTTTCACTAAAATTCCAGAAGTTAATACTAGCGACCGCTCCGCTATTTCTCAAAAAATTCAAGCTATCAAGGAGGTTCTCAATGAAAACTAGTCGAATAATCGACAGATACGAGGCATACTGCCCGCAAGAACTGTCTATGGAGGGTGATATTTCGGGGCTACAAATAGGCAGTCTAAACAAGGATGTTCGTCGCGTCATGGTGGCCTTGGACATTCGTGAAACAACAGTGACAGAAGCTATTGAAAAAAAGGTAGACTTGATTATCGTCAAACATGCGCCTATTTTTAGACCTCTAAAAGATTTGGTGGCAACAGAGCAAAATCAGATTTATATCAACTTAATTAAGCATGATATCACTGTTTATGTCAGCCATACCAACATTGACATTGTTTCAGATGGTCTTAATGACTGGTTCTGCCGGCTTTTATCCATCGAGGATACGGAAATTTTGTCAGAGACTAGGGATGGAAACGGCATTGGACGAATTGGAAACATTGCAGAGCAGACTTTCGAAGAGTTGGCTGTAAAGGTAAAATCGGTCTTCAAACTAGACAGCGTGCGCTTAGTTAGCTATGGAAATCAAGAACAATTGATTAAGCGAGTCGCCATCTGTGGTGGCAGCGGTCAAGGATTTTACAAAGATGCTTTAGCAAAAGGTGCGGATGTTTATATTACTGGCGATATTTACTATCATACTGCCCAAGAAATGATTACTAACGGTCTCCTAGCTATTGATCCAGGTCATCATATTGAAGTTCTCTTCGTTAAGAAAATTGCTGAGAAGCTTAGTCTTTGGAAAGAAGAATTTGGTTGGAATGTTGACATTGTAGAAAGTCAGGCACAGACCAATCCATTTTGGCATCTGTAACATTGAGCTTGTGATGTCATGCCAGTTGGACTCTAGTTCAGGGTAGTTAGTGACAGGTCTTGTGAAAAATGGTAGAATATTGATGATGAATTAAAAGAGGAGACCTAAGTATGAAAGGTATTATTCTAGCAGGTGGATCTGGGACACGTTTGTACCCTTTGACACGCGCTGCATCCAAACAGCTCATGCCGGTTTATGACAAACCTATGATTTATTACCCATTGTCAACACTAATGTTGGCAGGGATTAAAGAAATCTTGATTATTTCAACGCCGCAAGATTTGCCACGTTTTAAAGAACTCTTGCAAGATGGTTCAGAGTTTGGTATTTCCCTCTCTTATGCGGAACAACCAAGTCCAGATGGACTGGCGCAAGCCTTTATTATTGGGGAAGACTTTATCGGTGACGATAGTGTGGCGCTAATCCTTGGTGATAATATCTATCATGGCCCAGGTTTGTCTAAGATGCTACAAAAGGCTGCCAGCAAAGAATCTGGTGCCACTGTCTTTGGCTATCAAGTTAAAGACCCAGAACGTTTTGGTGTGGTAGAATTTGACGATAAGATGAATGCCATTTCCATCGAAGAAAAGCCAGAACACCCACGTTCTAACTACGCCGTAACCGGTCTATACTTCTATGACAATGATGTTGTGGAAATTGCTAAGAACATCAAACCAAGCCCTCGTGGCGAACTTGAAATCACAGACGTCAATAAGGCTTATCTTGACCGCGGTGACTTATCTGTTGAACTCATGGGACGTGGCTTTGCTTGGTTGGATACAGGAACGCATGAAAGTTTGCTAGAAGCAGCTCAATATATTGAGACGGTTCAACGTATGCAAAATGTGCAAGTGGCTAACCTGGAAGAAATTGCTTACCGCATGGGCTATATCACAGCAGACCAAGTACGTGAGTTGGCACAACCTTTGAAGAAAAATGAATATGGGCAATACTTGCTTCGTTTGATTGGAGATAAATAATGACCGAAGAATTTTTTGAAAAATCCTTAGCTTGCCGTAAAATTGATGCTATTCCAGGACTTTTGGAGTTTGACATTCCCGTTCATGGTGACAACCGTGGTTGGTTCAAGGAAAATTTCCAAAAAGAAAAAATGGTGCCGCTAGGATTCCCAGAATCTTTCTTTGCGGAAGGTAAATTGCAAAACAATGTCAGCTTTTCACGCAAAAACGTTCTCCGCGGGCTTCATGCAGAACCTTGGGATAAATATATCTCCGTTGCGGATGAAGGAAAAGTCCTCGGTTCTTGGGTTGATTTGCGCGAAAGTGACAGTTTTGGACACGTCTACCAAACCGTTATTGATGCTTCTAAAGGTATCTTTGTTCCTCGCGGTGTTGCCAATGGTTTCCAAGTCTTGTCTGACAAGGTATCTTACAGTTATCTTGTCAACGATTACTGGGCACTTGAACTCAAACCCAAATATGCCTTTGTTAATTATGCTGATCCAGCCCTTGGCATCACATGGGAAAATCTAGCAGAAGCAGAAGTCTCAGAAGCAGATAAAAATCATCCGCTACTCAAAGATGTCAAACCTTTGAGAAAAGAGGACTTGTAAGAAAGAGAAGAAACATTTTGGAGAAAAAATGACAGAATACAAAAATATTATCGTAACCGGTGGAGCTGGTTTCATCGGTTCAAACTTCGTACATTACGTTTATAATAATCACCCAGACGTTCATGTGACGGTTCTTGACAAACTCACGTATGCTGGGAACCGCGCTAATATTGAAGAAATTCTTGGTGACCGCGTTGAGCTGGTTGTTGGTGATATTGCGGATGCCGAATTGGTTGACAAATTGGCTGCCAAAGCGGATGCAATCGTTCACTATGCGGCCGAAAGCCACAATGATAATTCCCTGAAAGACCCATCGCCATTTATCTACACTAACTTTGTTGGGACATACACACTCTTGGAAGCGGCGCGGAAATACGATATTCGTTTCCACCATGTCTCAACTGACGAAGTTTATGGTGATCTTCCCCTTCGTGAAGACTTGCCAGGACATGGTGAAGGACCAGGTGAGAAATTCACGGCTGAAACCAAATACAACCCATCATCCCCTTACTCATCAACTAAGGCTGCTTCTGACCTGATTGTTAAGGCTTGGGTGCGTTCTTTCGGTGTCAAGGCGACTATTTCCAACTGTTCAAACAACTATGGACCATACCAACACATTGAAAAATTCATTCCACGCCAAATTACTAACATCTTGTCAGGCATCAAACCAAAACTCTATGGTGAAGGCAAGAACGTGCGTGACTGGATCCACACCAATGACCATTCAACTGGTGTCTGGGCTATTTTGACCAAGGGACGTATCGGTGAAACTTATTTGATCGGTGCAGATGGTGAAAAGAATAACAAGGAAGTACTTGAACTTATCCTTGAAAAAATGGGTCAACCAAAGGACGCTTACGACCATGTAACAGACCGTGCAGGTCATGATTTGCGTTATGCGATTGATTCAAGCAAACTGCGTGAGGAACTTGGTTGGGAACCACAATTCACCAACTTTGAAGAAGGGCTTCAAGAAACCATCAACTGGTATACCGAGCACCAAGACTGGTGGAAGGCTGAAAAAGAAGCTGTCGAAGCCAACTATGCTAAGACGCAAGAAGTGATTAAGTAATTAAAAAAACAGTCTATGTTATCAACTGTTTGTAGTTGAATCATAGACTGTTTTTACTTATTGTTAATTGTAGTGGGTTGACTTGTGCTAACAGGGAGAGAGAAATAATCTGAGAACCCAGCGAAAAGCCATCAAACGATGACTCTTTCAGTGGGTTCCCAATCTAGTTCTCTCTAGAATATAGCTTTTCATCACTGAATACAGTTGACAAAGTGTCGATTTATCTTAGCATGAAGGCTCTACATGTCATTTTGTTATTTCTGATTATTTTCCAAAGAGACCTTTGACTTTGTCAAGGACTCCATCAAGCCCGTTAGCGCCTTCGATGAGTTTTTGGGCTTGGTCAAAGTAGCTGCCAAGCTCATCTTTGTGATCATTAAGGAAGTCTTGAGCCGCTGAAAAGTCTTTCTTTTCGATTAATTCTTTGATTTGGTTTAGGAGTTCAGTTGGGTTCATATACGGACCTCTTTCTTTTTTCTTCTAGTTAACCATAAAATGGCGTAATTAGAAAGAATTTTGCTTAGTTTTTTCCACCTGCATTAGGTACTGGTGGCTCTGCAATTGTTCGAGGGGGTTGTTCATGTCCTTGAGGTCAATTTCGTAAATGGCAGTGGCTGCTGGATTTATGTGGTCAAGGACTCCAGACCAGTCAATTTTCCCTTGACCTAGCGGTAGGCTATCGTGGATTTCGCCCATGGAGTCCACCAGATGATAGTGAACAATATGATCTTTTAAGGTCTTCAATGACGCCATTAATTTGCTATTGCTGCCCTGCATTTTGATAAAGGAATGAGAAATATCAAAGGCTAACCGGTAGACTTTTTGGTAAATCAACTGATCGTAGGTGGGGTCGCCAAAGTAAAAGAGAGGTGAAATGGAGTTTTCAAACATGATATGATCCTGACCTAGCTTAGCAAAATGGTCCAGTCGTAGGAAGAGTTCCTGATTGGCTTTCTCCCAGTTGCCATAATAATCCATGATGGACTTGTTGCGGAGTTCATAGGAACCGTGCACCAGTACCTGACAATCATGGTCAAAGGCTAGCTGTAGGAGGTCATTGGTACTTTTTTCTAAGAAGTGAGTGATTTGAGGAAAGAGCTTCTCAGGGGTGATCATTTCCAGAAATTCTCCATCGAAAGTCATGGGATGGTGGAGCACAATTTTGTCAGTAGACTGATCCTTAACCTGAAAAATGGCCTCTTCCAAGCGCTCCAAGCCTTGACTGTTAAAGTCTGCTTGACTGGTATAGAATTCAAAGACTTCAGGGTGGTATTGTAGGCGACTTTCCAATTGTTTAGGGTCTGCACTGGCTTTTAAGCCTAATTTAGCTAGCATGTTTTTCCTTTCTAAAGGTAATACAGACAGCTTCTGGCACATAAAAATCGTGATAGAGTTCGGTCAATAAGCCAGTAGCTTGATCACGTTTAAAAACAGTGGCATTGTTTGATTCTTGATGAACAACAATGAGGTGATTGGTATCTGGTGTGAGGGAGAAGTCTCTAGGCATTTTGCCAGAAGTGGAGATGATTTGGAGGATTTCAAGTTGTCCATCCCCAATCAATTTAAAAACTGCTATTGAATCATGACCACGGTTGCTGACATAGAGGAAGCGTCCGTCTGGACTGATTCGAATGGCTGCCACTGCATTATCTCCTTGATAATCTTGGGGGAGAGTGGAGTGGGTTTCGTAGTGTTCAAATTCACCATAACCATCGTAAATCAGGACCTCCACGGTGCTATTGAGTTTACAAGCTAGATAGGCTATTTTTAAAAAAGGATGAAAGACAATATGGCGGCAACCTGCACCAGTTTGTGCCTGGTAAGTGGCTATTTCAGTCAACTTTCCGGCTTCATTAAGGTCATAGCAGGTGACCGTATCGGTACCTGAATCGCAAGTTAGTAGAAAGCGATCTGGTGTCAGGTTAGCAAAATGAATATGAGCGCTAGATTGATTCGGGTGAGGTCCAGAATCATGGTGAGCAAGCTTATTAAGCAGGGTCAAGCAACCATCTTTTTCTTCTTGATAAACCAGAACTTCTCCTATATGATAATTAGCGCTAAACACTAAGTGACGTTTAGCGTTGTAGGCCACATAACAGGGTGGCTTGCCATCTTCAAGGACTTGGTTGAGTAGCGTGAATTGCTGGTCAAAACTAGCAATTCCTCCCTTATCTCCCTGTGCAATCGCACTGTAGAGAAAGTCATCCTCAGAAAATGCCAGATAGATCGGATTTTCCGCTTTGACTACCAAACGCAGATCGGACAGCTCACCTGTTGTACTATCAAAGTCTGCAGCATAAATGCCTTGAGATTCTTTTTTTGTATAAGTTCCAAAATAAACTGTTTCTAACATATCGCCCTCCTTGACATCTAATGTCCAAATTATAGCATATTTTGTGGTAGAATAAAAAGGAAGACAGAATGATAGAGAGAAGGAAGATAATGACAAAATTAGCTACCATTTGTTATATTGATAACGGGAAAGAGCTTTTGCTCCTGCACCGCAACAAAAAGATCAATGATGTTCACGAGGGCAAGTGGATTTCTGTAGGCGGAAAACTAGAAGCAGGAGAGACACCAGACGAGTGCGCCAAGCGAGAAATTTTTGAAGAAACGCATTTTATAGTCAAAGATATGGATTTCAAAGGAATTATTACTTTTCCAGAATTTACACCAGACCATGATTGGTACACTTATGTCTTCAAGGTGACGGAGTTTGAAGGTCAGTTGATTTCAGATGAGGAATCGCGTGAAGGCACCTTGGAATGGGTGCCCTATGATCAGGTTCTGACCAAACCAACTTGGGAAGGTGACTATGAAATCTTTAAATGGATTTTGGATGACGTTCCCTTCTTTTCAGCCAAATTTACCTATGGAGAAGATGGACAGTTACTTGATAAATCAGTGACCTTTTATGACAAATAGCCTTTTTCAAACTAGCCAGCGGACTTAGCAAAAGTCTGCTTTTTTAGACCAAAAATGCTATAATAACTGTTACATTTATACTTTTACTTTATGATATTCAAATAGCAATGCTTTGATAGTCAGGAGCAAGTGGGATGTAAAAAGTGTGTCTTTTATCACTTGGCCAAAGGAGGTCGCTTGCGTCTGCACTACTAAAGGAAGTATCAAAAATATAATTGTCCTGTTGTAAAATGAGGTGCAAGAAAAAAGCCCTGTTCATCTGATATATTAAAATGGCTAAACAAATATAGAGGAAAATGAACAGGCCCACTAACCATTTTGCTAGAAAATAGGACTATCCCCACCTTACAGTCACTGACTTAGGCCAATGAACAAAAGTTGTATTTGACTTGACAATGATGAAATTATAAAATTTTTTAAAAAGTATTAATAATCATTAAAACATAATTCTTTGCATTCGTATAAAATAGTTAGGAGTTCTTCATGAATCAATCCAAAGATAAACACTTTTCAGATTCTTGGTTTTTCAAATGGTTTTTGAATAATCAGGCTGTTATTGTTCTTCTAATAACTTTCCTGGTTTTTTTGACCCTTTTTCTCTTTACCAAGATTTCGTTCCTTTTTATGCCAGTTTTATCATTTATGGGCATTGTTATGCTGCCTTTAGTCATTGCTGCGCTACTTTATTATCTTCTTAAACCATCAGTGATTTTTCTCAACAATCGTGGATTAGGGCTGAGTACGTCAATCATGCTTGTTTTTGCTATCGTGATTGGTTTACTTGTTTGGGCAGGCTCAGGATTCTTTCCTATGATTAGGGATCAGCTAGTGACCTTTGTTGAGAATTTACCTCATTACGTCAGAATTGTTAATCGCGAAAGTACTAAGTTTCTTGCCAATAATGATTGGTTGCAGAATTATCAATCAGAACTCAGTCAGATGCTATCTAATATCAGTAGTAAGGCTGTTGATTATGCCCAAAGTTTCTCAAAGAATGCCTTTGACTGGGCAGGCAATTTCGCAGGAACCATTGCGCGTGTTACTATGGCCATTATCATTTCACCTTTTATCCTCTTTTATTTCTTGCGTGATAGCGACAAGATGAAGCAAGGACTTTTACAGGTTTTACCGCCAAGAACGCGTCAGCCTATTTCCCGAATTCTAGGTGATATTAATAAGCAACTTTCAGGTTATGTACAAGGACAGGTAACGGTTGCTATTGTTGTTGGTTTCATGTTTGCTATCATGTACAGTTTTGTTGGTTTGCGCTATGCGGTGACCTTTGGGATTATTGCAGGATTCCTGAACATGGTACCTTATTTGGGAAGTTTTGTTGCTCAGATTCCCGTCTTCATCATGGCTCTGGTTCAAGGGCCACTTATGGTAGTTAAGGTGCTCATCGTCTTCTTTATTGAGCAGACCATTGAAGGACGTTTTGTCTCCCCCTTGGTTTTGGGAAATAAGCTGAGCATCCATCCTATTACCATCATGTTTATTCTTTTGACGGCTGGTTCCATGTTTGGTGTGTGGGGCGTTTTTCTGGGAATTCCAATCTATGCTTCCGTCAAAGTGGTGGTTAAGGAACTTTTTGATTGGTACAAATCCATCAGTGGTCTTTATGAAGAAGATCTAGTGAATGAAAAGGTAAAGGAAGAAAGAAAAGAAGATGTTGAATAGTGAAAAAATGATTGCTTCGCTTGATCGCCAAGATTTGCAGCGAGCAGAAAAATATTTTGAACGTGCTTTAAAAGAAGATGACAGTCAAGCTCTTTTGGATTTAGCTGAATATCTGGAGAGCATAGGATTTTTGCCTCATGCCAAGAAGATTTATCTGCGAATGCGTGAAGAATTTCCAGAAGTTAATATTAATTTAGCCCAGATTGCAGCAGAGGACGGAGATATTGAAGAAGCCTTCTTATATCTGGATGCAATCAATTCAGATAGTCCAGATTACTTATCATCGCTTTTGGTCATGGCTGACCTTTATGATATGGAAGGATTAACTGATGTCGCGCGTGAAAAACTCTTGGAAGCAAATCAATTAAGTGATGATCCATTAGTTATTTTTGGTCTGGCAGAGATTGATTTATCCTTGGAACATTACGAGGAAGCCATTCAGGCTTACGCTAAATTAGACAATCGCGATATTCTTTCATTGACAGGTGTTTCAACCTATCAACGCATTGGACGAGCCTATGCTGGTCTTGGAAAATTCGAAGCTGCCATTGAGTTTTTGGAGAAATCAGTTGAGATTGAGTATGACGAGACAGCTGTTTTTGAACTGGCAACCATTCTTTACGATCAAGAAGAATATCAAAAAGCTAACCTTTATTTTAAGCAAATAGATACCATGAATCCGGATTTTGCGGGTTATGAGTATGTTTACGCCCTTTCTCTTCATGAGGAGCACAAGATAGAAGAAGCACTGCGTCTTTTGCAACAAGGTCTAAGTAAGAATGAATTTGATGTTCATTTGTTGCTGGAAGCTTCTCAGTATTCATACGAATTGCATGATACTAAGTCGGCGGAAACCTATCTATTGCAGGCTAAGGAAGTTGCTGAGGACGACGAAGATGTTCTTCTTCGCTTAACCAATCTGTACTTGGAAGAAGAGCGCTATGATGATCTCATCAAACTAGATCATGAAGAGATTGAAAATGTTCTCACTAAGTGGAATTTAGCCAAGGCTTATCAAGCTTTGGATGAAGGCGAGAAAGCTTTCATTTATTACGAAGATTTAGCTAAGGATTTGGCTGATAATCCAGAATTTTTGCAGGATTATGCTTACATTCTGAGAGAATTTGGCTACCGCGACCGTGCTCAAGCGGCAGCTGAAAAATATCTCCAGTTGGTTCCTGATGATCTTAATATGGCAGGTTTTTTAAATGAAAACTAATCTTAAAGATATCATAGCCAGCAATCTGATTTCAGTTATCATCATCTTCCTACTTCTGTCTCTTTTTGACCATAGCGGAAGAAATCAAGAAAATACCTTTATCATTGTAATTGGATTTTTCCTCATCACAGCTTACGATCTTATCAAACTCATTCTTCAAAATCGTGATAAATAGTTTTAGAATGTGAAGTGATTGTCAAGATAAGATAAAAATTTCACAAGTGCTTTTTCACAAACTAAAGCATAAACTGTGATATAATTGGTTTACAATTGTGAATAAAGGAGAAAACCAATGAGTGATTTAAATAAAAATTATGGGGCTGACTTAATTGTGGACAGCCTCATTAATCATGATGTAAAGTATGCTTTTGGTATTCCAGGAGCTAAGATTGACCGCGTTTTTGATACTTTAGAAGACAAGGGGCCACAGCTTATTGTGGCGCGTCATGAACAAAATGCAGCTTTCATGGCTCAGGGGATTGGACGCATTACTGGTGAACCAGGTGTTGTAATTACTACAAGCGGTCCAGGCGTATCTAATTTGGCGACAGGACTTGTAACTGCGACAGATGAAGGTGACCCTGTCTTGGCCATATCAGGTCAGGTTAAGCGAGGCGATCTACACAAACGTGCCCACCAATCAATGAATAATGTGGCCATGATGGATCCTGTAACCAAATATTCTGCAGAAGTTCATGATGCTAATACCTTATCAGAAACTGTTGCTAATGCTTATCGTTTAGCTAAATCAGGTAAACCTGGAGCTAGCTTTATTTCTGTTCCTCAGGATGTGACCGACAGTCAAGTTTCTGTCAAAGCTATCAAGCCATTGACAGATCCTAAACTGGGTTCTGCCTCAGTTGCGGATATTAATTATCTCGCTCAGGCTATTCGTAACGCAGTTCTTCCTGTTCTACTTTTGGGAAATGGCGCTTCCACTAAAAGGGTGACAGATTCTATCCGTCGTTTACTTGATTCGGTTAAACTGCCAGTTGTTGAAACTTTCCAAGGGGCAGGTGTTGTCTCACGTGACTTGGAATCAACATTCTTTGGCCGTGTAGGGCTCTTTCGTAATCAACCTGGGGACATGTTGCTGAAACGTGCTGACTTGGTTATTGCCATTGGTTACGACCCAATTGAATATGAGGCACGTAACTGGAATGCTGAAATCTCAGCTCGTATCGTTGTTATTGACGTAGCTCCAGCTGAGATTGATACTTATTTCCAACCTGAACGTGAGTTAATCGGTGATATTTCTGATACCTTAGACTTGCTTTTGCCAGCCATTAATGGCTATACTTTGCCCAAAGGTTCTCGAGATTACTTGCAAGGGCTTCGTGATAACGTGGTAGAAGATGTTAAATTTGATCGCCATTCTGAATCCGGTTTGGTCCATCCACTTGATGTCATTGATGTGCTTCAGGCAAATACCAAAGATGATATGACAGTAACTGTTGATGTAGGCAGTCACTATATCTGGATGGCACGCTACTTCAAATCTTACGAAGCTCGTCACTTACTCTTCTCAAACGGGATGCAAACACTGGGAGTTGCGCTTCCTTGGGCTATATCAGCTGCGCTGGTTCGTCCTAATAGCAAAGTTATTTCTATTTCTGGTGACGGTGGTTTTCTATTCTCAGCTCAAGAATTGGAAACAGCTGTACGCTTGAAACTGCCAATCGTTCACATCATTTGGAATGATGGTAAGTACAACATGGTTGAATTCCAAGAAGAAATGAAGTATGGGCGTTCATCAGGTGTTGACTTTGGACCGGTTGACTTTGTCAAATATGCTGAAAGTTTTGGTGCCAAGGGATATCGTGTGTCAACTAAAGAGGACTTTGAGGCTATTCTGAAACAAGCTTTGACAGAAGCCACAGATGGTCCGGTACTGATTGATGTTCCAATTGATTATAAGGATAATATTAAGCTAGGTGAGACAATCTTGCCAGACGAATTTTATTAAAAAGAGGGAATTATGTCAGAAGCAATTAAACTTTTTCAATATAATACATTGAGTGCCTTGATGGCAGGGTTATATGGAGGCACCTTAACTATCGGTGAATTGTTGGAACATGGTGATCTGGGAATTGGTACGCTGGATTCGATTGATGGTGAGCTTATCGTCTTAGATGGAAAGGCCTACCAGGCCAAGGGTTCTAGCGGTAAGCCTGAAGTAGTTGAAGTTTCAGAGAATGTCAAGGTGCCTTATGCAGCAGTTGTTCCCCATCAGGCTGAAGTGATTTTCAGACAACGTTTTGAAATGACGGATAAGGAATTGGAGGACCGCATTGAATCTTACTATGATGGGGTTAACTTGTTTCGATCAATCAAAATCAGTGGTCACTTTTCTAAAATGCACGTCCGTATGATTCCAAAATCAACAGCTGATACAAAGTTTGCAGATGTGGCAACTCGTCAGCCAGAGTATACTAGGGAAAATATTTCAGGAATCATTGTAGGTATTTGGACGCCTGAGATGTTTCATGGAGTGAGCGTTGCTGGCTATCATTTGCACTTCATATCTGATGATCATACATTTGGTGGTCATGTTATGGACTTTGTCATTTCTGAAGGGCTAATTGAAGTAGGTCCGGTTGACCAGCTAGATCAGCGTTTCCCAGTTCAGGATCGCAAGTATCTTTTTGCTAAATTTAATGTTGATGAACTCAAAGAAGATATTGATAAAAGTGAATAAAGAATGATTGACATGGCATGATCCATGTCAATTTTTATATTAAATTGCTATCATCAGAAATAGAAGTGATGGTTAGTTAATCTCAGCTGCTTCCTAGTTCTACTAAACATGAGAGTTAAATTTTTGAAATTATTTTCTTTCTAATGTAAAATAATTAGTTATATAAAATGATGATCTAGATGAAATTATTTTATCAATCTTATATTTTAATAAGCAGGTGAGAATATGCAAAAGGTCGTAGGAGAGGTATTTAAAATTATTCGAGAAGCAAAAGGGCTCACTTTAAAGGAAGTTGCGGATAATATTGTCTCAACAGCCCAATTATCTCGTTTTGAAAGAGGAATTAGTGGTATCACTATTGATACTTTTTATCTTTGTTTAAAAAATATGAATGTTCCCTTAGATGAGTTTCAGTGGGTTTATCATAATTATACCCAAACCTTGGATATCCAATTTTCAACGAAACTTTCTGAAGCTTATCTTAATCAGGATGTAACTAAGATAAAATCTATTTTAAAAAATTGTCTTCAGTTTGAAGAAGAAAATCCCGACCAAAAACTTTACAGACTAAAAACAATCGTTGTTCGAGCTATCCTATTTTATTGCTTACCATCCGAAGTTGTTTCCAATGAAGATGTGCAATTTCTGATGGATTATTTATTCTCCGTTGAAGAGTGGGGTCGGTTTGAACTATGGATTTTTACGAATGCGGTTGGCTTGATGAATGTTGCCTCGCTTGAACTTTTTACAAATGAAATGGTAAAAAGGACATAGTTTTATCGAGATATTCCAGAAAATCGTAAGCGGATTTTACAGATGCTGTTAAATGTTATAGAAATCTGCATAGATCGTAAACAGTTGAAAGTTGCCTTTAGATGTTTCAACTATATTGATAGCTTTAATATACCGGAAACTGATTTATACGAAAGGATCTTGATAAAGTTTTACCGTGGTTTTTATGAATTTCAAATAGGCAAAGATGAGGCAATTAAAGAAATGGAGAAATGCGCTAATATCATGGCTTCCTTAGAATGCTTAGGAACCGCACAACACATGAAAGAAAAAATTGAAAAGCTTAGTCAAAAGTAAAAAAATAGTGCCAAACCGGAGTTTTGGCGCTATTTTTTAATAGGGTAATAAACCAATTTTAGCTTGTCACATATTTTGTTTAACCAATCAATAGTAGAGCTGCAATACTGCACTAGAATTCCCATGACTTATTTTATCACGACTTTACTCCAAGAGGTCTCCAAAAAAAGATTTTGATTTTGATGAACTCTTTAGAAAGCAGCTTGAGGCAGACGAATTGAGGTCGTTTTAGCTTATTCATGCTATAGTTTAGTTTGGAAACACCGCAGTCAATAGCCACTACTATGATCAAAGACTGGATAATAAGATTATAGTATGCTTCCTCTAAGCATCCCTCGCAATTAAAGCGGGATCTCATTCTTGACTATGGTGGGGATTGGGAAGAGTGGGGCATTAAGCTTTATTCTAAGAATCTGTATTCACAAAAAATATTTAACTAAAGATATGACTAGACAAGCGTATGAAACTGATTTAACTGATAACGAATGGGTAAGCTTGAATCCTATTTCTCAAAACACTACACCTATCAATGGTCTAAACAAGAATTTGTTAAAAAAGCGAGTGAAAGCTGGTAAAGCTATCTCTTCAACCTACGCAATCATTGATTCTCAAAGTGTGAAACCAAGGAATGCCACAGAGTAACTAGGTATTGACGGTGGTGAAATAATCAAAGGAAGTTGGCAAATCATACCCAAGCCTTGGGGTGTAGAGAGGACGTTCTCTTGGTTGAAATATTCTCGAAGATTAGCCAAGGATGTTGAAAAATCAGCCTCATCGGAGGTAGCTTTTATCAAATTATCACACATTAGTCTTATTTTAAGAGCATTATGATCTTGTGAATACATTTTTTGTTCAATGTTGATGAACAAAGAGTCAATTGATAATTTGGAGGGAGTGTTCGATTTGCGAATTATTGTTTTGAAGGTAATTTCTCACTTCGGAAATAAAATAAAGCGACCCCGTCACAACGTAGAGCTGATCAGGTTCAACTTGACTCTCTACCAACCAAGCCTTCCAATGCTTAACCTGTGGATATTGATTTGGATAATCAGACAAGGGGCGAGCTTCTGGAAAGTCAAAACTGGTGACACTGAGGTCAAACTCAGCCAGCTGGCCCAGTATCTTGTCAAGCGGCTTGCGGTTGAGGCTGGCGAATAGGATGTGAATGGCCTTGTCTGGAAAATAATCCTTTAAAACCTCAATCAACTTAGCAATGGAATCTTCATTGTGGGCGCCATCCAGAAGCAGGTTGGGTCTGACCAGCTCGCAGCGGCCTGGCCAAACTGTTTGTTCTAGTCCTACTTTGATGTTCTGGGGAGTCAGCTTGGGAAATTGCGACCTAAGAAGTAGGGAGGTCATAATAGCTAGAGCTGCATTGGATTGTTGGTGCCTGCCCAGCATAGCTAGCTCAATATCAGCCAGTCTGAAACTCTCATAGTTAAAGTCAAAAGCTCTTCCATTTTCCAAGAGGAAGAAATCCTGCCCCAGTTCATAATGAGGGGAGAAGAGTTGCTCTGTCCTGTCTAGAAAAACTTGACGAACTTGGTCTGTCATGGGGCCGAAAATCAAGGGAGTATGAGCGTCTAGAGCGCCTACTTTTTGGCGAGCAATATCAGTCAGCTGATGCCCCAAGGTTTCCTGATGATCTAAACTGATGGAGGGGCAGACAAGAGCTAAAGCCTTGAAGACATTAGTAGAATCATGTTGTCCGCCGATACCAGCCTCAATAATAGCCAGGTCCACTGGCTGAATCTGTGCGAAATAGAGGAACATGATGGCCGTGACTAGCTCAAATTCAGTTGGCTTATCAAAGTGGTCTAGAAAGTTAGTTTGAGCAATCTTATCCTGCAAGACTTGTACCGTCTTGACCAAGTCTTGGTCTGGAATTGGGTTACCATCAATGGCTATACGCTCGTTGAAGCGCGTGATGTAGGGTGAGGTGAAGGTGCCGGTCTTGTAGTCTGCCTCTGTGAAAATATGTTGCAGATAGCTGGTCGTCGAGCCCTTGCCGTTAGTCCCTACCAGATGAATGGCAGGGAAATCATCTTGAGGATTCCCTAATGTTGCCAGCAGAGCTTTCATCCGTTTCATGTCTGGTCTGCGACCTTTGGCCTTGTGGGAGTGAATCCAATTGAGTGTTTGATAATAGTTCATAGTATTTTAATGGGAAGTAAGATAGAAAAAGAGTTTAACCATTCTGACCTCTTTAGGTCAAGAGTAGTCAAACTCTTCTAGGAGATTGATCATTGAGCTGATTCAGTTGCAGAAGATGATGGTATCGTTGCATCAGTGGCAGAGTTCGCAGTGTTATCAGAAGATGAGGCAACATTGCTTTCTGAGGATGCGGCAGAGCTTGCTTCGTTGTATTGACTTGAATAGGTTTGATCAGCATTAGCAGAGGAGCTGTATGTATTGTTATCGTTATCAGTGTTGACATTGCTGCTGGTTTTGTCGCTACTTTCCTTAACTTTAATAATCGTTGTTTTGCTAGTACCACTTGAAGAATTGCTGTTGCTCTTACTTCCGCCATTCAAGGCATTATTGATAGTGATGGTGGCGACGATGATACTGAGAATACTACCGATGAGGGCAACGGTCTTTTGCAGAGCAGAAAAGCCTGTTTTGATATGTTTTGTTGGTGTGGATGATTCGGGTACTGATGTTTTACGTCGTCTTGAATATTGTTCTGACATGACTAGTCTCCTTTTTATCGTTCTATTCTATTATATGATTTTCCCTTAAAAAATGCTAAAAAAAACTTAACTTTTATTCCAAGAACAAGACTGTCATATATGGTATAATAATTTAGATTGAATTTGAAGGAAGTTACAATTATTTATTATGATTTATTTTGACAATTCGGCCACGACGCTTCCTTATCCAGAAGCGCTCAAGACTTATCAAGAAGTGGCCAGTAAAATTTACGGCAATCCCTCAAGCTTGCACAATCTCGGTAGCAAGGCGACACGCATTTTAGAAGCCAGCCGTCAGCAGATTGCAGACCTACTAGGCGTCAAAAATAGCGAAATTATCTTCACCTCAGGCGGTACAGAGAGCGATAACTGGGCGCTCAAGGGCATTGCTTTTGAAAAAGAACGCTATGGTAAGCACATCATTGTTTCTGATATTGAGCATCCAGCGGTTAAGGAGTCGGCAAAATGGCTGAGCCAGCATGGTTTTGAGGTTTCTTACGCCCCTGTAACGGCGGATGGTTTTGTTGACTTAGACCAATTGGCTGCGCTTTTGCGACCAGATACCATTTTAGTATCTATCATGGCGGTCAATAATGAAATGGGTTCTATCCAGCCTATCAAATCTATTTCGCGTCTGTTAGCGGACAAGCCTAGTATTTCTTTCCATGTTGATGCAGTGCAGGCTATCGGGAAGATCCCAACCGAAACTTACCTGACTGAGCGTGTGGATTTTGCCAGCTTTTCAGGTCATAAATTCCATGGCGTGCGCGGCGTCGGTTTTCTTTATAAAAAAGAAGGCAAGAAATTACAACCTCTTTTAACCGGAGGCGGTCAGGAAAGGGACTTCCGTTCAACCACTGAAAATGTAGCGGGAATTGCGGCAACTGCTAAAGCCCTTCGCTTGGTCATAGCCAAGGAATCTCAGGCTCTGCCAAGAATTGCTCAGATGAAAACAGTCATCTATGATGAACTGGTTAAACATGATGATATCATGATTTTCTCTGGTGATGATGAGCGCTTCGCGCCTAACATTTTGACCTTCGGTATCAAGGGTGTTCGTGGCGAAGTAGTTGTCCATGCTTTTGAAGAACACGAAATCTATATTTCGACGACATCCGCTTGTTCATCTAAGGCTGGCAAACCAGCAGGGACTCTCATTGCTATGGGAGTGCCAACCAAACAAGCTCAGTCAGCCGTTCGTATCAGCCTTGATGATGATAACGATATGAGCCAGATTGAGCAGTTCCTTACCATCTTCAAGCAAGTTTATGACAAAACAAAAAAAGTACGATAAAAGGAAAAGATAAGAATTATGCTAGAGTATTCAGAAATTATGGTTCGCTATGGTGAGCTGTCAACTAAAGGAAAAAATCGCATGCGGTTCATTAACAAATTGAAACGCAATATTGAACACGTTCTATCCATTTATCCAGATGTGACGGTCCATGCCGACCGCGACCGTGCCCATGTTTATCTCAATGGGACAGACTATCTTCCTGTTGCTGAATCACTTAAACAAATCTTTGGGATTCAGGCATTTTCACCGTCTTATAAAGTTGAAAAAACAGTTGATGCTGTTAAAAAAGCAGTACAAGATCTAATGGTGGACATTTATAAGGAAGGCATGACCTTCAAAATCAGCTCCAAGCGCAGTGATCATAGTTTTGAATTAGATAGTCGTGAACTGAATCAAGTCATGGGCAATGCCGTTTTCGATGTTTTACCAAACATTCAGGCCAAGATGAAAAATCCAGATATTAATCTTAAGGTAGAAATACGCGATGAAGCCGCCTATCTTTCCTACGAAAATATCAAGGGTGCAGGTGGTCTGCCTGTTGGCACATCAGGCAAGGGCATGCTTATGCTGTCTGGTGGCATTGATTCACCAGTCGCTGGTTATTTGGCTCTTAAGCGCGGTGTTGATATTGAAGCGGTGCACTTTGCCAGTCCTCCTTACACTAGCCCTGGTGCACTTAAGAAGGCACAGGACTTGACCCGTAAATTGACCAAGTTCGGTGGCAATATCCAGTTTATCGAAGTTCCTTTTACGGAAATTCAAGAAGAAATCAAGGATAAAGCGCCAGAGGCTTATCTTATGACTTTGACACGCCGATTTATGATGCGTATTACAGATCGTATTCGTGAGGAACGCCACGGCCTAGTTATTATTAATGGTGAAAGTCTCGGTCAGGTTGCCAGCCAGACGCTTGAGAGTATGCAGGCCATCAACGCTGTAACCTGCACACCAGTTATCCGTCCAGTGGTCACCATGGATAAGCTGGAAATCATTGACATCGCCCAAAAGATTGATACCTTTGATATTTCTATTCAACCATTTGAAGATTGCTGTACCATTTTTGCGCCAGACCGTCCAAAAACTAATCCTAAAATTAAGAATGTTGAACAATACGAAAAACGTTTAGATGTTGAAGGTCTGGTAGAACGTGCCGTCGCTGGTATCAGGATTACAAAAATCACACCGCAGGTGGAACATGATGATATGGATGATTTGATTGAGGACTTATTATAAAAAATATTTTCCCAAAGGACCAAATGTTGAGCAATCAATGATTCCATCAGCTCTTTGCTCAATGCCGATTCCGAGATATTTCTTAGCTGACGGGCGAGTCTTCCTTTTCTTTCGCTTGCAAACAGCTTTAGGCAAATCAATTGGGTTAATAGTTAATAGACCTAGGCGACTAAAGTTTTATGTGTCATAGTAATTGACTCTGTTCGCTTCTATGGATGTTGTTAGAAGGTAAGCTTCGATTTTTCCCGTGATCTGCTTTAGAAAGTTGGGGATGGGCCTATTTTGTGGGGAGTTCGGTCTATCAGATGAACAGATCTTTTTTCTTACACTTCATTTTGCAACAGGATAAAAATTATGGCATTCAATACAATTTAATTAATTTGCAACTAATTAAATGAAATAAAAATGTCCGTTTGAAAAAGTTGTTATTAATTAAATGAGATGTTATTTTGCTGTGGAAGTAGATTATTATAAGTTTATAGCAGTTATCCTCCCTTGGAAAAGGCAAAGCAGCATAGCTAGCTTAGAAAGAGAATTTTGAGATTCTCTTTTTTTATTTATTTAGGCACTACAGTTCATATGAATTGAACTATACCAATTTGATTGTTGACTTTTATAAATATAAGTTATATACTGTCTTTGTTAGTATTTTTCAACGTTAAATTGAACTATACCAATTATATACTCAGAAAATCAATCCTATGATGTGGCTTCTTAGTTAGGGCAGCTAGTGCTAGATCAAGCATGTGTTCCCTGAGAGAGCGTAGCATAGCTGGTCTTGATTTTTAATAAGTATAAAATTAAAAAAGGAGTGGTAGGAATAACCTACCGATAATGATTATGTGTGGAATTGTTGGTGTTGTTGGAAATCGTAATGCAACAGACATCTTGATGCAGGGATTAGAAAAATTAGAATATCGTGGATATGACTCTGCGGGTATTTTTGTTGCGAATAATAACGGTTCAAATTTGATTAAATCTGTTGGACGTATTGCTGACTTACGTGCAAGAATAGGGATTGATGTTGAGGGAACGGCTGGGATTGGTCATACGCGTTGGGCTACTCATGGTAAACCAAGTGAAATCAATGCTCATCCGCATCAATCTGAAACATCTCGTTTGACCTTGGTTCATAATGGTGTTATCGAAAATTTTGCACAAATTAAAGACGATTATCTGTCGAATCATCATTTGAACGGGCAAACAGATACTGAAATTGCGGTTCATTTGATTGGTAAATTTGTTGAAGAGGATGGTTTGTCCGTTTTAGAAGCTTTCCGAAAAGCACTTCATATTATTGAAGGTTCTTACGCGTTTGCTCTTATGGATGCGCAAGACCCTAATACGATTTATGTGGCTAAAAATAAATCTCCTCTTCTCATTGGTTTGGGTGATGGCTATAACATGATCTGTTCAGATGCTATGGCTATGATTCGCGAAACAAATCAATACATGGAAATTCACGATAAGGAACTTGTTATCGTGAAGAAAGATAGTGTTGATATTCAAGATTATGAAGGACATTCCGTTGAAAGAGAGTCCTATATAGCTGAACTTGATCTTTCTGATATCGGTAAAGGGACCTACCCTTATTACATGCTTAAAGAAATTGATGAGCAGCCAACTGTGATGCGTAAGCTCATCAAAGCCTATACTGATGATGACAATATTGTCGTTGACAATGCTATCGTTGAAGCTGTACAAGAAGCAGATCGTCTCTATATTATTGCGGCTGGAACATCCTACCATGCAGGTTTCGCAGCCAAAAATATGTTGGAAGCTTTGACAGAAACACCTGTTGAGTTAGGAATTGCATCTGAATGGGGCTACAATCAGCCTTTGCTCAGTAAGAAGCCGCTCTTTATCTTTATTAGTCAATCTGGTGAAACTGCAGACAGTCGTCAGGTCCTGGTAAAAGCAAACGAACTAGGTATTCCAAGTTTGACGATCACCAACGTTCCTGGATCAACTCTATCACGTGAGGCAAGTCATACTATGCTTCTTCATGCTGGTCCAGAAATTGCAGTTGCTTCAACTAAAGCCTACACAGCACAGATTGCTACTCTTGCATTTTTGGCTAAGGCAGTTGGTCAAGCTAATCATAACAAAGCTGCAGAAGACTTCGATCTTGTGCATGAATTAGCCATCGTGGCACAATCAATTGAAGCGACTTTGTCAGAAAAAGAATTGATCGAAGAAAAAGTAGCTAACTTATTAGCAACAACTCGCAATGCCTTCTATATTGGTCGAGGTAGTGATTATTACGTTGCCATGGAAGCTTCTCTTAAATTAAAAGAAATTTCTTATATCCAATGTGAAGGTTTTGCAGCTGGTGAGTTGAAACACGGAACTATCTCACTTATCGAAGATGGCGTACCTGTTCTTGCTTTGATTTCTAATAATCCAATTCTTGCGGCTCATACGCGTGGCAATATTCAAGAAGTAGCTGCTCGTGGCGCTCATGTTTTGACCATTGTTGATGAAGCTTTGGCTAAGGAAGATGATGATATTAAGGTGATGACTGTTCATCCATTCTTATCGCCAATTGCTATGGTTGTGCCAACGCAATTGATTGCTTACTATGCAACCTTACAACGTGGTCTTGATGTTGATAAGCCTCGTAATCTTGCAAAATCTGTAACTGTTGAATAAAATAATAAACCCTACAAGTTTCTTTGACTTGGTTGTAAGGCTTTTAAAAAGTATGTCTAGGAAGCAAAGCTTGAAAAGCAGAGTGATTTTCGGTAAAATATTAAATATCAAATTTTTTAAGGAGTGGTTATGTCTCTACCAAATTGTCCAAAATGTAACTCAGAGTACGTCTACGAAGATGGTATCTTGCTTGTTTGTCCTGAATGTGCATATGAATGGGATCCAAACGAAGTTGAAGAAGATGACCTTGTTGTCCTTGATAGCAACGGCACTCGCTTGTCAGATGGTGATACTGTTACAGTTATTAAAGATTTGAAAGTCAAGGGTGCGCCTAAGGATATTAAGCAAGGAACACGTGTAAAAAATATCCGTTTGGTGGAAGGTGATCACAACATTGACTGCAAGATTGATGGCTTTGGTGCTATGAAATTAAAATCAGAATTTGTGAAAAAGGTTTAAATTAATGAAGTCGACACCGTGTCGGCTTTTTGTATATTTATTCTTAAATTTATAAAAAATATGAATGTAAAATGTCAGAAAATTTGATATAATGGTAACATCTATTTTTATAGGAGAGCATATGTCATACATTTTTCAGGTTTTGCCCAGTCTTTTGGACGGGGCTGTCATAACCTTACAAGTTTTCTTTATTGTCATTGTTTTGTCCATTCCTTTAGGGGCCATTTTAGCATTCTTGATGCAGGTTAACTTTAAACCCTTGCAATGGCTTTTAACAGTCTACGTGTGGGTAATGCGTGGGACTCCTTTGTTATTGCAATTGATTTTTGTTTATTATGTTCTTCCGAGTGTGGGTGTCACGTTTGATCGCTTACCAGCAGCAATTCTGGCTTTCACTATGAATTATGCAGCTTATTTTGCTGAGATTTTCCGTGGTGGGATTGAAGCCATTCCAAAGGGGCAATATGAAGCAGCTAAGGTTTTGAAGTTTACGCAACTACAAACCATTCGTTTTATTATTTTGCCACAGGTTTTCAAAATTGTTTTGCCCAGTGTTTTCAATGAGGTGATCAATTTGGTTAAGGATTCTTCTCTGGTTTATGTGCTGGGAGTTGGTGATTTGCTACTTGCTAGTAAAACTGCTGCTAACCGAGATGCTACCTTGGCACCAATGTTTATCGCGGGAGCTATTTACCTTCTCTTAATTGGGCTTGTGACTATTCTGTCTAAGCAAGTTGAAAAGAAGTTTAACTACTACAAATAAGGAGACCATATGTTAGAATTAAAAGATATTTCCAAACAGTTTGGTCAGAAAAAGATTTTTGATCATTTTAATCTTGTTGTTGAAGATGGCAAGATTTTGTCGCTCGTTGGGCCTTCGGGTGGTGGAAAAACAACTCTTTTGCGTATGCTGGCTGGTCTTGAAAAAATTGACTCAGGTGAGATTATCTACAATAATGCAAAAGTATCTCTTGATCATTTAGAAAATTTAAACTTGCTTGGGTTTGTTTTTCAAGATTTTCAATTATTTCCCCATTTGACTGTCTTGGACAATCTGATTCTGTCTCCAACCAAAACCATGGGAATGCCTAAGGAAGCTGCTAAGGAAAAGGCTCTAGACTTGTTGGCTAGGCTTGGTTTGTCTGAGCATGCCAATGTTTATCCATTTTCACTCTCGGGTGGACAGAAGCAACGTGTAGCGCTGGCTCGTGCTATGATGATTGACCCTCAAATTATTGGCTATGATGAGCCAACCAGTGCATTGGATCCAGAGTTGCGTCAAGAAGTTGAAAAGTTAATCTTGCAAAATCGTGAAGCAGGGATTACTCAAATTGTCGTAACGCATGATTTACAATTTGCTGAAAATATTTCAGACAATATTTTAAAAATTAATCCTAAATAGAAGAAAAAGGTGACTTATGAAGTTAAAGAAAGTTTTATTAGGTGCAGTCGCTGCTCTCAGTATTGTAAGCCTTACTGCTTGTGGTTCAAAGGAGAAAGCATCCTCTACAAGTGACAGCTGGGACAAAATGAAGTCAGAAAAATCTGTCACGATTGGTTTTGATAATACCTTCGTGCCAATGGGGTATAAGGACAAAGATGGCAAAAATGTGGGATTTGACATTGACTTAGCCAATGCTGCTTTTGCTGAATATGGTATGAAGGTTAAGTGGCAACCTATTAACTGGGATTTGAAAGAAACAGAATTGAAAAATGGTAAAATTGATTTGATTTGGAATGGATACTCCATCACGTCCGAACGCAAGGCTAAGGTTCAATTTACAGATCCTTACATGAAAAATGAACAGGTTTTGGTAACGAAAAAATCGTCCAATATTACTAGTTTCGCTGATATGAAAGGTAAGGTTTTAGGTGCTCAGTCAGGTTCATCAGGCTATGATGCCTTTATATCTAAACCTGAGGTCCTTAAAGACATCGTTAAGGATAATGATGCTAGCCAGTATGAGACCTTCACACAGGCTTTAATTGACCTAAAAAATGATCGTATTGATGGGCTCTTGATTGACCGTGTTTATGCCAATTATTATTTGAAACAAGAGGGTGAGCTAGATAACTACAATATTATCAAGAGTAAGTTTGATGGTGAAGACTTTGCTGTTGGTGCGCGTAAGTCTGATAAGAAACTAGTCAAAAATGTGAACGCTGCTTTCAAGAAACTCTACAAAGAAGGAAAATTCCAAGAGATTTCAAACAAGTGGTTTGGCGAAGATGTTGCGACAGATACTATTAAAAAATAAGGGATTGTTGTCAACTGTAGTCGGTGATGAAAAGATATATTCTGGAGTCTGGGACAAAACTGTTCCTAATTAATACAAAAAGCAACGGCATCAAATCCGTTGCTTTTTGCATGGTTGCGATAGTCTTGGTAAAATAGAATTGCGTAATAAACCATTTAGAAAGGCTATCTCATGCATATCTACTATAACACAAATCAAACCACTTTGCCACTAGAACTTGCTTGCATTTTACCCCCTGACCATATTGTCTTTGCCATAGAAAAAGTGGTGAATACCTTGGACGACAATCACTTTCAGTCTTTTTACCACGTCTTTGGCCGCCCCTCTTATCACCCAAAACTTGTTTTGTCTGCTCTGCTCTTTGCCTATTCACAAGGCGTCTTCTCCAGTCGCAAAATCGAGAAAATGATGGTCGAAAATCTAGCTATGCAATACCTGACAGGACAGTTGGTCTTGAGCTACCGCACCATCAACCGTTTCCGTGTTACAGATGGGATGGAACATCTTATCCGAGAGCTCTTTATCACCCTCAACCTCCACTTAAAAATGGAAGAGCTGGTGACGCTGGACTGTCTCTACATTGATGGCACCAAGATTGAAGCCAACGCCAACAAATATAGCTTTGTCTGGAAGAAGGCAACCGATAAGTTTTCTGCTAAGCTTCAAGAACAGATGCAGGTCTATTTTCAAGAAGAAATCACACCCCTTATCCACCAAGCTATTGAACTAGACGAGGAGGAAGGAATCTCCTCAGAACAATTGACTGATTTCGCTCATCTTCTGGAGGAAGAACTGACAGCGCTCAATCAAGATATGGAGGAAGCTCCCATTAAGGGAAAGGACGAGCGTAAAGCCAAACGCCGAAAACTCAGGAAAGTCCTGCGAAAAGTCAGAGATGATTTTTCAGTGCGGGCTGAGAAATATGAGACTTACCAAGAGACGTTCGAAGGGCGTAACAGCTTTTCTAAGACTGATACAGATGCTACATTTATGCGAATGAAAGACGACCACATGAGAAATGGTCAGCTCAAACCAGGCTACAACCTGCAAATCGCCACCGAAAACCAGTTCGTCCTTCACTACGACGTCTTCCCAAATCCAACGGATACGAAGACATTGCTTCCGTTTTTAGAAAGCTATCCACACGAGTTTAAACTGGTGGTCGCTGATGCAGGTTATGGCAGTGAAGAAAACTTATTCACACTTGATCAGCTTGGGATTGACCACTTGATTAAGTATGGTCTGTTTGACAAGGAGCAGAAAAGGAATTACAAGCAGTCGTCTAAGAACTTGGACAATTGGGCTTACGATGAAGGTTGCGACACCTACACCCATCCCGATGGCTGGGCCTATCACTTTGAATCTGTCAAATACAGTCGAACATCCACTGGATTTGAACAGGAATAAGGGTCTATAAGGCGGATTATCCTGATTTAGCACCTCAAAAAGGGCTTTATGTCAATGAGAGGTATCAAGCTTTAAAACAATTAGAAAAAGAGAAGCTTTTATCTGAAGAAGGCAGTCGCATCTTCGCGCAACGGAAGGTTGATGTGGAGCCTGTCTTTGGCCAGATAAAGGCTTGTTTGGGTTACAGACGATGTAACCTGAGAGGAAAACGCCAAGTAAAAATTGACATGGGATTGGTTCTCATGGCTAATAATCTCAAGAAATAAACAAAAAAATGAATCAAAACTAAAACAGAGACTCACAACTAACGTGAATCTCTGTTTTTTGTGCTGAGAAAGCTTTTTGTCCCAGACTCTTTTTGGCTTCTGAAAACCATTAGCTATGCTAGTGGTTCCAGATAGCTTCCAGCATGGTATTAAAAAACCTCCCCAAATGATAAGATAGAAGTGGTTTCCCCGCCACCCCATCACATCATATAGGAGGTACCTCATGAGAGAGGATAATGAAAGTTTATCACATACGTGTTGGAATTGTAAATATCATATCGATTTCGCACCTAAATATCGCCGCCAAATCATATATGGCAAATACAAGTCAAGTATCGGCAAGATTAAATATAAAGGAGCGATGATTCATGAATCCAATGCATGTTTAGACCATATTCATATGTTAGTAAGTATTTCACCCAAACTCAGTATACCTAGTTTTATGGTTTACTTAAAAGGCAAAAGCAGTCTCATAATTTTTGACAAACATGCCGATTGAAATACAAGTATGATAATAGAAAATTTTGGTGTAGAGGCTATTATATCGATACAGTAGATTGAAACCAAAAGGTGATTGCTGAATATGTACAAAATCAATTGCAGGAAGACAGGGTTGCAGACTAGCTTACATTGTTTGAAAGGGGTGATCTGTCACAGGAGAACCAAATAGGAAGAAGTAGAAGAGGCGCTTTAGCAGCTGCTTGGACAAGTGATGCGCGAGGAAGCTGATTCAGCGGGCCTTTGGCCCTGGCCGGGGTGAGCGGCTTATAGTCACAGAGCAAACCACCAGTGTGAACTGGTGGTTTTGATCGACGTTCAATCGTTTTTTAGCTGTAAGCAAATTTCTTGCAAATTTATCACTAAGTAGTATAATTCATAGTATAAGTTGTAACAAAAAAAGTTACAAGATGGAATTTGGAGGAATTTATCATGGCAAACATTACAGTTTTTGGTAAAGGAAACATGGGGTCAGCTATCGGTGGGCTCTTTGAAAAGTCAGGACACAAAGCTTTTTATCTTGGTTCGGGAGAGCAAGCGGAAACAATTGGTGACATGGTAATCTTGGCAGTCCCTTACCCAGCAGTCGCAGATATTTTAGATCGCTATGCAGCAGATTTAGATGGTAAGGTTGTGGTGGATATCACTAATCCTGTTAACTTTGATACTTTTGATGATTTGCTAGTGCCTGCTGATAGCTCAGCGACAGCAGCATTTTCAAAAAAAGTACCAACAGCACGCTGGGTTAAAGGTTTTAACACCACCTTTGCAGCAACTTTGGCAAGTGGTCAGGTTTCGGGAAGAGAAAAAACCCGCGTCATGTTGGCATCAGACGATGCAGAAGCAAAAGCCCTCCTAACAGATATGCTGGTAGATAGTGGCATTACTGTATTGGATGCAGGGGGCTTGAAACGTGCTCGTGAATTAGAAGCTTTTGGTTTCTTGCAAATTTCACTGGCGGCGCAGGAAAAGATTTCTTGGACAGGTGGTTTTGCCATCTTAGATTAAGGAGATAATTATGACTTATGCTTATCAGTCAAAGATTCGGTTAGGCGAGGTTGTGATTAACGTACATGACCTAGACAAACAAACTCTTTTTTATACGACTTTCATTGGTTTTAAGATTTTGTATCAGACAACAGATGAGGTGGCCTTGGGTATTGGGGGTTCTGATGAGATACTGATGCGTCTGGTAAAGACAGATTTGTCTGCTCAGAATAATTATGGTCTTTATCATACAGCTATCTTGGTGCCAGACCGACCAAGTCTGGGAGCAGCGCTTAGGCACCTTCTGACAAGCGGCGTTCCCCTAACTGGTGGAGCCGACCACGGCTACAGCGAAGCTATTTACCTAGACGACATTGAGGGTAATGGAATTGAGATTTATTGTGATAAGCCTGTCGAGGAATGGGATATTCGTGAGAATGGCCGTATTATCGGTGTGACTGAGGAGATGGATGCTAATGGTGTTTTGGCAGAAGCCTCTAGCCAAGAGATTTTTGCTCTTAGCTCTGGCACTGTAGTTGGTCACGTTCATTTGAGCGTCAAAAATGCGGGTGCCTCCTCAAAACTTTATCAGCGGGTTTTCGATTTAGGAGATAAGATGACCATTCCAACGGCATCATGGATAGCCTCAGGAAATTATCATCATCAACTGGCTTTCAATCAATGGGCAGGTTCAAACTTGCCAAAGCGTCAGGCGGGATTGCCGGGACTCAATCATTTAACAATTAAGATTAGCGATGCCATTTTCTTTAAGGCTTCTTTGAAGAAAGCAAATCTATATGGCATGACTTTACTGGAAGAAGCAGAGAGCTCTTTCTTAGTAGAGGATAGTGATGGTATCCGAACAAAGGTTATCCTTGAACAAACGACCTAATGTTTCCGATTTTTAACACTAAGACCTACTAAAGTACGATTTAACTTTTAACGAGAAAAAGAGAGAAGGTATTTTTATGACAATGACAAATGGTTATTTTCAATCAGACAAAGAAGAAAAGATTGATATTCTCAATCTTCCAAGCCTTGAAGCACGCGCTAAGGAAATTATTCCTAAAGGCGGCTTTGGTTACATTACTGAGGGGGCAGAGGACGAGTGGACATTGAAAGAAAACACAGAGTCTTTCAATCATGTGCAAATCGTTCCACGTATTTTGACATCTGTCGAAAATCCCTCAACGGAGACTGAAATCTTCGGCACTAAAATTTCCATGCCAATCATCATGGCACCTGCTGCTGCCCAAGGCTTAGCGCATGCTCGTGGTGAATTGGCAACGGCAGAAGGTATGGCAGCTGCAGGCACCATTATGTCGCAATCAACCTATGGCACAACGACAATTGCTGAAACAGCAGCAGCCGGTCAAGGCGCTCCACAATTTTTCCAACTGTACATGAGCAAGGATTGGTCTGTTAATGAAGCTTGGCTGGATGAAGCGGTCAAGGCTGGGGTCAAGGCTATTATCATGACTGTTGACTCTATGCTAGGTGGCTACCGTGAAGCGGATATCATAAACAACTTTCAATTTCCACTGCCTATGGGCAATCTAGCTAAATTAGCAGAAGGTAGTGAAGGTAAGGGCATCAGCGAAATCTATGCAGCAGCTGCTCAAGTTATCCTTCCAGAAGATATCAAGCGCGTGGCCGATTATACAGGCCTGCCAGTTATCGTCAAGGGTGTCCAAGACCCAGATGATGCCGAAACGGCTATGCAAGCGGGCGCATCAGGTATCTGGGTGTCTAATCATGGTGGTCGTCAGTTAAATGGTGGTCCAGCTTCTTTTGATACTTTGGCAGCAATAGCAGAGCGCGTCAACAAACGTGTCCCTATAATCTTCGATAGTGGTGTCCGCCGTGGATCACATGTCTTTAAAGCTTTGGCAAGCGGAGCAGACCTCGTTGCCCTTGCTCGTCCAGTTATTTATGGCCTTGCACTTGGGGGTGCCCAAGGAGCCCAAGCTGTTGTTGAACACTTGAACAAGGAACTTAAGATTGATATGCAGTTGGCTGGTACACAAACCATCGAAGATGTTAAAAAAGCCAAATTAATTCGTCGCTAAACTTGTCAGCTGGTCAAAGTCATGATAGAGTAGTATTCGAAGAACAGCATGTCAAACGCAGCCTTAAAACCTAATGAGCTACAGCTGAGGTTAGGTAGTAGAGTTTGATGGACTAAAAAAACAGAAAATGACTTTGGAGATATCATGGCAAATCATCGATTGAGCGACCTATTACAGATCTTAGTGTATGTTGAGGTACATCATACAGAAACTATCAGCAGCGAGCGCTTGGCAGCTAGTTTGAAAAGTAATCCCAGTCTCGTTCGACAAATGCTGTCTCAGCTTCGTAAAGCTGGCATCATCACCACTCAAAGAGGGAAGGTGGGGTTCCGCATTGAGAAACCCTTGGCTGAATTGACTGTTTTGGATGTTTATCGTACGATTGATAATCAGGGGGATTTGCTGAAGGTGGACCAAAATACGGCTAAGACTTGTAGTGTTGGTGTGGCTTTTCCAGAAGTTTTGCAGAGCCATTACCATGACATTCAAAAACAGGCTGAAGCCCAAATGGCTAAGATCAGTCTCAAGCAATTGGTTGATGAGACCCGACAAAATATTTTGGACCATACCCAATCAGGAGGCTAAGAACGTTAACAATTACCTACACAATAATTACTAGTAATATTGAACAAGCTGCAAGGTTTGTTTCTGTGGAAGGTTTCGTGGCATAAGAGCTGCGTAAAGTCCCAACTTTGTAAAAATCTCTATTAGCTATAGCAGTTGAAGTAGATGGGGAAATCCTTGAGTATCTAAATAGCGAACATTTGGAAACTGTCTTTGATTACTTTAATAGATCAGTAGGACTCCGCCTCATGGCGGAGCCCTTATTATGGCTTCGAGCCAGTTTTTCTCGTAGAGAAAAACAAGAAAACCACCAGCTATGCTGGTGGCTGCCAAGGCTTTGAGCTTCCATTTCTTTTTCCTGTTATAATCTAATTGTTCAGGTTAGATCAAGGAGGAAAAAGAAATGGCTAAAACCAGTTACAGTTTATCACATACCAAATGGATGTGCTCTATCACATAGTTTTCACACCAAAGTACCGCAGAAAATCCATTTACTACAAAATTAGACAGGCCTTAATTGATATTTTCCGTCACCTATGTCAATACAAGGGCGTGGAAATCATTGAGGGACATATGATGCTAGATCATGTTCATATGCTCGTCTTGATACCACCAAAACTTTCGATTTCCGATTTCATGGGGTATTTGAAAAGTAAAAGTGCTCTCATGATATTGATAAATACGCTAATTTAAAATATAAGTATGGAAATCGAAAGTTTTGGGCTAGAGGCTACTATGTGAGTACCGTTGGACTGAACGAAAAGACGGTAGCAAAATATATTCACGAGCAGGAGAAAAATGACATCGCACTTGATTCTTAAATAGACTTGTTCGGTAACTACATCATCTTATGGTTGATGATGCCACAAATCAACTCAGCTCTTAAGTCAAACCGCTTCCTACGATTACGATAAGGCTGTGCCATGATTTGAAAAGTTTTAAATTTGGCCTTAAAGTGCTCAACTTCAATACGCATTTTAGCTATCTCACGATTCAACTCTTTATCCTCTTGGGTTAAGGGGTGATTTCTAGAACGTTTAGCAGGAATAAAGGTATTTTCGTGAAATTTCATGATGCCTAAATACCCTAAATCTACGAAAACAAGGGTACTTTGGGGCAAACTATAGCCAATACTCTCCTTAAAAAGGGTAAAATCATGCGTATGGCCATCTGAAAAAGCCAATTGACAAGCACGATGGCTGGTTAAGTTAAGCAGGATTTGAGTTTTTACGGTATGTCTCTTCTTTTTACCAGAATAATTCTTGCTTTGGTTTTTTTAGGGCGTTGAATAGGACTTTCAGTGACATCAATGGCAACAGTGGCGCTAGGTGCTTCCAAGTGGTCTAAATCAAAGAGGCCAGAAGAACGAAGGCTGTCCTCTACCCAGGTAATGGTCTCATTGACAGTTGCCACACCTACACCAAAATCAAAGGCCAACAAGCGTTGAGTGGGGTAATAGCGCAAGTAACGCAAGGTCATAATGAGCTGGTCTTCCATACTTAAACGGCGTGGGCGTCCACCTTTTCGATGTTGCTCTTGATAAGCGTCAGTGAGACAATCAAGCATCAGTTGAAACAAATACAGAAGTTGAGCCTGGCTCGGCTTCTTTTTTACTCCTTATGAGAGAAGGACTGGGGAAAAACAGCCTTAGATAGAAGTGCTGAACTGTGAATACAGGTTCTTATAGCCAGACCTTCGGGAAATTGATTAGAGGGTTAATCTAACTGTTGACAGACAAAACTAACTCTCTGGTAAAGCAGTTAGGTCTCCGACAGTCAAGTTGACCACTTTCAACAGTCTATCTGGATTGCTGAAAAATCTAACTAATAAATGAAATAGTTCATCAGAATTACATTTATGAAAGCCCGTCAACAATTTTGACAAGATAGCTAAGTTTATGCGGAAGAAAGGTATGTTTATGGAGTCGTCTGGTATTTTATATTTTGCAGGAAGTCCGTTCAATTGTTAATTTTCATGTGCTATAATAATAACTGTAATATGGAGGTAGAATTTTGGAGATGTCAAAAGAACGCTTAGTAGCTTTTACAGATGCCGTCATTGCTATCATTATGACGATTTTAATTTTGGAGTTAAAGAAGCCAGCCGTTTTGACTTGGGCGGCTGTCCTTGATTTGCGAATGAATTTTTTTGCCTATATGATATCTTTTTTCTGGATTGGCACTATGTGGGTCAATATGCACTGCGCTTGGGACCATGTGAAGAAAATCAATAACAAGCTGGTTTGGATCTCCCTGCTTTTGCTCTTTTTTGCATCTTTCTTTCCTTATACGACCAGCATTGTAGCAGATAACTTCAATAGCTCTGTTGCGCAAACCCTCTATGGTGTTGTTGTCTTGTTGGTTTCCTTTACCAACGTTTGGATGTATGCAGAATTAGCCAAAGTAGCTGATAATAAAAGATCGCAAACCATTTCTAAAAATCATAATCGCATGATGTCTTGGGATATTATCATTAAGCTAGTTGGTATGATGTTAACCTTGACTATTTTCCCAGCAGGTGTGATGCTAGCAGTCTTGGTTACAGCAGTCTTCATTATCCTACCTAGGTCTCTCTAAAGGCTTATCAGTTGATAGGCTTTTTATGTTTGTGCTGTGAGCCTGACAAAACCCTCCTCCTTCAATTTGTGCTACAATTATAGACAAAGATAGAAGAATTTCCATCAAGGGAGTTAAGTATGAAACAATTTTTATTACGCGGTCAGCAGTTGGTGACCATTGCTTTTTTGGAAGGGCAGTTAAAAAGATTACCTAATTTAATCGAGGGGGAAGATGCACTTTTACAGGTGCCATCGGTTTTACAAGATCAGTCTCTTAAGCATGCATTGGTTGTGACTACTGCAGGTTTTATCAGGCGAGGGACTTTAAAGCCTTTCTTTGAGACTTTGACTAATCAGGGCATTGCTTACACGATTTATTCAGAAGTCATTCCTGATCCAGATATTGCGTGTGTGGAGAAGGGTTATAAACTTTACTATCAGAATGGCTGTGATGCTATTGTTGCCATTGGCGGAGGTTCTGCTATGGACTGTGCTAAAATCATCGGTGCTCGAGTGGCCAATCCTGATAAGACGGTTGAGGATATGACTGGTAATATGAAGATCCGTAAAAATCTGCCTCCGTTTTTTGCAGTGCCAACGACAGCTGGCTCGGGTTCGGAGGTGACAGCAGGAGCAGTTATTACAGAACCTGCTGGCAGTCGTAAGTATCCTATTTTTGATTTTGTGCTGATGCCGACTTATGCGGTCTTGGATCCTAAACTTTTGCTAAATTTGCCACCTTTCATGACAGCTGCATCTGGTATGGATGCCCTGACTCATGCGGTTGAGGCATACACCAATAAATTCCATCACAAGGCAGCAGCTGACTACGCCAAGAAAGCCGTTAGCTTGATTATGGCCAATCTGGAAAAAGCAGTGGCTAACGGCCAAAATCTATATGCTCGCCACCAGATGCTAAAAGGCTCTTATTATGCAGGCATAGCCTTTAACGTTGCCTTGGTTGGTTATGTTCATGCTATTTCTCACGGCATCGGCGGCCGTTACCATTTACAGCATGGGCAGATTAATGCTAGCCTCTTACCTTTGGTGCTTGAGGCTTATGGCAAAGCCGCGCATAAGAGTTTGGCAGACTTAGCTGATCTAGTCGGTTTAAGCGGACAGACAGAGGCGGATAAAGCACAAGCCTTTATCCAAAAAATCCGCGACCTACGAAGTGCTATAAATCTACCTGCTGGAATCCCTGATATTCAGGAGGCAGATATAGCCGATCTGGCTGCAGGTGCCGAAAAAGAAGGCAACCCGATCTATCCAACACCAGTCACTTGGCAGCAAGCAGACTTTGAAATTATTTTGCGGAAAGTGAAAGCTGAGCATTAAGGCAATCAGATGAAGATAAAGAGAAGAGAGGTAGTCTATGGAATACGTCACATTAAATAACGGTGTGAAAATGCCCAAACTTGGACTTGGTGTCATGAAGATGACCGACCCTGTTCAGTCAGAGGAGGCTATTGTGGCTGCGCTAGAAATGGGTTATCCTATGATTGACACAGCGGCAGTCTATGGCAATGAAGACATTGTTGGTCGTGCCATCAAGCGTGTTAAGGTCAAACGGGAAGATATTTTTGTGATCTCAAAACTCTGGGTGTCAGACATGTCTTACGAAGGTGCCAAACGCGGTCTAGAAAGTTCGCTTGAAAAATTACACTTGGACTACATTGACCTCTATGTGCTTCACCAACCCATCGGGGATATTTATGGGGCATGGCGCTATTTGACCGAAGCCTATAAGGCAGGCAAAATTCGTGCCATCGGAGTGGATAATTTCACGCAAGCTAAGCTAGTGGAATTTATCAAATTCAATGAAGTTAAGCCTGCTGTTAATCTCATTCAGGCCAATGTTTTCCATCAGCGGCAAGCAGATCATGCAGTTATGGCTGCGCGTGATGTGCAAATGGTGGCTTGGCAGCCTTTTGCAGCTGGTAGTGAAGACCTTTTCACCCAACCAGACCTAGTCAAGATTGCCAAGGAGCATGGTAAAACGGTGGCGCAAGTAGTTCTTCGATGGCTAACCCAGCAAGATATTGTGACCGTACCTAAGTCAAGCAATCTCAAACGTCTAGCTGAGAACTTAGACATCTTTGATTTTAGATTGACGGACAAGGATATGCAGGCTATCACCAGTCTGGACTTAGGTGGTGGCTTTACCCTACCAGAAGATGCAGATGGCTTTGAGCGTGTGCTTGATATGTGGAATAAGACGTTTGACTAAGGTGACTTATGGATAAGAAAACCAGCATAGCTTGGCTATGTTGGTTTTTTCAGCAGGGGGGGAATTTTGAAGGAATGACTCGCTTTACTGTTGGAGTGCATGTTTTGCGTTATCATCGGCTATGCCACTAAAAGGAATGCTTGCCAGTTTCAGCGCTGTCCATTTCTCAAAACGTGCTATAATAAAGGACAACTATGTGAAGAAAGAAGGAAAAGAAATGACTGAATTAAAGCTACGTCCTCTCAAGTTAGAGGAAAAAGAAATCTTTATCAAAGATATTCAGGAAGCCTTTCAAAAGGCTTATGTGGATGTCAATGGGGAGCTTGATGAGCCTATTATCCCAAGAGAAGATATTGAGGAAGCTTTCGCTGCTGAGGGTTCTGAGGCTTATTTTGCGGTGCTTGATGGTCAAGTGGTCGGTGGTACGGTTGTTACTATCAAACCCCAAACCCAGCATAATCATTTAGATCTACTCTATGTTAAGGTTGGTGGACAAAATCGTGGCCTTGGTCAGCAGATTTGGCAAGCTATTGAAGTCCTCTACCCTGAGACCAAGGTTTGGGAAACTGATACACCCTATTTTGATAAGCGCAATCTTCATTTTTACATCAATCGTTGTGGTTTCAAGGTCGTTGAATTTTACAACGCTAACCATATGGAGCCGGGCAAGGAGGATAAATTCCCAGAAGAAGGAAGTGAGTTTTTCCGTTTTGAGAAAGTCATGAAATAAGAAAGCCAGCATAGTAGTTTGTGCTGGTTTTTTTTTATAGATGATTCCCTTACTGATAATATAGGTATTTGGTCACTGGCTGAAAACAGTCGAAATGTCACGGAACAGCTGACAAAGAATCATTAAAACTTTATCTTTTCTCATATTTTCTATAAGATAGAGGAAAAGGAGACTATCATGAAGAAAAAAATCGGATTTGGTTTAGTCATAGTTGCCCTTATCATGGCTGTTTACTTGACCTATCAATCTTGGCAGAGGCAACAAGCTTTAAAGCATTTCACGCATTCTAACGTTCCAACGCTCTTTTTCCACGGAGGTGGCAGTTCTTATCACGCTGAGGAGCACATGGTGGGTGCAGCTAAGAAAGCTGGCGCATCAGCTGGCAGTATCATCGCTTTTGTGGACAAGAATGGTCAGGTGACGCTCAGAGGTCACTTCAAGAACAATTCCCAAAATCCCATCGTCATGGTTAATTTTGAAAACAGCACTAACTTCAACTTTGCAGATCGTGGTCGCTATGCGACCAATGTTGTCAAAGCTTTGCGTAAGGAGTACAAATTCAGTAAGGTCAACATGGTTGGCCATTCAGCAGGTAATATTGCCATCGTTTATTACATGTTGCAAAATGGTGGTAATCAGGATATGCCTCAGTTGCAGAAGTACGTGGCCATCGCTGGGCATTTTGCAGGTTTAAACTTCAAAGAAATACCTGACGCCATCAAGCAACCAGCTGGTTTGACCTTGGACAGTCAGGGCAAACCTAACAAGATGAATGCTACCTATCAAGAAATGACTCAGCTGCGCAAGACTTACCCAGCCCATCAAACTCAAGTTCTTAATATCATTGGTGATATTGGCGGTCATACGGATGGCACGGTGCCAAATGTTTCTTCCCTATCACTAAAGTATCTCATCGCTAACCGTGCCAAGTCTTATGAAGAAAAGACTTTTAAAGGTAGAGGAGCCAAACACTCAGCTCTGCACAACAATGCCAAGGTTGATAAGACTTTAATTGCTTATCTATGGAGTAAGTAATAGAATCAAAACAACCAGTTCACACTAGTGGTTTTGATTAAGATTTAGCTAGCATAGGTGGTAACTTGTCTCGAAAAGCTAAGTGTATTTTTAGTTATCAGCTGGCAATATGGTAAAATAATAGTATATCTACTATGTGGAGGTTGCATGGACTTATTTGCACAAGCTGTTGATCTAGATGAGCGCAGGCTCTATCAGCAATCACCAGACATTTTAAAATTATTACTAAAAGATCGGACGACGAAGCGGCATATCGTCTGGGGGACCAGCTCTTATGAGTACCTTGGAAAAGGCTTTGAGAGTTACTCTCCCATAACGGTTAGACAGCTGACAACCTATCATAAGCTGATTCAGCCGCGCTCTGAAAAGACACGCAGTGAGCAAAAGGCGAGAACAAAGGTTAATGCTGAGGTCTTCACACCGACTTGGTTGGTCAAAAAGCAGACAGATTTTGCCGAAGAGGACTTATTAGACTTGTCACTTGAAGACTATACTGATCAGCGCTGGTTAGAAATCACTTGCGGTGAGGCCCCCTATATCGTGACACGCTATGATGCTGTATCGGGAGAGCTTCTGCCCTTATCACGCCGTGTTGGCTTCTTAGATCGAAAGTTAGCGCGCATCTCTGAGGCAGTCGCTAGTGAAGGTCAATGGCTGATGCTGGTTAAGAAAGCCTACCAAGCATCCTATGGTTATGAGTGGCAGGGAGATTCTCTGCTTTTAGCGCGTGAAAATCTCCTCCTAACATTTGAAGATTACTATGAAGCTAAATTTGCCAAAAAAGCAAGCCTAGCAGACCTAAAGGAAATCGCGACCATCATCTCCTATAACCTTTTTCAAATGGATGGACTGAACCACATCAGTCCAAGTACAGACAGTCAAGCAGAAAGCAAGCAACTTAGCCTTTTTGATGATATCCAAATCCTTGACACAGTCGAAATCAAAACACAAATCAAAAACTGGAAGACAAAGAAAATGCTAGGTTTTGAGCGCCTAGCCAGCGGAGAAACTGAAATGAAATTTGATGTTGTTATCGGGAATCCACCGTATCAGGAAGAAGCGCAAGGAACAAGTACTAAAGATTTGCCAATTTATCATAAATTTATTGATGAAGCATATAAAATTAGTGATAAATCTATTCTAATTACACCTGCACGATTTTTATCAAATGCTGGTGGAACTCCTAAATCATGGAATAAAAAAATGCTAGCTGATCCACATGTGAAAGTGCTGTATTTCAAGCAAAAAAGTGGAAATGTTTTTCCTAATACAGATATAAAAGGTGGGGTTGCAATCACTTATAGAGACAAAGACAAGAATTTTGGTGCTATTAAAGTATTTACACCATTTTTTGAATTGCAATCAATAATGAAAAAAGTTACCAGTGTTAACTTTTTGTCAATATCTGATTATGTTACTAATAGGGGTTCTTACAGATATTCAGATAAAATATATGAAGTTTATCCAGATTTAATGAAGAGAGTTTCAGATAGAAGGTTAGCATCTAATGCATTTCAAAAATTACCAGAACTGTTTTATGATAATAAACCAAATGATGAATTTGAATATGTTCAAATTTATGGTAGAGATAATAATGACAGGTGCTATAAATGGTTTAGACGTGATTTTTTGAAACTTCCATCTAATTTTGAAAAGTACAAAATTGTCCTGCCGAAAGCAAACGGCAGTGGGGCGATTGGCGAAGTCCTATCGACCCCCGTTATCGGGTACCCCGTTATCGGGTACCCCGTTATCGGGTACACAGAGACCTTTATTTCTATTGGAGAATTTGATTATTTACCTGAAGCAGAGGCTTGCTATAAATATATAAAAACAAAATTTTTAAGAGCAATGCTGGGAGTTCTAAAAATTACTCAAGATAACACCAAAACAGTTTGGCAATATGTTCCACTCCAAGATTTCACGGTCAATTCGGACATTGATTGGTCACAATCAGTGGCAGACATTGACCGCCAACTGTATCAAAAATATAACCTATCCCAAGAAGAAATTGATTTTATCGAAGAAAAAGTGAAAGCGATGGAGTAAGCATATGACTAGTGAAACTCTTCCAGTTTCTCCGATAGCTGAGGAGCTATTTATAATTGGTAATGGCTTTGATTTGCAGTGCGGACTTGAAACAACGTATTACAATTTTATAGGTTACATATTGAACAAAAGGGAACAACAGGATAATCAATTAAGTGATGATTATGAACAAATAGTTTCTCAATATGAAAGAATGCTGGCACCTGAATTGAATACGGATATACGCGGGTATGATTGGCTAAGTGTAAAGTTTTCTGACTTTAAATACGATATCAATATTTGGTATCGAATTCTTTTGTATGAAAAGTTAAATAAAAATAGTAATTGGTCTTCTGTAGAAGCAGTTATAGCCACTTATTTAAAAAACTATGATATGATTTCATATCTGACAAAACTCTTTTTTCAAAAAAAGAAGAAACCTAGCTTTTCTGACAATAGAGTGTTGCCAGAAATTAAAGTGAATAATAATTCAAATAGTAGAAATGATGTTTACTATGCGGTACTCTACGGTATTATTTTTAGGGCAGAGGATTCTCTGAGTCTTGATAGTGGAAAACATCTCTATAGTGAGTTGAAAACACTTTTTAGTAGCCCAAATCAAGTAAGTGTAGATACTGTCAAAGAGCTTATTACCTCTGCCTTACTGAACGAATTGAACGAGTTAGAATATGATTTTGAATGTTTCATCAGGTATCGAGTAGAAAAAACTAATAACTATCTGGATTCTGCAAATTTTCTTTTGGAGAGAATGCTAAATCCAGAGGCAGATGCTATCACTTTCGTAGAGCCTAGACCATATCACTTGTTAAGTTTTAACTATACTTCTATTTGGTCAGGAACTGCTAAATCTATTTACTCACCAGAGAAATACTTAGATGTACATGGTAAGTTACCTAAATTAAATATAAAATTTAGTAATATTATTTTTGGGATTGATCATGAAGGAATTGAAGCAAACTCCCTAGAGTATCGTTTTACTAAGACCTACAGAACATTACAATTGTATTCAAGGAATTTTGAAGGTGTTGGTGATAATAGAGATATCTATAGCCCAACAATAAAACGTATAAAATTTTATGGTCATTCCTTAGCAGAAGCTGATTATGCTTATTTTCAACAGATATTTGATTATTATGATTTGTATGACAATCAGGAATTGGAATTGATTTTCTATTACAGTGTTTATGATAATGGGATAGCTGAACAAATTGAACAGAATCAGATGTTGGCTATTTCTCGTTTAATCGAAAAATATGGTCAAACTATGGATAATCAAAATCATGGTAAAAATTTATTAACACGTTTAATACAAACAAATCGATTGAAACTAATAAGGATATAATTATAGAGAAGTTATAAAGGACAAGAACGCCCTTTTTAACACCAGTAAAACCAAAGGAGTAAGATGTCATTACTAGAAAGATTACAGGAAGAAAAATCCTTAAAGGTATCAGGTGGTATCTATCATCGTTTGCAGATTGACTTTGCCTACAATAGCAATCGGATTGAGGGGAGTCGTTTGTCAGAGGAGCAGACGCGCTATATTTATGAGACGCATAGTGTCGGCTTGGATGGGGAAGAGTTTATTCAGCTTGATGATATTTTAGAAACCCTCAATCACTTTGAGGCTTTTGATCAGATGTTAGACAGTGTTGAAGCTCCCTTGACAGAAGACTGGTTCAAAACTTACCACGCTATCTTGAAAAGAGGAACGAGCCAGTCAAAACTTGACCATTATCGTGTCGGAGACTACAAGCTCATCCCAAATGTCATTGGCTTTAGAGAAACTTCCGTCCCAGAAGATGTCGCTGACCATATGCAGCAACTTTTAACTACCTATCACCAGATAGCTAACCCTGATTTTGAAGCTGTCTTGAATTTCCACGTGAACTTTGAGCGGATTCATCCTTTTTCAGATGGTAATGGTCGTGTGGGACGCTTGGCTATGTTCAAGGAAATGCTGCGCTTAGACTTGGTTCCTTTTATCATCACTGACCAAGTCAAACCTTATTATTACCGTGGTTTATCAGAGTGGGGAGAAAACAATGGCTTCTTGATGGATACCTGTTTGAGCTGTCAAGACCAGATGAAAGCCTATCTCGATTATTTTAGAATTGATTACAAGGACTAAAACCTATGACCTTTTCAACAACAGAAAAAGTAAACGTCAGCCGTGAGATTAACCCTGTCATCTACGCTTATGTCACACCAGACAATCCTAAGCATGATGGTTGGATTAAGATTGGAGATACCATCCGTGATGCGGACACGCGCATTAGGGAGCAGACACATACCGCAGGGCTTGCTTATCAAAAATTATGGGTACATCCTGCATTTTTTAAGACAGGTCAGTCTTTTCGAGACCATGCTTTTCATCGCTATCTAGCAAAGCACGAGATTGAACGTGAAGCTGGGCATGAATGGTTCTATTTCAATGGTCATCCTGAAAGAGCAGAAGAGCTCTACTATTCATTTGTCGGTCAGGACTATTCTAAGACTCAGCAAGGCAAACAATCTGACTATGTTCTCCGTGATGAACAAGCACAAGCTATTTCCCAAACCAAAGCCTACTTTGATGCAAACCCTAATCCGCACTATCAAAACTTGCCCAAGTACGCCTACCTTTGGAATGCCAAACCACGCTTTGGGAAGACCCTGTCAACTTATGACCTGATACAGCAGATGGACTTGCAAAACATCCTGATTGTCACCAACCGTCCTGCTATTGCCAATTCTTGGTATGACGATTTTGACCAGTTTGTAGCAGGAAAGACCGACTATAAGTTTGTCTCAGAGTCTGACAGTCTCAAAAACCGATCACCTTTGTCTTATGAAGACTTTAAATCTTTGGCAATATCAAATCCAGATGGTGTGAAACTCTTAACATTTGTCAGTCTGCAAGATTTAAAAGGTTCTCTATACTTTGGTGGTGCTTATAACAAGTTAAAGTGGATTGCTGATTTGAGATGGGATATGCTAGTTATTGATGAGGCACATGAGGGGGTTGACACCTTCAAGACAGATAAGGCTTTTGACCGTATCAAGCGAAAATACACACTGCATCTCTCAGGTACCCCCTTTAAAGCCCTAGCACAAGGCAAATTTAACCAAGAGCAGATTTATAACTGGTCTTACGCTGATGAACAAGAAGCTAAAGTCACTTGGGATATGAGTCGAGAAGATGAAAATCCTTATGAGGATCTGCCTCGATTGAATATGTTAACCTATCAGATGTCCAAGATGATTAGTGAGGATGTGAGACAAGGAGCAGACTTAGGAGAGTCATTTGTTGACTTTGCTTTTGATTTGAATGAATTTTTTGCGACCAACGACTCTGGTAAATTTATCCATGATGCTGAAGTTGATAAGTGGTTGGAGACCCTCACACGAAATGAAAAATACCCTTTTTCAACGAAGAAATTACGGGATGAATTGAAACATACCTTCTGGTTGTTGGATCGTGTGGCATCTGCTAAGGCTTTGAAGAAAAAATTAGAAGACCACCCTGTTTTTGAACATTATGAGGTGATTCTAGCGGCTGGTGATGGTAAAGATGATAATGACGACAGCGCTTTAAGCAGTCAAAAATCTTTGGACAAGGTTCGTAAGGCTGTTAAGGGTTCTAAACGAACCATCACATTATCTGTCGGTCAGCTAACGACAGGTGTGACGATTAAAGAATGGTCAGCGGTATTGATGTTATCTAACCTTAAATCACCCGCTCAGTACATGCAAGCTGCTTTCCGTGCTCAAAATCCCTATACATGGAATGAGGAAGACAAGATTTACAAGAAAGAAAATGCTTATATTTTTGATTTTGCGCCAGAGCGGACACTGATTATCTTTGATGAATTTGCCAATAATTTATCGCTTGCTACTGCTGGAGGTGGTGGAACGAGTGGAGGGCGTGAAGAAAATATCAAACGTCTCTTAAATTTCTTCCCTGTTATTGCGGAAGACCGTGATGGTCAGATGATTGAAGTTGATGCTAGTCAAGTCTTGACCATTCCGCGTCAGATTAAAGCACAAGAGGTCATTAAACGTGGCTTCATGTCTAATTTCCTCTTTGACAATATTTCAGGAATCTTTTCTGCGTCTCAAACGGTACTTGATATCTTGGAAGGTCTACCAGAAGAAAAAGAGGGAAAAGTTCATCAAACAGGTGGCATGCTTGATTTTTCAGGAGTTACCCTTGATGAAAATGGAGATGTCACTGTTTCAGAAGAAATGGTTATCAATAAGCAAGAAGTTCTCTTTGGTGATAAGATTTACGAACTAGAATCTAATGTTGGTCAATTAGTTGAAGAGTCTATCGGTGACAGTTCGTTTGTCAAAGACATGGCTAAAACATTTGCGGACACCTATGCGGACGAATTAACGGCTAGCTATCAGCTAAATAAGCGTGACCAAAAGAGTCTTAATAAGCAGATTGAAGAAACCATTTCTCGACAAATAGCCAGCTTAGAACATGATAGAAAAACAGAACAGTCTATTTTACAACAAGAACTGGATACTCGTCTCAAAGAAGCTAAAGATGATTTGGTTAAGCAGGAAGAGATTAAGCAGGCCTTTGAAGTCAAGCGTCAAGAAATTGACGACGAATATAAGTTATCTGTGAAGCAGCAGTTAGAAGTGACAGCGCGTGAGATGCCAAAACAATTGGTTTGTGACCAAGAAGTAAAAGAGGCAACTAAGGTCAAGAAAACAGCCGAAGAAGATGTTCGTGCTCACTTGCGTGGCTTTGCACGAACCATTCCAAGTTTTATTATGGCTTACGGCGATGAGACACTGACACTGGCTAATTTTGATAAAAAGGTAGATGCAGATGTTTTTCTTGAAGTGACTGGCATTACTGTTGAACAATTTCGTCTGTTGCGTGATGGTGGTTTGCTTGAAGATGAGGAATTTGCCGGTCACCTCTTTGATGAGTCAACCTTCAACGAAGCGATTCAAGAATTTTTACGTAAAAAAGCAGAGCTTAGTAATTATTTTGAAGAAACTGAGGAGGATATTTTCGACTATATCCCACCTCAAAAAACCAATCAGATTTTCACCCCAAAAGCTATCGTGAAGAAGATGGTAAGTGAATTGGAAAAAGAAAATCCAGGCATCTATGATGACTCTAGCAAGACTTTCTTTGACCCTTACATGAAGTCTGGCCTCTACATCACCGAGATTGTCAAACGACTTTATAATAGTACAGTGATTAAAGCAGAAATTCCAGATGCTAAGGATCGTCTGAAACATATCTTGGAAAATCAAGTTTATGGCCTGGCACCAAGTGAAATTATCCATCGCATTGCAACAAACTTTATTTTCGGTAATGTTGCTAGTTCAATCAGTCGTAAGAATTTTGTTCAAAAAGACAGCACTGAAGCTGCGATGAATGGTACCATGAACGACTTGGTGGATGAGGTGTTTGGGAAGTGAGAGTTATATTGTCTTAGAAAGGTTACGCATACGCTTTTTAGGAAAGAAGATCTGGAGCGATGTTTTAGGATAGGAGAATATATGGCTAAGTTTTCTTGTAAATGTGGTCGGGTGATTGATTTTGATAATTACGAGGATTTTGATCAGCCGTTTATCAATTGCCCAAAATGCGGTCGCTTACTGCTATTTAATTAAGATTATGAACTGATTGCTTACTTTGAGCCATTCAAAAAGGCCAAGAATGTTATCGGTCAGGTTCGCTATATCAGTCATGACTTTGATAACTTGGGACTTCAAAGTGGACGAGTTTATAATGTGATAGCTATTGATAGAGGAACCATAACGATTGAAGATTCGAGAAATCAGGAAATGGAGCTACCACTTGCTTTTTATGGAGAAGGTGCCAGCCTTTTTGCTAGCCCTTGGGAGATTATTTTTGATCCAAGTGGAACACTACAGCAGTATCTTGTGCCATGCGATGATTGCAATGATGAAGATCTTGCTGATTGGTTTTGTGAAGTTACCTTTGGAATGGAATTAAGACATTATACCTATCGTTGTGGTCAGGAGATTGTTGAGGGAGACTTTGTTGAGGTTCCTGTCGGAGAATTTGGTACAAGGCTTGCACTTGTGACTAAGGTTCATATGTGTTGTTTAATGAATTGGACCAAGAAATCAGTTTGTTCTTAATGACAAGAGTCATCAGAAATGGTCTTTTCAGGATCGTTAAGTTGGTGGAGAAGGGAAGGCAGCAAGCTTTCCTTTTTTCTTTTTCTTTGTCTTTTTGTGGTAAAATGAAAGAAAGTATTTTACAGAATGGAAATAAAATAACATGTCACGTTTGCGGAAAGATTTAGGTCAAATATATTACAATTTAGATAAGCTTCTCTTGCTCTTTGCGGTTATCTTTGTGGCGCTGGATTTGATTTGGCCGCCTATCAATAGCTGGCTGTCAGAGCGTCTACTTGCCATGACGGGTTATTTTTATCTATCTTATACTAATGCTTTGCAGGTTTTTCTGAACAACTGGTGGGTTGGGATCCTTTTAATCCTGCTCTTTCTGCTTAATATCGGTATCGCTTATGCTCAAATCATTCTTATCATAACTGGCATGAGAGCTTTGTTAAAGGACAAGCCGCAAAGTTTGAAGCAGTATGTCCAGACTGTTCGACATGACTTTAAAGCAGTGCTAGTAAGGACTAGACCTAGCAAGGTACTATTTACTTTACTCTATTTGGTGGTTCTTTTCCCTTATCTGCGCCGCGTTTTCAACATTTACTTTTTAAATAAGTTCCTCATTCCGCAGTTCATCTTGGATTATCTCAAGAATAAGTTTTATCTAGGTGGTTTTTTCTTGATTTTGGTAGTTCTCTTTTTCTATTTAGCAGTCAGGCTCATGTTTGCCTTACCTTATATCCTACTAGAAGATATTACAGTCAAAGAAGCGGTACGGATCTCTTGGCAAAAGACCAGAAAACCTTGGCGATATATGGGAAGACTACTTACCATCTTAGTTGAAGCGAGTTTGCCCTTGCTGCTAGCCGCCTTCCTTGCTCCTTGGCTACAATATTTAGCCGATAAGGCACCTGAAGAAATTTCTTTGACAGTTGCCATTTTGCAATTTATCCTGCTGCGCTTTGTTCAATACTTGGTTCTAAGCTTTCTCATGGTAAGAATTGTTTCACTCTTGTTAGAAAAGGAGATGCCTGTTTACGAACGGTCTCGTCTCCACCATCGTTTTCGATTGCTTATCTTGTTTGTGACGACAATCGTCTTCGCTAGTCAGGGTTTAGCTTTCTTCCTCATTCCCTATCAAAGTTTACCAGTGACCATTTCCCATCGTGGGGTTGATGCTGGTAATGGCGTGCAGAATACTATTCAGTCGCTGGAAAAGACAGCTCAGCTAAAGCCAGATTATATTGAGATGGATATTCAGGAAACCAAGGACGGCCAGTTTGTCATGATGCATGACCCCACTCTTAGTGATTTAGCAGGTGTGGAGCTGACGACGCATGACTTAACCTTGGCCGAGTTAACTCAGATGACTATTTCTGAAAATGGTGTGAAGACCAAGATTTCTTCCTTTGATGCTTACTTGGATAAGGCAGACCAACTTGGTCAGAAGCTCTTGATTGAAATCAAGACCAGTAAGGCTGACTCCTCTCAACTCATGACACATTTCTTACACAAATATGCTAAACGCATCAAAGAAAAAGGCCACCTTATCCATTCATTGGACTATGAAGTCATTGCGGCGGTTAAAAAATATGATAAGACTATTCCCGCATATTTCATTCTGCCTTACAATTCTATTTTCCTAAGAACACTGGCGGATGGCTATACCATGGAACACTCTTCTCTGACATCAGCCTTCATGGACAAGGCTTGGCTCAATGGCAAGGCAGTCCTTGCTTGGACAGTTAATGATGACGAAAATATGGAGAAAATGATAACCTTAGAAGCTGAAGGTATTATTACGGATAATTTAACAGAATTAAAAGCAGTCCTTGCCGACCGCAAGTCTGACAAGAATTACCATGATTTGATGGTGCGTTGGTTAATAGAAAATTATTCGCTCATTTAAGACTGAGTCAAAAACAAAAAGCAATCTGGTTGTACAGAGTAGGCGCTCTTACGACAGATGATTTGCGAGCAACGTAAGCCCGACGCGTTATTTTCAATCTATGCCTTAGCAAGGATAGCTGTTTGGCTTTGTTGGGTGCATCTGACTTTATCTTTTCTAGCAGATGATGGTAAAATGGTTCTATGAAAACTTTTAATACTATTTATGCAAACCATGCGGAGCTGCCTTATTTGGCTCCAAAATATGAAGCGGAATTACTAAGCAAGCCTATTCCAAAACGTAATATGATTCGAACAGAAGAAGGGCTTTTGCCTGGTCACATTATCATGCTTTGGCGGATTAATTTCGGTACTTACACTAATCAGTCATCTCATCATAAATATTTCTATACGACCTATGGCATTGATGCCCAGAAGGAGTTAGACTGGCTGATTGAGCAAGGGTATGTCAAGCTCGATACAGCTTTTGATTCTCTCAGGCACTTATCAGCTCCTAAACTGAAGGAATTTTTAAAGGTTAAGGGAGTAGCTGGTCTATCTAAGATGAAACGACAGGACTTGGACAAAGCCGTGGCGGAAAACTATAGCGAAGAGGAATTAGGCAGGCTTTTTGACCTGCGGAGCTATGCTATTTTACCGAAGGGAGAAACTATCCTAAGCAAGTACCCAGAGATTATCGCCAAGCACCCGCAAAAGAAATTCTAGGGAGCTTAAGACCCTTTTATAATGCCTGAAATTATGCTATAATACATGTAATTGTCTGTAAGGAGAAGAGTATGGAAGTCGTAAGAGAACAAGAATTTGTTAACCAATATCACTATGATGCCCGTAATTTGGAATGGGAAAAAGAAAACGGAACACCTGAAACAAATTTTGAGGTGACTTTCCAACTAGTTAATAAGGATACTGAAAATACGGTAACATCAATCGTTTCAGTCTTGCAATTCACCATCGTGCGTGATGAATTTGTCATCAACGGGGTGATTTCACAAATGGTTCACATCCAAGACCGTATCGTGAATGAACCAAGTGAATTTTCACAAGAAGAAGTTGAAGGTTTGGCTGCGCCCCTGCTCGATATGGTTCAGCGTTTGACCTATGAAGTAACTGAGATTGCCTTGGATCGTCCAGGTATGAATTTGGAGTTTAATAGTTAATGAAATTAGCGGTTATTACGGATTCGACAGCTGTGTTGCCTCAGAGCTTGGCAACGCATGAAGACCTATATGTTCTAGATATCCCAATCATGATTGAAGGTCAGTCCTATATTGAAGGCAAGAACCTGACCTTAGATGACTTTTATCAAAAGATGGCGGATTCAGACGAGTTGCCAAAGACCAGCCAGCCAAGTCTCGCAGAGCTTGATGACCTTCTTTCTGTTTTGCCATCTCAGGGTTATACCCACGTCATCGGTCTTTTCCTTTCATCGGGCATTTCAGGTTTCTGGCAAAATATCCAGTTTCTGATTGATGAGCATTCAGAGATGACCATTGCTTTTCCTGATAGCAAGATTACTTCGGCTCCGCTTGGTAGCATGGTTGAAAATACTTTGGCTTGGGCCGCTAAGGGCGATGATTTTACAACTATTTTGGATAAATTAGCGGTGCAGATTGACAAAACCAGTGCTTTTATCATGGTAGATGACCTCAATCATCTGGTTAAGGGGGGGCGTTTGTCAAATGGCTCTGCTATTTTGGGAAATCTTCTGTCCATCAAACCTATTCTCTATTTTGATAAGACGGGAACTATCGTTGTTTATGAAAAAGTGCGTACGGAGAAGAAGGCCATCAAGCGTTTGGTTGAGGTCTTAGAAGAAGTTACCAAAGATGGGAATTATAAGATCTTCATTATTCATTCGCGAGCTGAAGAAAAAGCGCAACAATTTTATCAACTCTTAGCCGAAGGTGGTCATGATAAAAATCTTGAGATTGTTACCTTTGACGGTGTTATCGCCACTCACCTGGGAGCTGGTGCAGTAGCCTTTGGTTTTACACCGATTTTGTAAGAAAGGATAAACCATGAGTATTAAAGTAATTGTAGCAGGTTTCAAAGGAAGAATGGGGTCAACTGCGGTTGATATGGTAAAAGGTGATGCTGACTTGACTTTGGTGGCATTACTTGACCCATTTGCCACTGAAAAAGAAGTGGATGGCGTACCAGTCTTCACAGATAAGGCAGACTTGGTTGGATTTGATGCAGATGTCTGGGTGGACTTCACCACGCCAGCTGTGGCTTATGAAAATACCCGCTTTGCTTTGGAAAATGGCTTTGCGCCAGTGGTTGGGACAACAGGCTTCACACCAGAACAAATCAAAGAGTTGGTCGACCTATCGGTTGCTAAGAAATTAGGTGGATTGATAGCACCAAACTTTGCTATTGGTGCTATTTTACTCATGGAATTTGCGGCTAAAGCCAGCAAATATTTCCCAGATGTAGAAATCATTGAATTACACCATGATAAGAAGAAGGATGCACCATCTGGTACAGCCATTAAAACAGCTGAATTGATTAGTCAGGTTCGTGAGCCTAAGAAGCAGGGCGCAGCCGATGAGACAGAAAGTCTTACGGGTGCGCGTGGTGCCGAATTTGATGGTATGCGTATCCACAGCGTGCGTTTGCCAGGCTTGGTGGCTCACCAAGAAGTCATCTTTGGTGCACAAGGTGAAGGGTTGACGCTCCGCCATGATTCTTACGATCGTATCTCTTTCATGAGCGGTGTTAATTTAGGTATTAAAGAAGTTGTTAAGCGAGACAAGCTCGTTTATGGTTTGGAAAAATTACTATGAGATTAAAAAATCTGCCTTCTGAGTTTCAGGAGGCTTTACCAATATTAGAGAAAATAAAAACTGCGGGCTATGAGGCCTACTTTGTCGGAGGCAGTGTGCGTGATGCCCTTTTGAACCGTCCGATTCATGACGTGGATATTGCGACAAGCTCTTATCCTGAGGAGACCAAGCGCATCTTTCATCGGACTGTGGATGTCGGCATTGAACATGGGACTGTCTTAGTTTTGGAGAACGGCGGTGAGTACGAAGTGACGACTTTTCGGACGGAGGATGTCTATGTGGACTACCGTCGTCCCAAGTCGGTTTCTTTTGTGCGTTCGCTAGAAGAAGACCTCAAGCGTCGTGATTTTACGGTCAATGCCTTTGCCTTAGATGAAGAGGGGACTGTTATTGATAAATTTGGTGGCTTAGAAGATTTGAAGCACCACATTTTACGAGCGGTAGGTGTTGCGGCAGAGCGCTTCAACGAAGATGCCCTGCGCATCATGCGTGGTTTCCGTTTTGCAGCCAGCTTGGATTTTACAATTGAAGAAGAGACCTTTAAAGCCATGACGGAGCATGCACCCTTACTGGAGAAAATTTCGGTAGAGCGCTCTTTTATCGAGTTTGACAAATTGCTCATGGCACCCTTCTGGCGTAAGGGGCTGTCTGCCCTCATGACTAGTCAGGCTCAGGATTATCTACCTCACATGCGCCACTCTCATGGAAAATTGCAGAGCTTCTTAGATGATACAGAGCAAAGCTTCCGCTTTTCAACTTCTGAACAAGCTTGGGCACTGCTCATCATCAAACTGGGTCTGGATAATCCGCGCGCCTTTCTAAAGTCTTGGAAGACCTCCAGCCAATTTCAAAAAGATGTTGAGAAGATAGTGGCTATTTACTATTTCCGTCTGACTAATAACCTTGACAAGCCTGAACTCTATCGTTATGGCAAGTATCTGGTCAAGCAGGCGGAGGAGCTCCGCCAATCACAAGGGCTATCAGTTGATTTTACCCGCATTGATGAGCTGGATCAGGATCTGACTATTCATGACAAACACGATATTGTCGTCAATGGTGGCATGCTCATCAAGGAACTGGGTATGAAACCAGGCCCTGAGATGGGGGCTATTCTAAAAGCAGTTGAAGAAGCCATTGTGCTGGGTAACTTAGCTAACGACAAGGCAGCTATTTTTGAGTTTGTAGCTGAGCAAGCTGACTAGTTCATAGTATATAGAGCTGAGCTTAAGCCCAGCTCTGTTTACTGAAAAATGTAAGGAAGAAAAACATGTCTGATTTTATTGTTGAAAAGTTAACCAAGTCTGTTGGTGATAAGACGGTGTTCGAGGGTATTTCCTTCATCATTCATGACCTTGACCGCATCGGGATTATCGGGGTCAATGGGACAGGAAAGACCACGCTTCTGGATGTCCTCTCAGGCAGGCTTGGCTTTGATGGGGATGTATCGCCATTTTCTGCTAAGAATGATTACAAGATGGCTTATCTGACTCAGGAGCCTGATTTTGATGATGACAAGACGGTTTTGGATACGGTGCTGTCATCTGACCTGCGTGAGATGGTGCTGATTAAGGAATATGAAGCCCTCATGCTGGACTATTCGGAGGCTAATCAAGCTCTCCTTGAAAAGGTTATGGCTGAGATGGACAGTCTAGATGCTTGGACCATTGAGAGCGAAGTGAAGACTGTCCTGTCTAAGCTCGGGATTTCTGACCTGACTCAAAAGCTCGGCGATTTATCTGGGGGCTTGCGTCGTCGTGTGCAGTTAGCGCAGGTCTTGCTGGATGACGCTGATTTGTTGCTTCTGGACGAGCCGACCAACCACCTAGACATTGACACCATCGCTTGGCTGACTAATTTCCTCAAAAATGCCAAGAAGACGGTCATCTTCATCACCCATGATCGCTATTTTTTGGACAATATTGCGACGCGCATCTTTGAATTGAATAATGCCAGCTTGACCGAGTACCAAGGTAACTACCAAGATTATGTGCGTCTGCGCGCTGAACAAGACGAGCGCGACGCGGCTTCGCTTCATAAGAAAAAACAACTCTACAAGCAAGAACTAGCCTGGATGCGGACACAACCGCAGGCCAGAGCTACCAAACAGCAGGCTCGTATTAACCGATTTAATGACCTCAAGTCAGACTTGTCAGCTGCAACGGTGGCAGCTGAGCTTGAAATCAACTTTGAAACCAGTCGTATCGGAAAAAAGGTCATCCAGTTTGAAAATGTGGATTTCAGTTTTCCTGACAAGCCTATCCTGTCAGACTTTAGTTTGCTAGTACAAAACAAGGATAGGATTGGGATTGTCGGTGATAATGGTGTTGGTAAGTCAACTCTTCTCAATCTGATCAATGGCGACTTGCAGCCGATTACTGGGAAGCTGGCTATCGGTGAGACGGTGCGTATCGGTTATTTCTCTCAGCAAATCAAGGATATGGATGAGAACAAGCGGGTTATCAACTATCTGCAAGAGGTGGCTGATGAGGTCAAAACGACTGTTGGAACAACCAGTGTGACAGACTTGCTGGAGCAATTTCTTTTCCCACGATCGACCCATGGCACACAGATTGCCAAGTTATCTGGCGGTGAGAAGAAGCGGCTCTACCTGCTCAAAATCCTCATCGAAAAACCAAATGTCTTGCTTCTGGATGAGCCGACCAATGACCTTGACATTGCGACCTTGACTGTACTGGAAAACTTCCTGCAAGGTTTTGCTGGTCCTGTCATCACGGTCAGCCACGACCGCTATTTCCTCGACAAGGTGGCCAACAAGATTTTGGCTTTTGAAAATGGGGGTGTCCGTGAGTTCTTCGGCAACTACACCGATTATCTGGATCAAGTGGCCTTTGAGAAAGACAGCTCTGCCATTGCCCAAAAGAAAGAGACACCAAGGTCTGAGAAGGAAAAGGCTGAGCGTAAGCGCATGTCCTACTTTGAAAAGCAGGAGTGGGCGACAATCGAGGACGATATTGTTGCGCTTGAGGCCAAGATCGAGGACATTGAGGTAGCCATGCAGGAAAATGCCAGCAACTATGGCGAGCTAGCCAGTCTGCAAGGCGACTTGGATGCAGCAAATGACGAACTTCTTGAGAAATATGAACGCTATGAGTATTTGAGCGAGTTGGAGAGTTAGGCAAACCAAAGTCAAATGAGAAATAGCCAAGGAGACTACTATGAAAAGAAAACAGGTACAGGCGCGTCTGGTCAAGAGTGTGGGCTGGGAAGCTGAAGTGTTAGAAGTCGAATACCAAAACGGCGCCCTCTATCATTACTTTGATGTGCCAGAGGGAGTTTATATCAAATCTCTGCTAGAAAATATATCGATAAAAAAATCAGGCGCATCGGACAATCCCATACTTTTAAGAAAATGAATTAGGAAAAACGTCAGCTGTCCCCGCATTTGCTTTCCTGCAAAAATGATGGGACTAGCTGGGATAGCATCTTTAAACACCTAGAAAAACATATTTTCACATGAGGGCAAGTGGGGCTACCTAGTAGAGTTGAAAATCAGTCATATTACCTATCAACTACCAAAGTAAAATATCAAATTATAATAAATAAAGGAGTTTTTATGAGCTACATATGGTCTTATTTGAAAAAGTATCCCAAGTGGCTGGTCATGGACCTGCTGGGTGCTTTCTTGTTCGTCGTGGTCAATTTGGGCATGCCGACAGTCTTGGCACGCATGATTGACCAAGGCGTTACCAAGGGTGACCGCTCTGCTATTTTCTTTTGGGCGGGAATGATGCTTATCATTATACTGCTTGGAATTGTAGGACGGGTGACCCTATCTTATGCTTCTGGTTGCTTGACAACTACCATGATTCGCGACATGCGAAATAGCATGTACGACAAGTTGCAAGAGTATTCTCACCACGAATACGAGAAAATCGGTGTCTCCTCTTTGGTGACACGGATGACTAGTGACGCTTTTGTGCTCATGCAATTTGCAGAGCAGTCATTGCGGATGGGCTTGGTCACACCCATGATGATGATTTCTAGTGTGGTCATGATTCTCTTAACCAGTCCATCACTGGCTTGGATAGTTGCCGTAGCAGTGCCCTTTCTCATCTGGGTGGTGGCTTATGTAGCCATCAAGACCAAGCCATTGTCTGAGAAACAGCAGGCTACGCTGGATAAAATCAACCAATATGTTCGCGAGAACTTGACAGGTCTACGTGTTATACGTGCCTTTGCTCGAGAGGATTTCCAAGAAACGCGCTTTGATCGTAAGAATGATGACTATGCTCAAATTTCAAGCCGTTTATTCAAGCTGACAGGGATTACGGAGCCTCTCTTTGTACAGATTCTCATTGCTATGATTGTAGCCATTGTTGCTTTTGCCCTTGATCCGCTGGCCAAAGGTAGTCTGCGGATTGGTGACTTGGTGGCCTTTATTGAATACAGTTTCCATGCTCTCTTTTCTTTCCTTATGTTTGCTAATCTCTTTACCATGTATCCGCGTATGGCCGTTTCAAGTGCCCGTATCAAGGAAGTTATGGACATGCCGATTTCCATTGACCCTAATGAGAATGGTGTCACTGAAGGTAAGACAAAAGGTTACTTGGAATTCAACAATGTCACCTTTGCCTATCCTGGTGAAACGGAGAGCCCTGTCCTACACGACATCTCCTTTAAGGCTGAGCCTGGCCAGACCATTGCCTTTATTGGTTCGACTGGTTCAGGAAAGTCATCACTGGTCAATCTTATTCCACGTTTCTATGATGTCACCTTAGGTAAAATCTTGGTGGACGGAGTGGATGTCAGAGATTACAATCTCAAAGCCCTACGTCAGAAGATCGGTTTTATTCCACAAAAAGCTCTGCTATTTACCGGAACCATTGGAGAAAACCTAAAGTATGGTAAGGAAGATGCGACCTTAGAAGAATTGCACTCGGCAGCCGACATTGCCCAAGCTAAGGAATTTATCGAAAGTCGTGAGGAGAAATTTGATACCCATCTGGCTGAGGGTGGAAGCAACCTGTCAGGTGGTCAGAAGCAGCGTCTGTCCATCGCTCGTGCGGTGGTCAAGAAGCCTGACATCTACATCTTTGACGATTCCTTCTCAGCGCTGGATTATAAGACGGATGCTCAATTACGTGCTCGCCTCAAGGAAGTGACGGGAGACAGTACTGTCCTTATCGTGGCCCAACGCGTGGGGACTATCATGGATGCCGATCAAATTATCGTCCTTGATGAAGGTGAAATCGTTGGTCGTGGAAGACATGAAGAACTCATAAAGAGCAATGCCATTTATCGTGAGATTGCCCAATCTCAGCTCAAAAATCAGAGCTTAACAGAAGAATAGGAGGTAGAAATGAAAAATCAACATGTTTTCCTACGTATGTGGGCTTATCTCAAAAACTATAAAGGTTCGCTCTTTCTAGCCATTTTTCTCAAATGTTTGAGCGCCGTTATGAGTGTTTTGGAACCTTTTATCTTGGGGTTGATTATTACTGAACTAACGGCCAATCTGCTGGATATGGCAAGAGGTGTGGCTGGTGCTCACATTAATACAGGCTATGTCTTTAATATTTTGGTGCTCTACTTCATCCGTGGTTTTCTCTATGAAGTTGGTTCATACGGTTCCAACTATTTTATGACTAATACCGTGCAAAAATCTATCCGTGATCTGCGTCATGATTTGAGTGAGAAAATCAATCAGATTCCTGTTTCTTATTTTGACAAGCACCAGTTTGGTGATATGCTGGGACGTTTTACCAGCGATGTTGAGACAGTGTCTAATGCCCTGCAACAATCATTCTTGCAAATCATCAATGCTTTCCTAACCATCATATTGGTAATAGCCATGGTGCTCTACCTCAATCTACCTTTGGCTATGATTGTCATTATTTGCATACCGTTGACTTATTTCTCTGCCCAGTTCATCCTACGTAAGTCTCAGCCTTATTTCAAGAAACAGGCTGACGCACTAGGGGCTATGAATGGATTTGTTCAGGAAAATTTGACTGGTTTCAACGTTCTCAAACTTTACGGCCGTGAAGAAACTTCCGCAGCTGAATTTCGTGAGATTACGGAAAACCTGCGTTCAGTTGGTTTCAAGGCCAGTTTTATCTCTGGTATCATGATGCCTGTCCTCAATGCCATCTCTGATTCAGCTTACCTGCTAGTTGCACTCATCGGTGGCCTTCAAGTTATCTCAGGTGGTTTGACCATTGGTAACATGCAGGCTTTTGTGCAATACGTTTGGCAAATCAGTCAGCCTATTCAAACCATTACCCAGTTGGCTGGTATTTTGCAAAGTGCCAAGTCATCTCTTGATCGTATCTTTGAAGTCTTGGATGAAGAAGCAGAGATTAATCATGCAACAGAGAAGCTTGATCATGACTTGACTGGTCGCGTCAGCTTCCACGATGTTGATTTCCAATATGTGGCTGACAAACCGCTCATTCGCAATTTCAATCTGCAAGTCAATCCAGGTGAAATGGTGGCCATTGTTGGTCCAACAGGTGCTGGTAAGACGACTCTGATTAACCTGCTCATGCGTTTTTACGATGTGACATCAGGCTCTATCAAGGTAGATGGTCATGATATCCGTAACCTGTCTCGTCAGGAGTACCGCAGGCAATTTGGAATGGTTTTGCAGGATGCTTGGCTCTACGAAGGGACTATTAAGGAAAATCTGCGTTTTGGTAACTTAGCAGCCAGCGATGAAGAAATCGTTGAGGCGGCCAAGTCTGCCAATGTTGACCATTTCATCCGCACCCTGCCAGGCGGCTACAACATGGAAATGAATCAGGAATCTAACAATGTATCGCTTGGTCAGAAACAACTGCTGACCATTGCTCGCGCTCTTCTAGCAGATCCAAAAATCTTAATTTTAGACGAAGCGACATCATCTGTTGACACACGCTTGGAACTCTTGATTCAAAAGGCTATGTCAAAACTCATGGAAGGCCGCACTAGCTTTGTTATTGCTCACCGGCTCTCAACCATTCAAGAAGCGGATAAAATTCTTGTCCTCAAAGATGGCCAAATCATTGAGCAGGGGAATCATGACAGTTTGCTGGCTGATAAAGGCTTCTATTATGACCTTTACATGAGCCAGTTCAGTAAATCAGCAGACTAATCTTCTTTTTAGAATCAAATACAAAAATGCTTGGCACCTTCTTCAAAAGGTGTCAAGCGTTTTTGTGGGAAGATAGAAAAGAAGATTTCAGAGGTAGGAGAGAGGTGTCCAAATCCTTTATTGCGCCCTGATTATCTTTCCTAGAAATGATAAGTGATTTATGAAAAAATTAACCAAACCCTTGGTTGATAAAGTAGAATAATAGGCTGATGCAAAAAAGCATCCGCTAGAGGGATGCAGATCAGAAGTTTTTCCTTGGATAAAACTTCTAACTGACTGGCAACAATAGCCTTCAAACTGCCTGTATAGGAGAGAAGGACCATCATCCAGTGGCTAGATTTGCTTATCAGAAAATCTTGGCCATTAATAATCGATTTTCCGTTCTTCTGTGATGAGTTTGACCATTTTATCGCGGTCAAGGATAATGACCTGATGACCGATTTTGTCAATCATTTGCTCACCTTTCAGTGCCTTCATCATGCGAGCTACGGTCACCGAATGTACTCCCATATAATGAGCGATTTCGTTGTAGGTAAAGAAGGTGTCTAATACTAAATTTCCCTCGTCATCGCAGTCAACTTGGTCTAGAATAAAGCGACAAAGCTGCACTAAAGCAGGCTCGTTTTTACTGCTGTGGAAATGTTCCAGCAGGTAGGCGTTATTCTCGGTCAGAACACCGAGCACTAGATTAATCACACTAGGAAAGGCCAGTAATTCCTGAAATTGCTTGGCGGGAATACGATAGGCTGTGCAGGGTGTTTTGGCAATGATAGAGAAAGTTTTCTTGCCATAATAGTGCACCTGCACCTGTGACATTAGCGGAACGAAACCAACAAAGTGTAGGGGCTTGTAGTAGAGATAAGTCGTCTCCCGACCATCAAAGGAAATGGAGGACAAGGCGCAGATTCCAGATTCTAAAATATAGAAATCCTGACTAGCTTCTTCGGCGACAGAGCTGGTTAGAATGTCTCCTTTTTCAAAGGTTACCTTGCTGCCATGCTGGCATAACTCTTCAAGACTCATAATGGGTAATGACATGATTTCACTTCCTTTTTACCTAGATTAGTTCTGACATCTAGTTTACGCTAAAAAAGTCATGAAAGCAAGTTTTCAAATCAAGATGTGAAGAGGTCAAAAATTTCCTTGTATTGCTCTTGAAAATGGCTACCTTTACGCCAGATAAAGGTGAAGTCATGGTAAATAGGGTTTTCGTCTAATTTAAGCTGGACTAGGCTGCCCTGTCTGAGTTCCTCCTCAACCACACTTTGGTAGAGGAAGCTGATGCCCATATTATTTTTGACGAGGGCTTTGATGGTGTTGAGATTGCCAATTTCAGTAACTTGGTGAAAATCAGGGATAGTAAGGTTGGCCTCTTTAAGAGCGACCTGTAAAATATCACGGGTACCTGAGCCTTCTTCGCGGATAATAAGAGGCTGATTAAGCAAATCTTCAAAATGATAGCTAGCGCCATCCTTTACCAAAGGGGAGTCCGGTGAAGTTACCGCAATAAAGGCCTCTTTCTTGTAGCGTAAGGAGTCGTATTTTTCCTTGCTGAAAAAGCCTTCAATAATGGCGAAGTCAATGTGCCCGTTATCCATTTCTTGAAGGAGTCGTTCGGTATTGTCCACTAGCATTTTGATTTGGAGTTTGGGATGGTCTTTGAGGATGGACAGCAGAGCAGGTGTGATGACATACTCACCGATTGTCAAAGTTGCACCAAATTGCAAGGGTTGCCTTTTTTCCTTGATTCGATTTTTGAAATGCTGGACATCATTATTCATGGTAATAAGTAAGTCAAGTAAATCCTTGCCATCATCGGTCAGTTTGCATTGCTTGCCTTTAAAATGAAAAAGTTTGGTCTGGTATTCATTTTCTAAGTCTTTGATATGTTTTGTAACTGCTGGTTGAGTGATGTGGAGTTCTCTAGCTGCTTGCGTGAAATTTAAGGTCTGACAGACTTTGATAAAGGTAAAAATACGGTAATCTAGCATACAATAAAGCCTCCTATTAAGTGTATTTATTTTACCATAAGAAATCATAATTTTACATAATGGTTGATGCGTTTTATAATAGTCCTATAGAAAAGGAGAATATATGTTATCGGTAAATCAAAAAATCTCAGGCTTATGTTTGTGTTTGGCCATTGCAATACCAGCTTGGTATATAGGACAGCTTTTGCCCTTGATTGGTGCGCCAGTCTTTGCCATCTTAATTGGTATGATTGTTGGAATCTATCATACCAAGCGCGACAAGACGGCAGCAGGCATTGCCTTTACGTCCAAATATATTTTACAGCTGGCAGTTGTCTTTTTGGGTTTTGGTTTGAATTTGTCACAAGTTATGAAGGTTGGAGTATCTTCTCTACCAATCATCTTAGCAACGATTACGACCTCTCTAGTCGTTTCTTATGTTTTGCAAAAAGCCTTGAAGCTTGATGTTAACACGGCGACCTTAGTTGGAGTTGGGTCTTCCATTTGCGGTGGCTCAGCCATTGCAGCGACAGCTCCTGTTATTGAGGCCAAGGATGAAGAAGTTGTACAAGCGATTTCAGTCATCTTTCTTTTTAATATTCTAGCAGCCCTCATTTTTCCAACATTTGGGGATATGATCGGTCTATCAAATCATGGCTTTGCCCTTTTTGCAGGGACAGCGGTTAATGATACTTCCTCAGTGACGGCGACAGCAACGGCCTGGGACGCCATTCACCACAGCAATACGCTAGACGGAGCTACCATCGTTAAATTGACTAGAACATTGGCCATTATTCCGATCACTTTGGGCCTATCTTTCTATCGCATATATAAGGCATCCAAGTCTGGCAAACAAGGGCAATCAACCTTCAGCCTAAAAAAGTCATTTCCTATGTTTGTGCTCTATTTTCTTTTGGCTTCGGTCCTCACGACAGTTACCAGCTCAATGGGCATCAATACAGTGCTCTTTGATGACTTGAAGATTTTATCAAAATTCTTCATTGTCATGGCTATGGCAGCCATCGGACTTAACACCAATCTTGCCAAATTAGTTAAGTCAGGTGGTCAGGCAATTGGTCTGGGAGCAGCTTGTTGGATTGCGATTACAGCCGTCAGCCTACTGATGCAACATCTATTGGGAACTTGGTAAAGAAATGAGATGAGGTTAGAGCAAAAATATCTTGGCTTTTTATCTTAGCGAATTGACACTTTCAATAGCCTTGAAAAGAGAAAATGTAAGAAAATTAGTTTATATCTCTGAGAACTCACCCTCACCTAATCCTATTAGGATTGTACACCTATTCAAAAAGTCTGAAAAAAATATTACTTATTTGTAACCAGTGGTGGATAATTAGTTTACAAAAGCTGACTTTGGCTCGGGCCGGAGTCAGTTTTTGTACTGAGAATTTAGTCAGATTTTTTGCTATAATAGTCCCTATGAATGAACTGATTAAGCATAAACTAGAGTTGCTGCCAGACAGTCCTGGCTGCTATATTCACAAGGATAAAAATGGTACTATTATCTATGTTGGCAAGGCTAAAAACTTAAAAAATCGCGTGCGCAGCTATTTTCACGGTAGCCATAATACGAAGACCGAGCTTTTGGTGTCTGAAATCGAAGATTTCGAGTATATTGTGACGGGTTCCAATACTGAGGCTCTCCTACTTGAGATTAATCTCATTCAGGAAAATATGCCCAAGTACAATATCAAGCTTAAAGACGATAAATCTTACCCCTTCATCAAGATTACCAATGAGCTTTATCCTCGTCTGCTAATTACACGTCAAATAAAAAAAGACGGTGGACTTTACTTTGGTCCCTACCCTGACTCGGGTGCAGCGACAGAAATTAAGCGTCTGCTAGACCGCCTTTTCCCTTTCAAAAAATGTACCAATCCTGCTAATAAGGTCTGCTTTTACTATCATTTGGGGCAATGTAATGCCCATACTATATGCAAAACAGACCAGACCTACTGGGATGGTCTTCGTGAGGATGTCAAGAATTTCCTCAATGGTAAGGACGATAAGATTGTCAATGGCTTGCGTGACAAGATGATTAAGGCCTCGGAGCTTATGGAATTTGAACGGGCAGCTGAGTACCGCGACCTGATTGAAGCGGTTGGGCTTTTGCGCACCAAACAGCGTGTCATGAATCAGGACATGCAGGATCGAGACATCCTTGGTTACTATGTGGATAAAGGGTGGATGTGTGTTCAAGTTTTCTTTGTTAGACAAGGAAAACTTATCCAGCGTGATGTTAATATGTTTCCCTACTACAACGAAGCGGAAGAAGATTTCCTGACCTTCATCGGCCAATTTTATCAAGACAAGCGGCACTTTATTCCCAAGGAAATTTTTATTCCCAAAGACATTGACGAAAATTTAGTCAAAGCAGTGGTTGATACCAAAATTATCAAGCCGCAGCGCGGTGAAAAGAAGCAGCTAGTCAATTTGGCCATAAAAAATGCTCGAGTTAGTTTGCAGCAAAAATTTGATCTTGTTGAAAAGGACCTAAAAAAAACACATGGAGCTATCGAAAATATTGGTAATTTACTCAATATTCCTAAGCCAGTGCGCATTGAAGCCTTTGATAATTCCAATATTCAAGGAACCAGCCCTGTTGCGGCTATGGTTGTTTTTGTGGATGGCAAGCCAAGCAAGAAAGATTATCGAAAATTTAAAATTAAAACCGTCGTTGGCCCTGATGACTATGCTAGCATGCGTGAAGTAATCTATCGTCGCTATAGCCGTGTGTTAAAGGATGGCTTGACACCGCCTGACCTGATTATCATTGATGGGGGCCAAGGGCAGGTTAATGTGGCACGTGATGTCATTGAAAATAAATTGGGGCTTGATATTCCTATCGCTGGTTTGCAGAAAAATGACAAGCACCAAACCCATGAACTGCTTTTTGGCAATCCTCTGGAAGTGGTAGAACTGCCAAGAAATTCTCAAGAATTCTTCCTCCTACAGCGTATCCAAGATGAAGTGCACCGCTTTGCTATTACCTTTCACCGTCAGCTCCGCTCCAAAAACTCTTTCACTTCTAAGCTGGACGGCATAGCAGGACTTGGTCCAAAGCGTAAGCAGTTGCTTATGAAGCATTTCCGAAGTCTGCCCAACATCCAAAAAGCTAACATTGACGACATTGTTAATTGTGGTATTCCACGTGCTGTGGCCAAAGAAGTTAAAGAAAGGTTAGATAGTCTTCAATAAAAACAATGCAGTGTTTACTTAGACTGTTAATCAGAACATGTTGGCTGCTGAAACATTTTCTCATTTTCTGTAAAAAGGTCATATTAAGGTCATAAAGCTGTGCTATACTGCTTTGTGAATGGAGGAAATGTCATATGAAATATGCTTTTAAGGAAATATTGTTCTATAAGAAGAAATATTTCTTAGTAGAAGGTTTAGTTATTCTCATGATTTTTATGGTCATGTTCTTGTCTGGCTTGACTAATGGTCTTGGTCAAGCTGTTAGTTCGGGAATTGAGCGACTAGATACACAGTATTTTATCATCAACGAAGATGCTGAGGGGATCATTCCCTACTCAACCTTAACGGAGGCGCAGCAGGCGGACATTTTAGATTTAGATTTGTCTGATACTGAGGAGTTAAATATCCAACGTAGCACCTTGACGCTTCAAGGAGAAAAAGACAAGTTGGAAGTGACTTATTTTGTCCTCGGAAATGAAAGTACACTCTTGCCAAAATTAACCACTGGTAAATCATTTAGTAGCAAGTCTAATGGCATTGTTTTAGATGAGAGCTTTAAAGCAGATGGAGTTGAAGTTGGCGATAAGGTAAAAGATAAAAATGGCAAAACAAGTTTTGTTGTGACGGGATTTACCAAAGGTTATATGTATGGGCATAGTTCAGTTGGCTTTATCAGTCAAGCAAGTTATTCCTCTTTGGTTAAAGTCAGCAATCCCAATTATAGCTTCAGTCCACAGGTCATCATGAGCAAGGATAAGAGTTTAAAAACAGCTACTATCAGCAAGGCAGAGATTAAAACAAAATCAGAAATTATCAATAAAATTCCAGGGTACTCAGCGGAACAATCCACCCTACAAATGATTCTTTGGGTACTTGTTGTGGCTTCGGTAGCCATATTAGCAGTTTTCTTTTACATTATCACTTTAGAAAAGCGCCAGCAATTTGGCGTATTAAAGGCTATAGGTATGCCGATGTCAGCCATTGCAAGTCAGCAAATCAGTCAAGTTTTCTTACTTTCTTTAATCGGGGTCATTTTTGGAGATTTATTATCACTAGTGATGGCTAGGATCTTACCAGTTAAAATGCCGTTTTATCTACAGTGGCAAAATATGGGCATTATTTCACTGGTATTTGTAGTCGTTACCGTTTTGTCTAGTTTGGTATCGATTCATCGCGTTTCTCGTATTGATCCAGTTGAAATTATAAATGGAGGTGAAGAATGATGCCAGCAATTTTAGACTTAAAAGATATCCAAAAAAGCTTTCAAGATGGGGAAGAAAAACGCACTGTTTTAAATAACTTACAACTCGAAGTGGCAGCGGGAGAATTCGTAGCTATTTTGGGACCGTCGGGTTCGGGTAAAAGTACTCTACTATCTATCGCTGGGGTTCTCATGTCAGCAGATAAAGGGCATATTATTTTGGACGGTCAAGACATTAGTCAAGCAACACAAAAAATCTGGACCAGTATTCGTCGTGAAAAAATTGGTTTTGTTTTTCAAAGCCACCAGTTACTTCCTTACCTGACAGTTTATGACCAATTACTCATGGCAGCAAAGATGAGTCGGATCAAGAATTTGGATCAACGCATAAAAGAGTTGTTAGATGATTTAGGCATTAGTGACTGCGCTAAAAAATTTCCTAAACAATTATCTGGTGGTCAAAAACAAAGGGCTGCGATTGCTAGAGCTTTCTTGGCCAAGCCTGCCTTGATACTTGCTGATGAACCAACGGCTAGCTTGGATGAAGCACGAGGTCGCCAAATTGCTGAATTACTTCAAAAAGAGACCAAGGAAAATCACTCGGCTGCGATTATGGTTACTCATGATGAACGAATTTTGGATGTAGTTGACCACGTTTATCGACTTAGAGAGGGTCGGCTTTTTCAAGAAAAGTAATGTATGAACTCTTTTCTTATGATTTGATTGTTTAATCTCAGTCAGTATAGTCTTTTAGTTTTCTTTTAGTACTAGGCAACGAGCTGCAGGTAGTGCTGGAATACGGCAAGGCGAGTTCAAACAATCCAGTGGAGTGTTTGAAGTTGTAAATAAGGAAACGGAGTTTCCTCTTACGTCGAAGTAATAAAAGACAAACTAATTGACTATACTATTTTTGAAAACTTATAGGGTAGGAAGGAGATGCTTTGCTTCATATTTTGTTGGCAGAAGATGATCAGGTTCTTCAGCATTTACTGGCTACAGCCCTTCGTCAAGAGGGGTATCAGGTTAGCTTAGCTAATGATGGACAAGAGGCCTTGGATATTTTTGAACATGATTTTATTGATTTTTTAATTACAGATGTGATGATGCCCAAAGTGGATGGCTATGAGCTGATTGATAGCCTTAGATTGACCAGACCAGACTTGCCTATTTTAATCTTAACCGCTAAGGGTGGTTTGGAGGACAAGGAAAAGGGTTTCGGTTTTGGAGCAGATGACTATATGGTTAAGCCCATCCAGCTTAAAGAACTCATTTTGCGGGTGGAATCGCTTTGTAGAAGAGCTCGTCTTCAGACCAGTCAACGACTACAAATTGGAGCTTTGCTATTGGACCAAGAAGCTCTAACGGTTACGGATGGTGTCATAAGTACAAACTTTGCTCCAAAGGAGTTTCAAGTACTTTACAAATTGGTAGGGCATCCAAATAAAATTTTTACCCGACTAGATTTGCTTGATAGTATTTGGGGCATTGAAACTGACCATGATGAGCGGGTTGTTGATGCTTGCATTAAAAAGGTTCGGAAAAAAATTCTTCCCTACTCTCAAGTCTCCATCGAGACTGTTAGAGGATTAGGATACAAGGCTCTTGTCAGGGAGGAGAAGCTTGATGGTTAAAAAGCATTTTCGTTTGCCGCTGAGAACCTATTTCACTTTTTTGTTTTGTGTAGTTCTGTCTCTGTCCTGTCTTTTGTCAGTTGTCTTGGTTTTGGGTATTTATAGCCTTTTTTATAAGGATATACCAACCAAAGAGAGCTTATATGTGCTGTCTTTCTGCATTTGTCTGCTGACCTTTCTTTTTGGCGCCTTAAGCATGTGGTTTGGGGCTTACCATCTTACTAAACCAATCGTTGAACTTAATCAGGTGGTTAAGGCAGTGGCTCAGGGGGATTACAGTCATACGATTGTGCGTAAACAATCCCTCCGTAAAGATGCTGATTATCTTAATGAAATTGATGAACTAACTGAAAGTTTCAATAGTATGACCAGTACCTTGAGTCGAACGGACAGGATGCAAAAAGACTTTGTCAGCAATGTTTCCCACGAATTCAAAACTCCGTTGGCCTCACTAGTCAGTATTGCAGAATTGTTAGAAAATGGCGCGCTGAGCGAGGAGGAAGAAAAGACTTTACTCACTTTGCTAAAATCAGAGAGCCTACGTCTGTCCAATCTATCCACTACCCTACTAGACTTGTCCCGCTTGGATTATTTGGACAAGATGCCTCTAAATGAGATTGTTCGGATAGATGAACAGATACGTCATGCTCTCATTTTAATTACCGAAAAATGGGCGGAAAAAGAGATTGATCTGACCTTCGACGCCCCAGCTACTAGTATCAGAACAAATGCTGACTGGTTGATGATGATTTGGATAAATCTTATCGAAAATGCGGTCAAGTATAGTAGTGATAGAGTACATTTGGAAATTTGCCTTCGGGATAGGGGAAATTTCGTAGAAGTTGTCATTTCAGACGATGGCATTGGCATGTCTAAAGAGGAACTAGAACATATCTTTGATCCCTTCTATCAGGCAGATGATTCGCGTCACATTTCAGGAAATGGCCTTGGTTTGGCTCTGGTCAAGCGTATTTTGACACTCATGGAAGCTGACATTACCTACCAAAGCCAAAAAGGACAGGGAACCCAGGTTAAACTCTCTCTACCAAAAAAATAGCTCATGGATTAATTCTTTTAAAACGTTTTGAGATAAAATCCCTGGAAAGATCTATTTTTATTGACGGATCTTCTTTCTATTTTGAGAAGATGAAAAAATCCTCCCCTTTACCATAGCTAGTTTCCCCACAGGATCACTTGATGACAACCATGAAGTCCATCATTGTCATACCATCCTATTCAGGTGTAAATTAGACTATCATTCTTGATGTCCAAAGTCTCCACGATGACCTTATTGGGCTTCCCTGTCTTTTTCATTTCGATAGAGGCTAACTTAGTTTCTACCAAATAGGCTTTTTTTGGCCATAACAAAACACTCCTGTTTCTAGTTTACTAGATTTTCAACAGGAGTGTTTTTCTTGTGACTTATTTCAGAGGACTAGTGCCTCCTTAAATCTTTCTTTTCCTATTAACTTAATTTTTTGCAAAGTAGCGCTTGGTTTCTTTGATGATAATCGGTGAAAGTGCCAGCAAGGCAACCAAGTTTGGCAGTGCCATCAGTCCATTAACGATGTCAGCGATAATCCAGATGAGTTCTAATTTGAGAAAACCACCGAGAGCAACCATGATGACGAAAATAAGACGGTAGAGCTTGATGAACTTTGTACCAAAGAGGAATTCAAAACAGCGTTCGCCGTAGTAAGACCATCCCAAAATGGTTGTAAAGGCAAAGAGGACAAGACAGAATGTGAGGGCAAGAGCACCAGGTGTACCAAAAAGTGAAGAGAAGGCAGCTTGTGTCAGCGGTGCACCTTCCAGACCTTGTACGGTCCACTTGCCTGTTACAATGATAGATAAACCAGTCAAGGTACAGATAATAATGGTATCAATAAAAGTACCCGTCATTGATATAAGACCTTGTTCAACAGGTTCTTCTGTTTTGGCAGCAGCGGCGGCGATTGGCGCAGACCCTAAACCAGATTCGTTTGAGAAGACACCACGTGCAATCCCTTTTTGAATAGCATCTTTGACTACAGCCCCTGCGAAACCACCAACGGCAGCTGTACCTGTGAAGGCACCAGAGAAGATTTGACCAAAGGCTGGAATGATGTGGTTAGCATTCACGAAGATAACAGTAAGAGTAGCGATGATGTAGATAATTGCCATGAATGGCACAACTTTTTCAGAAACTTTAGAGATGGATTGAATACCACCGAAGATGATGATAGCCACGATTACTGCAATGACAAGACTGACAATTTTTGGAGACCAATTGAAGCTGTTTTCCAGTGAAGAAGTGATCGAGTTGACCTGAGAGAAGGTACCAATTCCGAGGAAGGCTACCAAGATACCTGCGATGGCAAAGAAGATTGCGAGTGGTTTCCATTTTTGCCCCATACCATTGACGATATAGTACATTGGACCGCCTGAAATTTCACCATTGTCATCTTTGGTACGGTATTTGATAGCAAGAAGGCCTTCAGCGTATTTGGTTGCCATCCCAAAGAAAGCAGCTATCCACATCCAGAATAGCGCCCCAGGCCCACCAGCCTTGATAGCCGTTGCAACTCCAACGATATTACCAGTACCGACAGTAGCGGCCAGGGCAGTTGCCAAAGCTGCAAAACTAGAAATATCTCCAGACCCCTTATCATCCGCAAAGATGAGTTTGAAGGCTTTGGGCAATTTTAAAACTTGCAGTAAGCCTAGTCGGATAGTCAGGTAAATCCCTGTACCAACCAAGAGGATAAGCAGCGGTGCCCCCCAGACGATATTGTCCAGAGCAGTGAAAAATTGTAACATGTAAAAAATCCCTTCATGTCGAACAATGTTAAAAGAAAAAGAAGTTATCTGAGATAACTTCTTTAAGAGGGATAAGCTTTGTCTGTTCAAAAAAGTGACAAGTCCTTACCTTCTGTCCTTTTGCCTGAGAGTTTGAGTGTTTTCACCTTGCCCCTTCGGCGCCAGTATCTGAAAAATGCTTTTCAGTGGTCTCTCCAGAAGCCCGTCAGTCAATCAGTCCTGTCTCATAGACACCTGAGAGCGTAACTCCTTCGGCGAAAGAACCTCTTTCTTCTCCTGATTAACATCATTCGGTTTAATATTTAATTACTCTTACTATGCTAAAGTAAAAAACGAACTTTGTCAATATATTTCTAAAAATAGTTTGTGAAATATAAGTATTTTAATCCTTCTTGATGCAAATTTCCGTTAAAATAGTAATGATTCGGTCAATTTCCTGATCGCTGATGTTGGTAAAATTAATAATGAAGGAATGACTTGCCTCTTTTTTGTCTGCGTGGTAAAAGTAAGAAAGTGGTTTGATAGTCAGCCCATGATTCTCTGCTCTTTGACAAATTTCCTCATCGCTCAACTCGAGGTGGAGGCTTAAGATGAAATGCAGACCCGCATCTTCATTGTGGATAGTAATGATAGAAGCCAGAGGACTCTGCATCAACTTATTGATGAACTTGTCACGCTTACGCTGATAAAACAGGCGCATACGGTTGAGGTGTTTTTCAAAGTAACCTTCTTTAATAAAACTTGCCAGCGTGTATTGCTCTAAATTGGAAACTGTATTAGAGTAAAAGGTTAGTTTTGTCTGAAATTTCGGTAAGAGCTGGGCTGGTAAAACCATGTAGCTGATTCGTAGGGTTGGGACCAGACTTTTACTAAATGTATTAATGTAGATGACCTTGCCAGAACTATCAATCTCTTGCAGGCTAGGTAAAGGCCTACTGCCAAAACGAAACTCGCTGTCAAAGTCATCTTCAATGATGAAACGATTGTCGTCTTGACTAGCCCAGGAGAGCAGTTCATAGCGTTTATTAATGGGCAAAACCGCACCTGTAGGAAATTGGTGGGACGGTGAGATATGAACGATGTCTGCTTGACTGTTTTTGAGCGCCGTTAAGGAAATGCCATTAGCTTCCATAGGAAGATAATCAAGTCTTACCTCAAATTGTTCATAAATCCTAGCGATTTTGCTGTAGCCAGGATTTTCAATGGCGATACGTTTATCGGTTCCAAAAAATTGGAGAAGCAGCGTATAGAGGTAGTCCGTCCCAGCTCCGATGACAATTTGTTGAGGGTCAACAATCATGCCACGATAGTCACTGAGATGCTGGGAAATAGCTAGGCGTAGATCCCAAATGCCTTGACTTGGTGCAGATTGGACCAGTTCGTTTTGATAATCATTGAGAACGCGGCGAACCAGTTTGGACCAGGTGGAAAAAGGAAAAGTCTCTGGATTAATCCGATTTTGACTGAGATTAATTTTATTGGACTTTTCAACTGACCTTAATTCTTGATTAGGAACTAACCTTATGACCTGTTGAGGAAGGTCTTGTTTTAGTTGGATTTTAGAGACGAAAAAGCCTCGTTTGGGCTTACTGTAGATAAATCCTTCAGCTTTTAGCTGTTGATAGCTATTTTCAACGGTGACAATAGAGATGCCCAAATGTTTAGCTAACTGCCGCTTGGAAGGCAACTTGGAATGAGCAGCCAGTTGGCCTTGTAGAATATCGGATTTAATGGCTTGATAGAGTTGCTCATAAAGCGGCTCTTTATGATGCGTATCAAGAGAATATGTGAGCATAGAATTATCACCTGACCTTATGAAAAAGTTATAAAATGATTATTGTTATCATGTCAGAATTTATTATAATAAAAGTCATCAAAAAAGTAAATGAGGTAATACAATGACAAATCAACGTTATCAACTCAACAAACAATTGGCTCAAATGTTAAAAGGTGGTGTTATCATGGATGTCACAACACCAGAGCAGGCAAAAATTGCTGAAGAAGCTGGTGCTTGTGCGGTTATGGCTCTAGAGCGAATTCCAGCGGACATTCGTGCAGCGGGCGGTGTCTCACGAATGAGTGATCCTGCTATGATTAAAGGTATTCAAGATGCAGTCTCTATTCCAGTCATGGCTAAGGTACGTATTGGTCATCTCGTTGAAGCTCAGATTTTACAGGCTATTGAGATAGATTATATTGATGAAAGTGAAGTCTTATCGCCAGCAGATGATAGCTTGCATATCAATAAACGCCATTTTCAAGTACCTTTTGTCTGCGGTGCTAAAAATCTGGGAGAAGCCTTGCGACGTATTGAAGAAGGTGCTAGCATGATCCGTTCTAAGGGGGAGCCTGGGACAGGCGATGTGGTGCAGGCGGTTCGTCACCTTCGTCAACTTAATCATGACATCGCTAAGATTCAAGCTCTAAGTGAGGATGAGCTCTATCACGCTGCTAAAGAATTACAAGTTTCTTATGAGTTGATCAAGGAAGTGCATGGCTCGGGAAGACTGCCAGTAGTGCTTTTTGCAGCTGGAGGTGTTGCAACTCCTGCAGATGCCGCTCTCATGATGCAACTGGGAGCAGAGGGCGTTTTTGTTGGATCTGGTATTTTTAAATCAGGTAACCCGACTAAAAGAGCGCGTGCTATTGTTCAAGCAGTGACCAATTATCAAGACCCAGTTTTGCTAGCTCAGCTATCAGAGAATTTAGGAGAAGCTATGGTTGGTATTAACGAAAATGAAATTTCCCTTTTAATGGCAGAACGTGGAAACTAAGGAGCAACAGATGATTAGTATTGGAATACTAGCTCTGCAAGGAGCTTTTGCTGAACATGCTCAAAAACTAAATAGGCTTGGTGTCGATCCCTTTTACATTCGACAGTTATCAGATCTAGATAATGAATATCATGGGCTGATACTTCCAGGAGGCGAATCAACTGTTCAAGGAAAGTTATTGAAGGATTTGCATTTATTTAATCCTCTTAAGTCTAAAATTGAAGCTGGTTTACCTGTTTTAGGAACTTGTGCTGGCTTGATTTTACTAGCAGAGAAACTGGTTGAGGATGAAACGGTTCATTTTGGAACGCTGCCAGTAACTGTCCAACGCAATGCTTATGGGCGACAGTTAGGGTCTTTTGAAAGACAAGCTCATATGGCCCATCTGGGTGAGGTTCCAATGACCTTCATTCGGGCACCTTATGTCTCAGCTATTGGAAAAGGAGTTGACATTTTGGCACAAGTTGATGGACGAGTGGTAGCTGTTCAATATCAAAATCAGTTAGGCTTAGCCTTTCACCCAGAGTTAACAGACTCGGATGTAGTTCATGACTATTTTATTGAACTTTGCCATCAATATAAAGATAAAGCGAGCTAAAGAAGCTTGTTAATTTTGTCAGAATAACCTAAAATAGGTAATGGATAATACTATTTTAAAGCAGAACAATGGTCTGCTTTAGTACCTATGGGGAGAGCGCGATGTCACATGAGCAGACGATTATTGATTTTAAAGGCTTAGGCCAACGTTATTTGTTTAAGGAGCCCATTACTGAGTTGGTTGCTGAGCATTTATCAGAAGTTGCCAGTGTTTTAGACAAATGTCAAAGCTATCAACAAGAAGGCTATTATGTGGTCGGCTATGTTTCCTATGAGGCTGCTTCAGCTTTTGATGAGGGTCTTGCGGTTCATCAAAAAAGACTAGGTGGTGAGTACCTAGCGTATTTTACAGTTCATGATAAGGTGGAGAAAGCAGATTTTCCTAGTCAGTCTTCCTTACCTACACCGCCTAGAGATTGGAAGAAAAGAGTTGACCAAACGACTTATGAGGCAGCAATTGCCAGAATTCATCAGGAAATCAGGCAGGGGAATACTTACCAAGTTAATTATACCGTGCAGTTGGATCAGGAGTTGGATATGGACTTGCTGCAGGTTTATAATCATTTGGTTTTGGCACAAGATGCTGGCTATAATGCTTATATTGCCCATGATAATTTTGCAGTCTTGAGTGTGAGTCCAGAGCTTTTCTTTGAGACAGATGGCAACCTTCTTCGGACACGACCGATGAAAGGAACCATTAATCGTGGTCAGTATCTTGAGGAAGACTATTATAATAAAAATTGGCTAGCTCAAGATTCTAAAAATCGTGCTGAAAATATGATGATTGTTGACCTTCTGCGCAATGATATGGGGAAGGTCTGCCAAATCGGATCTGTTCAGGTGGAGCAGCTTTGTCATGTTGAAGCCTATTCAACTGTTTGGCAGATGACATCCTCTATCACGGGATATTTAAAAGATGAAGCTGATGATTTACTTTCTCTTTTCCGTGCTCTCTTTCCTTGTGGTTCAATTACAGGTGCTCCTAAGCAATCCACTATGGAAATCATCAATGACTTGGAGCCTGAACCACGTGGAGTCTATTGTGGGACGATTGGTGTTCTCCTGCCTGATGGTAGGCGGATTTTCAATGTAGCCATCCGAAGCCTACAAGTTACTAGTAAGGAAGCTATTTATGGTGTTGGTGGTGGCATCACTTGGGACTCCAAGTGGCGTGATGAATATGAGGAAGTGGATCAAAAATCTGCTGTCCTCTATCGACAAATTGAAACATTTGATCTCATCACAACAGCAAAAATTGAAAATGGACAGATGACTTTTTATCATGAACATCTAAGTCGTTTGAGGAAGGCGGCTGGGTATTTTGCATATCCCTTTGATGAGAACTTATTAAAATCAAAAATTAATCAGTGTTTATCAGATAGTGACGCATCAAAAGTCTATCGATTACGTATTAGCCTATCTAAAAGTGGCAAATTTTCTCTTTCTCAAAAGCTGTTGACTCCTTTACCATCTTCTTATCTGACTCTTAAAATAGCAGAGCAGGAAGACAGTAATCACTCTTTAGCTTTTAGATATTTTAAAACCAGCCAGCGTAGTCATGTGACTGTTCGAAATGAAGATGCTATCTTTCTCAATAAAAAGGGTCAGGTGTTGGAAAGCAGTATTGCTAATATTATTATCGAAAAAGATGGGCAATGGTTGACACCAGCTGCTAAGTTGGGGCTTTTAAATGGCGTTTATCGGCAACATCTTCTTGATCAAGGAAAAGTCAAGGAAAGTGTGCTTAATCTGGAAGATTTGAAAAATGCGGATAAAATTTACGCCTGCAATGCTGTTCGAGGAATGTATCAAATTCATCTAAAAGTGGATCAATAATTTCTTTTTAGTGGCAAACATGATATAATTTTAAGGCTAGTTTGACTATAAACTGAAAGGAAGAAATGATGAATCCTTTATTGAACGGAATGAATGATAAACAAGCAGAAGCGGTACAAACAACGGAAGGACCGCTTTTGATTATGGCGGGTGCTGGATCGGGTAAGACACGAGTGCTGACTCATCGCATTGCCTATTTGATTGATGAAAAATTTGTCAATCCTTGGAATATTTTAGCCATTACCTTTACCAATAAGGCGGCGCGGGAAATGCGTGAGCGAGCCATGGCGCTGAATCCTGCTACTCAGGAGACTTTGATTGCTACCTTCCATAGTATGTGTGTTCGTATTTTGCGACGCGAAGCTGATCACATTGGCTACAATCGTAATTTCACTATTGTAGATCCAGGTGAGCAGCGCACGCTGATGAAACGTATTCTCAAGAACCTTAATCTAGATCCAAAGAAATGGAATGAGCGTTCTATTCTGGGCACCATTTCCAATGCTAAAAATGACTTGCTAGATGAGGTGGCGTATGAGCATCAAGCGGGTGACATGTATACTCAGATTGTCGCTAAGTGCTACAAAGCCTACCAAGAAGAACTGCGTCGTTCAGAGGCTATGGACTTTGATGATTTGATTATGCTGACCTTGCGTCTTTTTGATCAAAATCCAGATGTTTTAGCCTATTATCAGCAGCGCTACCAGTACATTCACGTGGATGAGTACCAAGATACTAACCATGCTCAGTATCAGTTAGTGAAACTTTTGGCGTCACGTTTTAAAAATATTTGCGTTGTTGGGGATGCCGATCAGTCTATCTATGGCTGGCGTGGAGCTGATATGCAAAATATCCTTGATTTTGAGAAGGATTACCCTCAAGCAAAGGTTGTTTTGCTGGAGGAAAATTATCGTTCAACCAAGAAGATCCTAGCGGCAGCCAATGATGTGATTAACAACAACCGTAACCGTCGTCCCAAGAAGCTTTGGACGCAAAATGCTGATGGTGAACAGATTGTTTATTACCGGGCTCACGATGAACATGATGAAGCGGTTTTCGTTGCTTCAACTATTGACAATATTGTCCGTGAAACGGGTAAAAATTTTAAAGATTTTGCAGTGCTCTACCGCACTAATGCTCAGTCACGTACTATTGAAGAAGCCTTGCTCAAGTCTAATATCCCTTATACCATGGTTGGCGGCACTAAGTTCTACAGCCGTAAGGAAATCCGTGACGTTATCTCTTATCTGAACGTCATTGCTAATACGGCAGACAATATTTCCTATGAGCGTATCGTCAATGAACCCAAACGTGGTGTTGGACCGGGAACTCTTGAGAAAATTCGTAACTTTGCCCAGCTGCAAGATATGAGCCTACTAGATGCCTCAGCCAATATTATGCTTTCACCTGTTAAAGGAAAAGCTGCGCAGGCTGTTTGGGATTTTGCTAATTTGGTGCTCAATTTACGGGATGATTTAGACAAGATGACCGTGACGGAATTGGTTGAAGCAGTGCTGGACAAGTCTGGTTACTTGGAAGCTTTGCAAGTTCAAAATACACTTGAAAGTCAGGCACGTATTGAAAATATCGAAGAATTCTTGTCTGTTACCAAAAACTTTGATGAGAATAATAACGACGGTCCAGCAGATGAAACCGGTCTTGAAAAACTGGGGCGTTTCCTTAATGACTTAGCCTTGATTGCTGATACGGATGATGGTGATGTGGAGACGGCAGAAGTTACGCTTATGACCCTGCATGCGGCTAAGGGACTGGAATTTCCAGTGGTCTTCCTGATTGGTATGGAAGAAGGCATCTTTCCATTATCACGCGCTTCAGAAGATCAGGATGAGTTGGAAGAAGAGCGTCGTTTGGCCTACGTCGGTATTACCCGTGCAGAGGAGATTCTCTTCTTGACCAATGCAAATAGTCGAGTTCTTTATGGTAAAACGAGTTACAACCGTCCAACTCGTTTCTTGCGAGAAATTTCCGATGACCTCTTGCAGTACCAGGGATTGGCACGCCCAGTGACATCCTCATTTGGTGTGAAATACAGTAAGGACGAACCTATGCAGTTTGGTCAAGGCATGAGTTTGCAACAGGCTCTGCAAGACAGAAAGACACAAGCTCATTCAAAACGAGCAAGTAGTTTAGCTCAGCCATTTCCAAAACCTTCAGTAGCAGTACCTTTTGGCCAATCGACTAAGGCAGAGCAAGGAGCAGTGGACTGGCAAATCGGCGACATCGCCCATCATCGTAAATGGGGAGATGGCACAGTTCTGGAAGTGTCAGGCTCAGGCAAGACACAGGAACTCAAAATTAACTTTCCAGAAGTTGGTCTCAAAAAATTATTGGCCAGCGTGGCACCTATTGAGAAAAAGTCAAAACCACCCGTGTAAACGGGTGGCTTGTACACCGGCTATAAGCCGTTAAACTCCAGCGGCGTCTAAAGACGCTCGCTGAACATACGTTCAGGTTATGCTTTGATTACTTGACTAATGCCCGTAACAACGGGCTTTTATCGTGTTCTAAAGCCTCCATCCGAGAATGGATCTTCATATTCTTTTACACTTAATTTATCGAGTGCGATGTCGTCTTTCTCTTGCTCACGTATGTATTTCGCAACAGTTTTCTCGTTTAATCCAACCGTACTGACGTAGTATCCC